>JANTGJ010000119.1 GCA_024762975.1 Candidatus Krumholzibacteriia bacterium
GCCTGATGGCACAAAAGGCGACGGAGCCGATCCCCGTCCTGATGATCTTCCACGACCTGCCGACCGTTGATCGCGATGCCGTGCGCGCCGAGACTGATCCGCGCCTGCGCCGTGAACGGTTGCTGGCTCAACTGCGCCCCGCCATGCGCCGCCTGCAGGCGCCCGCGCTGGATCTATTGCGTTCGGCCGAGAAGGCCTCCGGCGTCAGCCGGGTGCGCGAACTCTACCTGGCCGGCGCCCTTGCTTTCGAGGCTCCAGCGTCGGTGATCCAGGCTCTGGCGGCCACCGATCTGAATGCCACGCTCTTTTATGATCGCACATATGAGTTCGTCCGTGGCTTGCCTGGCTTGCCAATGAAGTCGTACAACGACGACACCGAGCCCCGCACCGCAGCCGAGGCCCTCGACAAACCCGAGGCGGTCGCCGCGCCCGCCGACACCGCCTGGAGCCTGCAGTACATCGGCGCGGACCGTGTGTGGGACGAGCTGGGGTTCAACGGAGCGGGCATCGTGGTCGGCCACGTCGATTCGGGTGTGGATGTGGACCATCCCGATCTGATCGGCCGCCTGTGGACCAACCCCGGTGAGATCGCCGCCAATGGTTTGGACGACGACGGCAACGGATTCATCGACGACGTCCACGGCTGGGACTTCGGCGCCGACGATGCGGACCCGGATGACAACAGCCTGACACCCGGGCACGGTACCCACACCGCGGGTACGGTCGTAGGCGACGGCAGTGGTGGCACGCTGACCGGCGTAGCGCCCGGCGCGACCCTGATGGCGGTCAAGGTCTGGCAGGACAATGGCAGCGGCGGCACGCTCAGCATGATCTGGGCGGCGCAGCAGTACTGCGTCGAGAATGGCGCGCGGCTGATCACCATGTCGCTGGGCCTGTCGGGGCCGATCGCCGCAATCTACGCGCGCAACGATCGCTTCAACGCCGACAATCTGCGCGACGCGGGCGTGGCCCTGTTCAATTCCGCGGGCAACGACCACAACCTCTACGACCCCCCCATCGAGTTGTCGCTGACCGCGCGCATCCCGTCTCCGTGGAGTCCGGTCGGAGACTTGTACTCGCACACCAGCGGCGTGATCACCGTGGGCGGCACCAGCTACTTCAACGATCTGGTCTACACGGAGTCCTCGCGGGGGCCGGCTACCTGGGGCACGGTCAGTCCCTGGTTCGATTTCCCCTACGACCCGGGACCGGGCCTGATCAAGCCGGATATCGCGGCGCCCGGTGTGGGGATCAACTCGACGACCGTCGGCGGCGGCTACAGTGGCGACTCGTGGAGCGGCACCTCGATGGCCTGCCCACACGTGGCGGGGCTGGCGGCGCTGATGTTACAGAAGAATCCGTCGCTTTCACCGGCAGGGTTGGATTCGCTGTTGCAGCTCCATGCGATCGACCGGGGGCCGACCGGCAAGGACAACGATTTCGGCGCGGGCCGCATCGATGCCTACGCGACGGTACAGGCCGTACCGACGGTGCTGCTGCCGAACCTGATCGCCGTGAAATTTCTGCCGGATTTCGATTCGGATCAGGTCCTGGATCCGGGCGAAGCAGCGCCGGTTGCCTTCCGCCTGGAGAACGTCAGTCCGATTCAGGACGGGAACGGCGTGACGGCGTCGCTGGCCGTGGTACCGGATCCGTACGTGTCGGTGACCGATGCCGTGGGATCGTTCCCCGCGATGACGGCCGGCGGCGGTCAGGCAGAGAACACTTCCGATGCCTTCGCACTGTCGATCGCAGTCGAGGCGCCGCAGGGCCATGAATTCACGCTCTTGCTGACGGTGGCCGATGCCAGCGGCTTCCAGCGCACCTTCGACATCCCCTGGTACGTGGGCCTGCCCGAATACCGGACGCACGACGCGGGCAACCTCTACGTTTCGGTGACCGACCAGGGCAGTATCGGCTACCTGAGCCAGGAACGCTCGGTGGCCGATGGAGTGGGCTATCTCGACGGGGAAAGCGCGCTGTACCTGTCCTCGTTGTGGGTGGGCACCGACGCGGGTTATGTATGCAACCGCGACTTCTCGGTCGATGGTGGCGATCCCGCCGAGTGGGAAACGGTGACCGACCCGAACGGTCGGGTTCGCGATCTGGGCACCGCGCGGGCCGACCAGACTTTCCAGGCGGTCTTTTCGGATGCGGGCCATGCCAGTCCGAAACCGCTGACGGTGCGTCAGACTTCGCTGGCTTTTGCCGGCGAACCCAACGCAGACTTTGTGATCCTCGAGTATGACCTGATCAACGAAGGCCCGAGCGCACTGGACCCACTCTACGCCGGTGTGTTCTGCGACTTCGACGTAGCGAATTCGAGTACGAATGAGGGCGGCACCGATCCGTCCCGCGCGTTGACGTACATCTATTCCGAGGGTGGCCCCTACTACGGGGTCGCGCGGTTGGGCGGCACGGCGCACAACTTGACGTTGATCAGCAACCCGATCTACATCTACCCGAATCTGTATATCGAAGACAGCTTCAAGATGCGCCACCTGTCGGGCATCATTTCGACCCCGGTGACGGACCAACCCGACGACTGGTCGGCTCTGACTTCGGTTCGCCTGAATCTGCCGGCCAATGGTTCCGATGTGGTGGCTTTTGCCCTGGTCTACGGCAATTCCCTGGCCGACCTGCAGGCGAACGTGGACGCGGCGAACGCGGTCTATACCACCTTTGCGCCGGTCGCCGGCGATCTGCCGCGCGAGCCGGTGGCCCTGGCATCGGCCACGCCGAATCCCTTCAATCCCACGACGGAGATCGCCTTCTCACTGGATCGCGCCGGTCACGTTGATCTGGCGGTATATGATTTGGCCGGCCGGCGCGTCAGGACCCTGGTCGCCGCAACGCGCGGCGCCGGATCCCACCACGTGGTCTGGGACGGCCGGAGCAACCGCGGTGACATGATGCCGAGCGGGATCTATCTCTACCGTCTGGTGGCCGAGGGGCGCACCCTGTCCCGCAAGATGACTCTCCTGAAGTAGCGATTCGCGTGGCTAGCCGGCCTGCAGCAGGTTCGCATTCCTGAGTTCGTCGACGAAGGCGAGCAGGTCGGCGCGTGCCGTATCCTCGGTCACTTCATATTCGGACACGATCGCTTCCAGAACAGTTGCCAGGTCTCGTTTTCCGTCGAGTTGGCGCCAAATGAATACGCCGAGCTTCTCCAGCGAGTGGGTCGTGCTGGTCTCGGGGACCAGGATGACCAGGCCCTCACCGATTTCGCGGACGACACAGTCGGGGTTGAGGGTCAGGACTTCATTCATTGCGGCGTTCTTTTCGGCCATGGATCGTTCCCTCCATTCGAACAATCGGTCACCGGGTCGATTTGCCGAATTCTTCCAGAATCAGCGGCCAGAAGCCCGGATCGGGACGGAATTCGAGACAGCGGACCGGCACACTCTGCAGGATGCGACCCGCAGCGTCAACCATCGCGGGCAAGGTGGTCTCGTCCGCCATGGATTCCAGGCCGACCGGAGGTACGATCTCGCGACCGATCGTCGTGACGGCCTGAACTTTCGAAACTTCGCGCAGGCCGTGTTCGGGTGTCTTGTCCAGCACGAAGATTGCCCTCAGGGGGGCCTTCCCCGGCTTCTTGTCCCGGAAAAGGCCGTTGAATCCGGTGCCTTCGACCACCCAGCCGTCGGGTGTATTGCGTACCAGATGCATCTCGTCACCCAGTACGTGATGCGCGGCACTGTTCTGGATCGCGGTGGACTTGCCGGCCTCCGAGGGGCCGACGAAGAGGAATCCGCCCCCGTCGGCAATGGCCGCCGAGGAGTGGACCAGGTAGGCGTCGGCCTGGGAGTGTGCGCGGGCCGAATAGAAGGCCTGGTAGAAGATCTGTTCCAACACGCGAACCAAAGGGACCTCAAAGAGCAGTTGCTTGGCCCGGATGACGCCCTGACCGAGGCGCGGGTCGTAGCGTCCGGTGATCAAGCCGTCGGCCACATCGAAGCTGCCGTCCTCCGCCACGATCTTGGTGGTCAGCAGGGAGTTGGGCAAATCCGCGTCGTGGTGCTCGGAAACCACCTCCAGATCCAGGCGGACATGAGGTTCGGCGGGCGAGGAGTCCCGATCGAACCAATGGGCGAGCCCGCCGGCCAGGCGCTCGGTCGGACAGCTCAGGGAAAGGACGGTTCCTCCCAAATCCAGACGATATTCGTTGGCGGCCAGGGACATGGCGCGATTACCTCCGCAAAAAGTCCCGGATCTTCCGGGGCCAGTAGAGAATCAGGTTTCGGTAGTGCTCGTGGCGGCTCGTATCAGCGCGTTCGCGGCTGTGGGGTACGAGCGCACCGGTTTCGTCTTCATCGGCAGGCAAAACACGCCGGATGCGGCCCCGCACGCCGGCCCCGCGAATCCAATGCCCGGTGGCGTTGTTGTCCCCTTTTTGCAGGAACAGGCGCATTGAGCCAAAACCCAGGCTGCCGATCACCCGGTGCGCCGTCAGGCGTTGCGGGGCGTCCTGGAATACGATGACATCCCCATAGCGGCAATCGCCGATCTCGACCGGCTCGATCTCCAGAACCGCGCCCAGGGGTAGATTCGGCAGCATACTCCCCGACAGCACCGGTAACCGAACCGTCTGCCCGGGTTGCAGGGCGTTGCGGGTCAGGCTGAGCCATGCGTCGAGGTGCTTTTCCTGTAGATTCCTGGAATTCACATCACCCGCCCGGAACGGAGTCGCATCGTGGGGCTGGGGCCTTGAGATCCCTCCAGGAAGCCAGCCCCTCTTGTCTGCTGACAGAGAGTAGCACATCGCGCAGAAAGGGCATGTGTTTTTGGCGTGGATTGCGCTTCATGAAATGAAGCAATCTCAAAGAGGACGGTCGTTGTTTTTGCTCGGCAAAATACTTCATAACGTGAAGTTTAAGTGCGGACTTCGCAGGTCAATCATAAGATGGATTTCAGCCGCAGAAGCGTCGTTTCCAGGATGCTCCAGGAATCGATCTTGACCTTCGGAGCCGCCCCAGGACGCCCCTTATTTGGCTTCATCTAATAAAGCTAAAGAATTTATCTTGACAACCCTGTTGGAAAGGGATTTAACTTCACTCTACGAAGTGATCGGGCAGGGCCCTCAGCGCACGGAATGCAACGAGGCCCCACGGTTCCCTCGCGGAATCGACCGCAGCGAAAGCGACAGGAAGCCATGAGGGCGCGGGAAATCGACATACTTCTGGGGACGCCGGCCCGACTGGCGATTGTGGCGTCCCTGACGGGGGGAGGCCCCCTCAGCTTTACCCAGCTCCGGCAGGAAACGGGGCTGGCCGATGGAAATCTGCACGTGCAGACGCATCGATTGCTGGAAGCGGGATATCTCGAGGCGACGAAAAAGCCCTCGGGGAACCGCACCCTGACGGTGTTCCGGATCACGGCCGAGGGCCTGAACCGCTATCGAGGCCACGTCCGCCTGATCTCCCAGCCACTCGGCGGGCAAATCTTTACGCTCGGTGCGGCGGTCCCACGACGGGATCGAACCGGCACGAGCGGCGGCAGCAAGGACGATTCCCAGGTCTGGTAGGCCTGCGGGAGGAAGCATGACGAAGATCGCGATCGGCGCGGATCATGGCGGCTACGAACTGAAGCAGTCACTGGTCGCTCATCTGAAACAGCAGGGTCACCAGGTGCAGGATATGGGCACCGATTCGACCGATGCCGTGGACTATCCCAAATTCGCGCGCAAGGTCGCCGAGGCCGTTGCTTCGGGACAGGCCCAGCGCGGTGTGATGATCGACGGCGCAGGCATCGGCTCGTCGATGGTGGCCAACAAGGTCCCGGGGGTGCGGGCCGCGATGGCGTACGACCTTTCCAGCGCACGCAACGGCCGCGAGCACAATGACGCCAATCTGTTGACCTTGGGCGCCGGTCTGATCGGTGGCAATCTGGCGGCGCAGATCGTCGACATTTTCCTGACCACCGAGTGCACCGAACCGCGTCATCAACGTCGTGTGGCCATGATCACCGATGCTGCCTCCGCGGCGCCGGCTGTCTCGTCCGACGCCGCGGGGATGAACGACCTCTCGGAAGAGGATCTGCAAAGAATCGTCGCCCGCCTGCAGGGCCTGGTCGGCGGCACCGGCACCGACGTCTACCACGCCGGCCCCTGCGTCGGCAGCTGCCCCGATACGGCGCGGCATTTTATCGAGCTCGGCGCGCGTCGCCTGACCTCCGGGCCCGACTCGCCGGGGCGCATTCCCGAGGATGTCGCGCGCTACATCGACCACACCATCCTGAAGCCGGACGCCACGCAGGACATGGTTGCGAAGGTTGTCAGTGAGGCTCGCGAGCATTCCTTCCGCTCCGTTTGCGTCAATCCCTGCTGGGTGAAGTTCGTGGCTGATGGGTTGCGCGGGACGCCGGTGCTGACGTGCTCGGTCGTCGGGTTCCCGCTGGGGGCTTCCACTCCCGAGATCAAGGCGATGGAGGCGCGCAAGGCGATTCGCGACGGCGCGAAGGAAATCGACATGGTCATCAACGTCGGCCGGCTCAAGGGGGGCGACGATGACTATGTCCTGAAGGACATCCTGGCCGTGACCGAGGCCTGCCGTGACGGAAGCGCCGTCTCGAAGGTCATCATCGAGACGGCATTGCTAACGGATGACGAGAAAGTCCGCGTCTGCGAACTGTCACGGCGGGCGCGTGCGAACTTTGTCAAGACCTCGACCGGATTCGCCAGCGGTGGCGCCACTGCCGAGGACATCGCGCTGATGGCTTCGGTCGTCCGGCCGGCGGGCATGGAAGTCAAAGCGTCCGGCGGGATCCGGTCCTTTACCGACGCGAAAAGGATGATCGACGCGGGGGCGACGCGCATCGGCGCCAGCGCCAGCATCGCGATCGTACAGGAAGCACAGCAAACCACGATCAGTCGCTAGCTGGTCCGATCTGTTGGAGTGAAAATGGTCGAATTGAGAGCCTATTGCGTGATCGACAGCCTGCAACCCCAGTTCGCTTCGTTCCAGGCAACGATCGCGCAGGGCTTCCTGCCCAAGGTGGGGCAGGCCAGCTTGTTCGTGGAAATCGCGCCGGGCATCGAGATCAACCGGATGATGGACATCGCCCTGAAGAGCACGAGTGTGACGCCGGGCATGCAGATCGTGGAGCGAAACTTCGGGATGCTCGAAGTCCACTCCGACAGTCAGGCCGACGTGCGCCAGGCTGGCGATGCCATTCTCGAGGCGCTGGAAGTGAGCGAGGATCAGCGCTTGAAGCCGCGCATCGTCTCGGACCAGGTCGTGCGCCATCTGGATGACCATCAGTGCATGCTGATCAACCGGATGCGGCACGGGAACCTGATTCTGACGGGCGAAACCCTGTTCGTTCTTGAATGCGAGCCGGCGGCCTACGCGGCGCTGGCGGCCAACGAGGCGGAGAAGGCGGCGAACATCAATATTCTCGAAGTGCGGGCGGTCGGCAGCTTCGGCCGCGTGTACATCGGGGGCGAGGAAAAAGACATCGAGGTAGCCCGACCCGCGGCCGTGGCCGCGCTCGAGGCGCTCGGCGGACGAGTGATTTCGAAGTAGAAACGGCGCGTAGGAACGCGTTGCTCTGGGGCCCGGCGGCTGGAAGGAAATGCCGCACGGAAGGATCCGGTCGGAAGGAACCGGCCGGGCCCCGAAACCATCCACACAACGGATGCACCCAAGACGGAGGAAACGGAAATGGCAGACGCTCTGGGAATGATCGAGTGCAGGAGCTTCACGGCGACCGTGGAGGCAGCCGATGCGATGGTCAAGGCAGCTCGCGTGGAGCTGGTGGGTTATGAGAAGACCGGCGGCGGTTATACGACCGCGATCGTGCGGGGCGACGTGGCTGCCGTGAAGGCCGCCTGCGATGCGGGCCAGACGGCTGCGACCCGTGTGGGCGAGGTCACCTCGGTCCACGTGATCGCCCGCCCGCACAGCAACGTCGACGCGGTGATCCCGCTGGGTCGCCAGGGCGAAGAGTAGGCGCCATGAATTTGGCCAAGGTGCTTGGACGCGTCGTCTCCACCCAGAAGGAGTCGAGCCTCGACGGACTCAAGCTGTTGATGCTCGGCGCCGCAGGGCCGGACGGCCAGTTGACCGGAAGTGTCGTCGTGGCGGTGGACGCCGTAGGCGCGGGTGCGGGCGAGTATGTCCTGTACGCCTCCGGCTCGTCGGCGCGGCAGACCGTCGTGACGAACAACAAGCCGGTCGACTCGGTCATCATGGCCATCGTCGACAGCTGGGATATCGACGGCGAGGAGCGTTACAGGAAGGGCGCTGAAGGATGAGGCGACTGACCGACGAACAGGTCGACCGCATTGCCCGGATGTTGGCGCAGCAGGCCGGCGGGCAACCCGCGGCCATGGCCGGTGCCGGTGCGGTCTTGCCGCGACCGGCGGCGGGAACACCCCTGCGGAATCTGCCCGCCGGCGGGTATGTGGCAGCTCCGGTGGCTGCGCACCCGGCAACGGCGCCGATCGTTCCCGGTGGTGACGGGGTTTTCTCCACGGTGGACGAGTGTGTGATGGCGGCCACGATCGCCTTCCATGCCCTGAGCGAAGCCACGTTGGCCCAACGCCACGAGATCGTCGCCGCCATTCGCGAGTCTCTTTTGCGCGAGGGCGACCGGCTGGCGAAAATGGCCTGGGAAGAAACGGGACTCGGCCGCTACGAGCACAAGCGCATCAAGAATCGTCTTGTGACCGAGAAGACGCCGGGCCCCGAATCGCTGATCCCGCAGACGACGACCGGGGATCATGGCCTGACGCTGATGGAGTGGGCCCCGTTCGGCGTCATCGGCGCCATCACGCCGACGACCAACCCGACCAGTACGATCATCTGCAACACGATCGGCATGGTTTCGGCGGGCAACAGCGTGGCTTTCAATGTCCATCCGGGCGCGGTGCAGTGCAGTATGGAAACTGTGCGTCTGATCAATCGTGCCGTCGTTTCGGCGGGCGGTCCGCAGAATCTGGTCACGGCCGTGGGGCGGCCCACCATCGAGTCGGCAGGCGAGTTGATGCACCACGACGGGATCAATCTGCTGGTGGTCACCGGTGGTCCGGGAGTGGTGAAGGCGGCGATGCAGAGCGGCAAGCGGTCGGTCAGCGCCGGCCCGGGCAATCCACCGGCAGTGGTCGACGAGACCGCCGATATCGCCAAGGCAGCGAAGGATCTCGTCTACGGGGCGGGCTTCGACAACAACATCATCTGCGTCGACGAGAAGGAGGTCTTCGTCGTCGCCGAGGTGGCGGACTCCTTGATCACCGCCCTGCGTCGCGAGGGCGCCTATCTCGTGGACCAGGCGCAGATGCGCAGGCTGGAAAAGGAGATCTTCAGCGAGAACCGCGGCCCGCGCGCGCACTCGGTGATCAACAAGGAACTGGTCGGCAAGGATGCTGCCGTCATCCTGGAGCGCATCGGCGTGACCGGTGTTGGCGACGTGCCGCTGATCATCGCCGAGGTGCCCGAGGATCATCCGTTGGTTTGGACCGAGCAATTGATGCCGGTGTTGCCGATCGTGCGCGTCGCCGATGTGCACCGGGCGATCGACCTGGCGCGCGAGGCCGAGCACGGATTCGGTCACAGCGCCTCGATGCACTCGCGCAACATCGACGCACTGAGCCGCATGGCGCGCGTCGCGAACACGAGCATCTTCGTCAAGAACGGACCCATCGTCGCCGGCCTCGGAGCCGGTGGCGAGGGGCACACGAGCTTCACCATCGCCAGCCCGACGGGCGAGGGACTGACCTACCCGGTCAGTTTCTCGCGCCGGCGTCGGTGCGTGATGGTCGATCACTTCCGAATCGTATAGGTGGCGCATGAGCAAGTCGCTCGCATTACTCGAATACAGTAGCGTTGCGGTCGGGATCCTGGCCGTTGACCGGATGTTGAAGAATTCACCCGTCGCGCTGCTGCGCTGCGGCACGGTCCAGCCGGGGAGGTACCTGGCGCTGGTCGGCGGATCGGTCGGTGCGACGGAAGAGGCCCACGCAGAGGGCACGGCCACGGGCAAGGAGACGGGTGCACTTCTGGACGAGGTCCTTCTGGCCGACCCGCACGCCTCGTTGGCGCTGGCTCTGGTCAGCGACTCGTCCGAGCCCGCCGGCGAGACCGTCGGCGTTCTGGAGATCTCGACCTCGGCCGCGCTGTTGCGAATCCTGGACGAAGTATTGAAGGCTGTTCCCATCGCGCTGACGGAACTGCGTTTGGGCGATGATCTGGGGGGCAAGGCCGTGGCCGTCATCAGCGGCGATCTGCACGACGTGCAGGAAGCTGTCGAGCGCACGAGCGCCTGTGGTGGCGCGGGCGAAGTGCTTGGCGCCTCGATCCTGTCCAATGCCGATCCGCTGTTGCGCCAGGTACTGGGTGAGGGTTCGCGATTCGCAGGGTGTCGCAACTGGGCGCTGGAGAATGGCGAGACTTTCGAAAAGCTGGAGGGCTAGCGTGTTCCTCGGCCGCGTCATCGGACATGTGGTCCCTGCCACCGTCTACGAAGGCATGGAGGGGGTTCCCCTGCTGTGGGTGCAACCGTTGGACAAAAACTGCCAGCCCGAAGGCAATCCCTTCGTCTGCGCTGATGGAACCCGCATGGCCGGACCGAATGAGCTGATCTACTGGGAGGCCAGCCGCGAGGCCGCGCTGACACTCGAACCTTCCTTTGTGCCGGTCGATCACGCCGTGGTCGGAATCGCCGACGATGTGCAGTTGGACACACCGGAGGACGAATCATGATCCTCGCTCGCGTCGTCGGCCGCATCACCTCCACGATCCACCACCCGGACATGGCGGGTCGCAAACTACTGATCCTGGACAAGCTGAATGCGCTGGGGCAGGCCACGGGCGGCCACGTGATCGCTGTCGATGCCATCGGTGCCGGGGCCGGCGAGACGGTGATCATGTTGGACGAGGGCAATGGCGCGCGGCAGATCCTCGGCGTGGAGAATATGCCGGTGCGGTCGGTGGTGGTGGGTGTCGTGGATGATTTGGACTAGCTCCTTTGTGCAAGGCCTCGAATGGTTGTGTCTCCTCCGGTTGACTCTCTGAGCTGTGGCTGTCTACTCGCCGATCTGAATGCTGACCTTCCTTGATTCGAAATCCGTGTTTCCTTCGAAATCTGCGTGGCACAGTCCCTGCAGTCGTGGATTTGTCATATCGTGCCGCTGAACCGTGCTGGCACGGTGGTGGATCAGCAAAGAACAAGTCGGCAGGAGGTGGCGATGGAGCGCGCCGATTCGAAACAACCGATTGTCGCTCATGCGACACCTGCGGCGGTAGCGCTGCACAAGAATTTTTGCAATAGCGTAGCGGGGCTTCGGCGCGATCTGGTTCGCAGTATCACCTACCTCCGATTGATCTTCGACCGCAAGGTCTATCGTGCTCTCGGTTATGCGAGCATCTACGAGTATGCGATGGGCGCCGCAGGCCTCACTGAGAACCAATGTCGTTCATTTCTCAAGATCGGGCGGAGGTTGGGAGAGCTTCCAGCGATGCGGGAAGCTTTGGCTGAGGGGTCGATCTCCTGGACCAAGGCCTCGCACATCGCGAGTATCGCGAGCCGAGAGAATGA
>JANTGJ010000120.1 GCA_024762975.1 Candidatus Krumholzibacteriia bacterium
ATGACCTGTTGGAGCAACAACCCGGATTGATCGTGCAGGATCCGGTGGTTCGAGAGGCCACCCGCTGGTTGGCTGAAATATTGCCGGTGCCGCAGGGCGACGCCACGCCGCGATTGCTGGACCTGTGTGCGGCTCCCGGTGGCAAGACTGCGCTGCTGGCCACCGGTCTGACCGGCTGGCGGATCGTGGCTGCGGACCATCGCCTGTCGCGCGTTCGGATGCTGGACCGCACTTTGCGGCGTACCCGGCTGGAAGCGGTGGGGCGGCTGGTGGCCGATGGTACTCACCCGCCTTTTGCGGCCGGTGCCTTCGAGGCGGTCCTGCTGGATGGTCCCTGCAGCGGAAGCGGGGTGCTGCGCCATCACCCCGAGGGACGTTGGCGTCTACAGCCGGAGACGCTGGCGAGCAACGGTACCCGCCTGCTGAAGCTCGCGTCCGAGGCGGCAGATCTGCTGGCTCCGGGCGGCTCGTTGTTGTACGCTACCTGCTCGCTGGAACCGGAGGAGAACGAGCGCGTTTTGAACGCACTGCTGGCACAGGATTCGCGGCTGTTACCCGTCGGCGATCCCTGGTACCGCACGTGGACCCCGGATGAGACCGGAGGCGACGGATTTTTCGCGGCCCGCCTGCGGCGCCGCACCGAAGGCGAATCGACGGAACGGGAGTCGAAGTGAAACTCTGGAAATTCCTGCTGCTGCTGATCGGACTGGGCCTGCTGGCCGGGGTTGCGGCGCTGGGAATCAACTTCGTCGTACTGCCGGCGATCATTCACCACAACCAGGTGGTGGCCATGCCGGATGTGCGCGGGCTGACCGTGCGCGGCGCCGAACTCCAGTTGCGCGGCGCCGATCTGGAAGTCGAGGTGCTGCGCTCGCGCGCGCACCCGACGATTCCGGCCGGTATGATCCTGGATCAGGTGCCGGCACCCAATGCCCGTGTCCGCGGTGGCCGCCTGGTGCGTGTCGTACTGTCCAGTGGACCGCCGGCAGGGGTGCTGCCCCGGCTGGCCGGCCTTTCGTTCCGGCAGGCCGAGATCACGCTGCAGCGCGAGAATTATCGCCTGGGCCGGGTGCTGCGCCTGCGCCGTCCGGGCGTAACCGAGCCGGTCGTGGATTTCCAGAGTCCGGGTGCGGGCACTGAACTGTACAAGGGGGCCACTGTGGACCTGGTCGTGGCCGAACCCGCTCCGCCGGCCCTGGTCCGCATGCCGGATTTGCGAGGGACGCCGATCTATCGGGCCCGTCAGATCGCCTCGGACGCCGGTTTCGTCCTGGCGCCGGTTACCTACGAGCGCACCGACCGCTTCCCGCCCAACATCGTGCTTTCCCAGAGCCCCGCCGTGGGCGTCCGGATCCCCAAAGGAGAACGGCTTGAACTGGTTGCCTCGTCCCGCTGACGGAACCGCCTACGTCGCCCCCTCGCTGCTGAGCGCCGATTTTACCCGACTGGCCGAGGACATCGCCGACGCGACGGCGGCCGGCGCGGACCTGCTGCACCTGGATGTCATGGACGGTCACTTCGTTCCGAACATCACCTTCGGGCCGTTCATCTGCGCGGCGATCCGCCGGGCGAGCGACCTGCCGCTGGACGCGCACCTGATGATCTCGCACCCGGATCAGTACCTCGAAGCGTTCGCGAAATCGGGAATCGATGCGTTGACGATCCACCAGGAAGCCGAAAGTGACGTCGGGTCGACCCTGGAGCGTATCGGAGAACTGGGGATGAAGCGCGGTTTGTCGCTGAATCCGGGTACGCATCTGGACGAGCTGCTGCCCCATTTGCCGAACCTGGACCTGGTCCTGGTCATGAGCGTGCAGCCGGGATTCGGGGGCCAGTCCTTCGACGAACGCGCCCTGGAGAAAATCGGCGAATTGGATCGAAGGCGTGAGGCCCAAGGGCTGCAGTTCCAGATTTCCGTCGACGGCGGTATCAATGATCGGACGGCTGCGCAATGTCGCGCGGCAGGTGTGGATATCCTCGTTTCCGGCTCCTGGTTGCTGGGGGCGGAAGACCGAAGTGAGCGCGTGCGACGGCTGCGGGGCTGAGATCCCCGCGCGTGGGGCCTTCCTTGCGCGAACTCCCTCCAAATGTTAGTTTTCCCCCTCGGTGCGAGTCTGCTCCGGCCCCCTGGTGGGCTGCGGGCTGTGCACTGCTAACTGGTTGTATTCCAAATGGTTGTTTCGGCCGCAAGCTTGTCCGGTGATTTACGGACGGTGACGGATCGGAACGCCTTTGTGTGCTTTTGTGTGCCTGAGACGGGTCTTTGGGCCTGATCCGCAGGTGGACGTGCGTTTTTTTCGGGCTCCGGAATGGTGGTCCCGAAGCGCGGAATGGGTCGCAGGAGGCCTCCTTGTTCCAGGAACTGACACGGCGTCTGGACGCCACGATGAAGAAGCTCTCGGGCGCTGACCGCTTGACGGAGGAGAACGTCAAGGAGGCGCTGCGCGAGGTTCGCATGGCGTTGCTGGAAGCGGACGTGAACTACGGTGTGGCCAAGAAACTGGTCGCCGACATCCGCGAGAAGGCGCTGGGCACGGACGTCCTGGGCAGCCTGACTCCAGCACAAACGGTCGTCAAGATCGTCAACGACGAGTTGGTTGCCCTGCTGGGTGGCCAGGCCGCCGAGCTGAACCTGGGCGAGGCCGGTCAGAAGGAGATGTCGACGGTCATGGTCATGGGCCTGCAGGGCTCGGGCAAGACCACCTTCTGCGGCAAGCTGGCCAAACGCCTGGTCAAGGAAGGCCGCAGGCCGATGCTCGTAGCGGCGGACATCTATCGTCCGGCGGCCATCGACCAGTTGGAAGTGATCGCCGAGAGCGTGGGCGTGCCCGTGCACGTCGACCGCGAGCGCAAGAACGCCGCCCAGATCGTCAAGTTGGGCCAGCGCCGCGCCAAGGACAACAAGTGCGACGTGCTGATCGTCGATACTGCGGGCCGCCTGCACATCGACGACACGCTGATGAACGAGCTGAAGAACATCGACAAGATGGTGTCGATGGACGAGAAACTGCTCGTGCTCGATGCGATGACGGGCCAGGAAGCCGTGAACATCGCCTCCGAGTTCGCCGATCAGGTGGGTTTCGACGGTGCCGTGCTGACCAAGCTGGACGGCGATGCGCGCGGCGGCGCTGCTCTGAGTGTGCTGGAAGTGACCGGCCGCCCGGTCAAGCTGGTCGGTGTGGGCGAGAAGATGGAGGATCTCGAGGTCTTCCATCCCGACCGCATGGCCAGCCGCATCCTGGGCATGGGCGACATGATGACGCTCATCGAACAGGCCGAAGAAAAGATGGACCTGGATGCGGCCGAGAACATGGCGGAACGCTTCGCCTCGGGCCAATTCAATCTGGAAGACTTCCAGGGCCAGATCAAACAGATGAAGAAACTGGGCCCGCTCAAGGGCGTGCTCAAGATGCTGCCGGGCATGAACAGCGACGTGCTGGACAAGGCGAATGTCGACGATGGTCAATTCGCCAAAGTCGAGGCGATCATCAACTCGATGACGCCGGCCGAACGTCGCAAACCCGACCTGATCAATGGATCTCGCCGCAAGCGGATCGCGCGCGGCAGCGGGACTACGGTCTCGCAGGTGAACAAGCTTTTGAAGCAGTACCGGGACATGCGGAGCATGATGAAAAAGATCAACTCCGCGGGCGGACTCCAGGAGTTCGGCCAGAAGGTCCTGGGCTCTCAGCAGCCGCACTGATCGAGCGGTTGTACGTACGCGGCGCGCATGGGGCGCGGCGCGAAACCACAATGATGGAGGATGATAGTGGCCACAACGATTCGACTGACCCGCATGGGCCGGAAAAAGCGTCCCTTCTACCGCATGGTCGTACTGGACAGCCGCAAGCGGCGTGACGGTGCCTACCTGGCGAACCTGGGATACTACAATCCCTTCTGCGATCCGCATGAGGTCGAGCTCCACGCCGACGAGATCATCAGTTGGCTGGGCAAGGGCGCCCAGATGAGCGAGACCGCCCGGGCGCTGCTGCGTGCCGAGGGTGTGCTGTATCGCTGGTCCCTGGTGAAGTCCGGCATGGAAGAGGCGGAGATCGCGACCAAGGTCGAGGAATTCCGTACTGCCAGTGAGGACCGCAAGAAGAGGATGGTCGAGGCCGCTGTCGCCAAGAAGGCTGCCGCCGCCAAGGCCCTGGAGGACGCTGCCCGCGCCGAGGCCGAGGAAGCCGCTGCGAAGGCCGCCGAGGAAGCTGCCGCCAAGGCTGCCGAGGAAGCCGCCGCCCAGGCGGAAGCCGAGGCTGCTGCTGCCGCCGAAGCCGCGGAGGCCGAAGCTGCCGCTGCTGAGGCTCCGGCTGCCGAAGAGACCGAAGAGGCTCCGGCCGCTGCCGAGGAAGAGGAGACCAAGAAGGACTCCGACGGGGAAGGCGAAAGTTGAACGGCCACGAGAACGGTACCGAAGAGAGCACTCCGATGAGTTCGGAAGCCGCAGCCGAAGAGGCCAGCGAGTCGACTCCGACCGAGATGTCGGTCGAGGACTTTGCCGCCCTGGATTCGGATGACGGGTTGAACATCGGCCAGGAGCAGGTTCTGGAGCTCGTTTCGTTTATCGTGGTGAACCTGGTGGAGCATCCGGATCAGGTGTCCGTCGACATTGCCAGCCGGCAGGGTCGCGATATCTACCAGGTCCGCGTGCACGAAGATGATCTGGGCAAGGTCATCGGCAAGGGCGGCCAGACCGCCCGGGCCCTGCGGGTCCTGCTGATGGCGGTCAGCGCCCGGACGGACCAGCGCATTGGTCTGGAAATCGTCGAATAGGATGGAGTCGTTCATCTCCATCGGCGAGGTCGTCAAGGCCGTCGGGTTGCGGGGAGAGATCAAACTCTACCCGCTCCTGGATTTCCACGAGCCCTTGCTGGCAAGTGGTTATGTGGTCTGGCAGGACGGCTCCCCGGTAGAGATCAGCCGGCACCGGTTGACCGGGGGTACGGCGGTCCTGAAGCTGGCGAACGTGCACGGTCGCAACGAAGCCGAGGCGCTCGTGGGAAGGTACCTGGGATTTGCGCGCGAAAGTTACCTCGCAGAGGACTTTCCGCGGCCCGTCGAAGGCTTGGCCTTCCGGTACCTGGAACGTCCGATCGAGACCGTGGACGGTGAATCCGTCGGTACGGTCACCGAGGTCCGGCGCGCCGCCGGTTCGCTGTTGCTGGTTTTCCAGCGCGACGGACGCGACGTGATGATTCCGGCAGTGGAACCGATCCTGCGCGCGGATGACGGCCTGACCGGCCCGCTCGTGGTCGATCCGCCGGAAGGATTGTTCGATGTCCAGCTCGACTGATCTGGAACCGGAGTGCGAGGCCGTCAGGCCCAGCATCAAAATACTGACCCTGTTCCCCGACATGGTCCGCGCCGTGCTCAATACGAGTATCTGCGGCAGGGCCGAACGTCAGGGACAGGTGGAATATCAGGTCGTGGATATCCGGGACTTTGCGGTGGACAAGCATCGCACGGTCGATGACACGGCCTACGGTGGCGGAGCCGGAATGATCATGATGGCCCCGCCGGTGGTGGACGCGGTCGAATCCTGCCGGGTGCGGGACGATGCGACCGTGATCCTGACCACGCCCCAGGGTGAGACCTTCGACGAGGCGCTCACGCTGGAACTGGTCGAGGATCTGAAGGACAAGGGCGAGATCATCTTCGTTTGCGGCCATTACAAGGGCGTGGACGAAAGAGTGATGGACCTGGTGGTCAATCGTGAGATTTCCATCGGGGACTACGTCCTGACCGGCGGCGAACTGCCGTCCCTGGTAATTGCCGATGCGATCGTGCGGCGCCTCGAGGGTGTCCTGCACAACGAGGATTCGGCAAACAACGACAGCTTCACGGCGTCGAGGCAGGGCGGATTGGATTGCGCCTGGTACACGAAACCCCCGCAGTACCGGGGCCTCGGAGTGCCGGAAGTGCTACTGTCGGGCCACCACGCGAAGATCGACCAGTGGCGGGAGGAACAGGCCAACGAGCGCACGCGCACGCGTCGGCCGGACCTGTCGCCCGACGAGGATTGAAACGGTCTCGCCGTTGCGGGAAGCGACGAGCGGGTAGAGGTCCACTAGAAGAGCCGGCCGATTCGGATGGGCCGGCAACGAATCCGCGATCCGCGAGGATCCCGGACAGCTGGAGGCAGAGATGAATATCATTGATTCGATCCGGTACAACGACCTGCGGGACGACCTCCCGGAGTTCAACATCGGTGACACGATCGCCGTCGGCGTGCGGATCCAGGAGGGTGGCAAGACCCGGATCCAGAACTTCATCGGCGCGGTCATCGCCCGGCAGGGTACCGGCACCGAGGCTACGATCACGGTGCGGAAGCTCTCGAGCGGCATCGCCGTCGAGCGGATCTTCCCCGTCGAGTCGCCGAACGTGGATTCGATCACGGTGAAGAAACGTGGACGCATCCGTCGTGCAAAATTGTACTACCTGCGTGACCGGACCGGTCGCAAGGCTCGTATCCGCGAAGCCCGCCGGTAGTCTCTTGGCGCCGAGCCCGCTGGCCCGGTACGACCACGAACACTCGCAACAGGGTGCCTTGCGCCTGGCTGGAGTGGACGAGGCCGGCCGTGGTTGCTGGGCGGGTCCGGTCGTGGCTGCGGCAGTGATCCTGCCCGATGGCTGGTGTCCCGAGCGCCTGAATGACAGCAAGAAACTCTCGGGTAGGGTTCGCGAGGACCTTTGCCGCGAGGTGTTGGCAAGCGCCCTGACATGGGGCGCTTGCGCTGTTTCTGCCGCCCGCATTGACGACGTCAATATACTCCAGGCAACGCTGCAGGCGATGCGGACCTCCGTGAACAAACTCGCGCCCGCGCCGGATCTGGTTCTGGTCGACGGGACGCAGACACCGGACGTGGACATTCCTGCCCGACCGGTAATCAGGGGTGACGGAACCAGTGCCGCAATTGCCGCGGCCAGCATCCTGGCCAAAGTATTCCGCGACCGGATCATGGTGGTCTGGGACCGACGCTATCCCGGCTATGGCTTCGCATCCCACAAGGGCTACGGGGCGAAAGCGCACCGTGAGGCGATCGATCGTCTCGGACCCTGTCCGCTGCACCGCATGAGCTACCAACCGTTGGCCTCCCTGGACCAGGGCAAACTCTTCTGATCCGGTCCGATTCTTTCTGGCTGCCCGGCGTTCCTTCCGGATCGGACGACGCGGTGTCGGCAAATCATCGACTCGGTGCCCTGGGCGAGGAGATCGCCCTGCGCTACCTCGAATCCTGCGGCTACCGATTGCTGGATCGTCATTTTCGACGTCCGGGGGGTGAGATCGATCTGATCCTCCTGCGCGGTGATCTGGTCGTGTTCGTGGAGGTCAAGACGCGCGGTCCGCGCAGTCCTGCGCCCGCAGCGTACTGGCTCACCCCGTGGCAGCTGTCGCGGCTGCGCCGGATGGCGCGGCGCTGGTTGTCCGAACGCGGCCCCCGATCGTCCCGCGGATGCCGTTTCGATCTGGTCGCAATCGACCACCAGGGCGAAGAGGAGGGGCTGACCTTGCGGCATATGGCAGGAATCACCTAGTCTGTACTCCATCCGGGGCGGGAGACTTGCCCGTCGCGTCGCTGATCCGTACCGTCACTTCGGAGGTTGTTTCGGCAACTTCCGGCTACCTGACCGGACCGTCGTCGCATCACTCGGTGGTGGCCCTGCCTTCGACGGATTCGATTTTCCAGGTAGCCCAGGCCGCGCGGCGTCGTATGGGATGTCTCCTGTGGGCGATGATCCCCATCCGGGTACGGGCTCACTTTTCGAAGTACAGCAAGGATCCGGAATGCACGAACCTCGCACAGAGCGCGCCCGGCACACGGCACGAAGAGTCCCTGTTTGGCTCTCGGCCCCTCGCGCTGCCGCCTTCTGTCGGCTTGGATCCCCGCTGATCACCGGGTTCGCCCCACTTCTGTTGGTGCTTGCGGGGATCCTGCCGGCGGCTGTTCCTTCCGCCCACGCCGCCATGTCGGTGATGGATTCTTTCGTACCGGGAAAAGATCGCGACGGCAATGGAATCGAGGATGTCCTCGATGCCTGGCGCGAGGGCAACGCGCCGTGGGATCTACTGCGGACCTCGGCTCGCTCCGAGCGGGCGGACGCCGCGCTGCGCAACGGCGGCCTCCCTACGGCCGACAAGACTCCCGCAACCGGTGGTTGGGCCGACGATCGCCTGCGTATCCTGCGTTTCGGACCCATGGGAACCAAGAGCGAACAGTTAGCTGCGCGGCGTGTCGGGACGTGCCGGCTGCGGCACTCGATCGATCGCTTCGGGGGAGTCGAAGTCCTGGAAGTGGACGCTACGGGGCTGCGTGCCTACCTCGACGCAGGGCCCGGCGGCCGGATCCAGTTGGACCGGGCCGGTGTGCCTGCCCTGGCCACGAGCACTCGCCTGGTTGGAGCGATTCAGGCAGCCGAAGGACATTGGAGCGTCGGGGAGGATTGGACGACCTCCGTTGCGATCCTGGATTCGGGATGCGATACCGCTCACGGCGATCTGGGGGATGCTCTGGACGACGATGTAGACGGCCCGGCGCCGGCGGTGGGTGATGCCAATGACTGGCACTCCGCCGAATCAGGTTGGCCGACCGCGGACCGCTACAAGGTCGTCGGCTGGCACGATGTCACGGACGATTTCCCGGAAGCGCAGGGCCCCTGGGATTACCACTATCATGGGACGGCGCTCGCGTCGGTGGTTGCCGGCAGTGGGGTCGTCGATCCCTACCTGGCCGGGCTGGCGCCGGCGACACGACTGACGATCGTCAAGTTCTACGATTTCGACGAAATCTGGCATACCTGGGCGGGAGACTTCCTGGCTGCCTGTGATTGGACCCTGAATCATCGCGACGTGTACCGTATCCGGACGGTACTGACGGCGGTCAATTGGCCTGTCGACGCTGGAATCAGCGCGGCGATGGATGCCTTTGTGGAAGCTGGAATCCTTCCCGTCGCCGCCATGGGCAACGAAGGGCCCGGGAGCGGAACGCCGTCGTATCCGGCCAGCTCGCCCCAGGCGCTGACCATCGGGGCCGTGAACGACCAGGGAGCGGTTTCGGCGTTCAGCAGCCGTGGATATCCCGGGGGGACGAAGCCCGATCTGGTGGCGCCCGGCGGAGGACTGTTGGCTTCGGCGGGGCGGATCATGGCCTGCGACAATGAGCCCGACGACAGCTACAGCGGACGGTTCGGAACCAGCTTGGCGGCCGCACATGCCGCCGGAGCGTTGGCCCTGCTGGATGAAGCGTTGCGCAAGTCGGGGCTGGACCTGCCGCCGGATCGCGAATCGGTTTCGACCCGGAAAGCGTTGCTGAAGGCTGGCAGTGCGGTCGTTTCGCAGGCCGAGGTATCGACCGGGTTGGGTGACGTGCAACTGCCCGACTACGAAGGCGCCGATGAAGTGCGGGGGTGGGGACTGCTCCGCGCGGATGCTGCGATAGAAGCTGCGCTCGAACCGCTGGCTCCCGGACACCCGTTGACCGAATACATCAGTTCGGATTGGGACCGGCCGGTCATCGCTCGCCGGTTGGTCCTCCAGGCGGGAGTGAACTATCTGATCGAGGCCAGCCCGGTCGGCTCGCTGGATGTCAGTCTGGAGATCTTCGAACCCCACTGGCAGTCGCGACCGGATCGGCAGGATCAGGCACTGCGACGCAATGCCTTCGGACCCGGTGTTTCGGAATTCCTGTACTGGACGCCGGACTCGGATCAGTCGCTTTTTCTGGCCGTGAAACGAGTTTCGGGTTCGGGCACCTTGTCGGTCGAGGTCAAGGAAGCGGATGCCTTTTCCCAACTCGGAGGCAGGTTCGGGTTGCCCGGCGTGCTCTCCGCGCCTCCGAATTTCGGACGGTTTGATCTCGAAGGGGAACCGGTCATCGCGGTTCCGTCCCGGGTCGCGGTCGATCAGCAAGCCCGAGCGCTGAATGTTTTCGATGGCAGCGGTGTCTCCCTGCCCGAGTTCCCCGTGTTCGTGTTTCCGAATCCTTCGGCCCAGGGCGGTCTGACGACACCGATGCTGATGGACATGGATGGTGTCGCGGGCGACGAAGTCCTCGTCGGTTCGGAATATGGCACCCTCTATTTCTTCGCGGCGGACGGGTCCTGGCAGGAGGTGGAGGTCGAGTTCAACGAGCCACTGACCGCTCCGGTCGGCTGGGTCGATTCGGCCGATACGCCATTGGTCGTCACGGTGGCCCGCAACGGACGGGCCGTCGCCTACTCGCATGGCCCGAGTCTCGCCTGGAGCCGGGATCTCGGTCATCAGTTTCCCCTCGCCCCGGCTGTCGGACAGATGACCGGACCCGCGAACGAGGAACTGGTGGTCGCGTTCGAGGATGGGACCGTGTTCGTGTTGAGTGAACTGGGGCAACCGATGCCGGGGTGGCCGGTGGACCTGGGGATGGCACCTGTGGGACCGCCGGTGACCTGCGATCTGGACGACGACGGTTTTCATGAGGTGGCGATCCCCTGTCGGCAGGGCGGTACCGGCCCGCTGACCATGCGAATCCTGCAGGGCAACGGGCAGCCGGCTACCGGCGATGGGGCCCTGCTCCCCAACCCGGGCGGAGGCGATTGGCTGACGACCAGCGCTCCCTCGGTGATCGGGCGGTATGGCGCGGGTGATCTGCGGGTGGTCGTGGCTGGATTGGCCGATAACGGACTCGGCGGAGAAAACACACGGTGGAATCTATCGCTCGGCGAGTACCTGGCTCCCGGGGAGGTCCGTTCGACCGGACTGCCGGGTTTCTCGGTGAGGGCTGCGACCGGGGTGGGGGTGTTGACTCTCGATCGTGGGTTGATTGCCACACCGCTGGGCTGGAACAGCCATGGCGGCACCGGAACCGAAGCGCACACTCTTGCCCACCTGGCGTGGCAGGAGATCCTGGTCGGATTGTCCAGTATTCCCGGCCAGGCAACGGCCTGGATGACCGCTGCGCCCGGCGGGCGACCGCTCGCGACACGCCAGGAGCAGAACGCCGGTGGTCCCCAGGGGGACGAGTTCGTTTCCATCGGCGCGGTCGCGGTTCCCCTGGGCGGGAATATTTACCTGCGCGTGACGATTCTCGGTGATGAGGGTCAATTCGTGCCCTTCATGGCGGGCGCGGGAAACGAACCGCTGTGGAGCAGCGACCGGGCGGACAGCCGAAATTCCGGATCCTATCCGTTGCGAATCCTGGAGAGTCCGGTGCCGGACGGAATTGCGACTGCCGGGATCCTGCGCGTTTGGCCGAATCCCACCAGCACCAAATGTCGCATCGCGTGGGAAGGCGCAGATTCGTCGCAGGAAATCGTCTGGGAGATTTTCGATCTGCGGGGCCGCCTCATCCGACGGCTGCCTGCGCAATCGCCGACGGTGCAAGCGATCTGGGACGCTCGAGATGGCTCGGGTCGTTCGGTTTCGACCGGTGCCTATTTCGTGCGCGCCCGCCGGGGCGGACAAACGCGGGTGAGCCGGATCGTGCTCCAGCGTTGATCTGCGATTCCGGTGAATTCCTGCTCCCTCCGGTGCATCGATCCGTGCTACCT
>JANTGJ010000121.1 GCA_024762975.1 Candidatus Krumholzibacteriia bacterium
AGCGATCTGCCCTGGCAGCGTCTGGATCAGGTCGACTGGCCCCGATCCAAGAGCTCGATTCGGACCACCTTCAGCCGCAACAGCACGGACAGTCCATTCTTCCCGACCAGCGGTTCGAAGACGAGTTACAGTATCGAGATCGCCGGTGGCCCGCTCGGTGGAGATATCGAATTCCAGGAGCACATGCTGTCGCACTCGTTGTACGAGCGCCTGCCGGGCAAGCTGGCTTTGCATCTGCGCGGCTTTTTCGGTCTGATCCATGGCCTGAAGAGTTCGGATGAGGTTCCCGATTGGGAGCGCTACCGGCTGGGCGGCAACCGCCGACTGCCGCTGCGCGGATACCGCGACCTGGAAGTGGTGCCCCGGGACAATCCCAGTTTTATTGGCGGTCGGTACTTCATGATCCTCAATACCGAGGTACTGTACCCCTTGACCAACACCATCCAGCTCCTATCCTTCCTGGACATGGGCGATGTGTGGAACACCTTCTCGGAGGCGGACATGTCCTATCTGCGCAAGGGCGCCGGTTTCGGCATCCGAGTGGAGGTGCCCATGATGGGCAATGTCGGTTTCGACTACGGTTACGGATTCGATCGAACGAGTGGGCCCTCCTGGGAGCCCCACTTCACCATTGGCAACTTCTTCTAGGTCTGCGACCTGGGGATACTTGCAAAGACTGGCCGCCTTGGGCCGGAGGAGACCATGCGTCATTTCAACATGATCTGTGGCAATACCTTGCTGGGATTGACCCTGCTGACTCTTGTTTTGGCCGCCCCGGCGGTGACCCATGCAGAGGACTACAAACCGATCGGTATCGTCGACTCGCAACGCATCGCATCCGAATACGAAGCGGCCCGCGACGCACAGGAGCAGTACGAGAAGTTCCTCGAGGAACTCAAGCGCGAGGTCGAGGACAAGGAGACCGAGCTGGCGGCTCTGGTCGAGGAGATCGAAAGCCAGAAAATGCTTCTGGGCGAAGATGCTCTGGCCACCAAGATGCAGGGCTTCGAGAAGAAGCGGGCAGACTACTTCCAGTTCCGGGACGGTATCGACGCCCGCGCCGAAGCCGAATATACCTCGAAGATCACACCGATCCTGGATCAGGTGAAGACCATCGTCGAGCGCCTGGGCAAGGAGAAGAAGTTCGGCATGATTATCGATTCTGCCGCTCTGGGCGTGCTGTACCTCGAGCCGGATTTCGACTTGACGGACGACGTCTTGTTGGCCCTGGCCAAGGGGGAGGACTAGCCCCCGGCTCCGGGACGGGTGCGCTGAATCCGTCGGGCCGCCGCTGGCGACTTTTTCAGCGGCTGTGCCAAGTCCGGTTTTTTTGTTGACAGTGCCGAACTTCAACGCGATTTTTACCGCTTATTAGCGATTCTGCTTCCTAGCCCCCCATCGATACCTGGCTTGGTATGAAGATGGGGGGCGGTTGCTTACAGAGGAACGGCATGCCGAGTCTGCGGTTGAGTGAAGTAGCCGAACTGGTAGGCGGTGAACTGGTCGACGACCGGGATCCGCTGATCCGCAACGTCGCGGGTATCGATGACGCCGGACCGGGCGATCTGACCTTCGTCGCGAGCCGCAGGTTTGCGGCCGGTCTGGACGGGTGTCGTGCCGAGGCGGTCATTGTCGGGCCGGAGACGAAAACGCCGCTGCCTGCGATCCGGGCGGAGCATCCCTATGCGGCGTTCGCGATCCTTCTGGAGCGCTTCGCGGCCGAGGATGACCGGGTATTTCCGCCGGGAATCCACCGGACGGCGGTAGTGGATGAGACGGCCGTGGTGGCGGATGACGTAGCCATAGGCCCCTATAGTGTGGTCGGACCTGGCGTGCGCATCGGGGCGGGCACCCGGCTTGGAGCTCATGTGGTCCTGGGGCCGGATGTGACTTTGGGTTGTGAAAACCGTCTATATACCAGGTGCACGCTTCGCGAAGGATGCGTCCTGGGCGACCGGGTGACCTTGCATGTCGGCGTGACGCTGGGGACCGACGGATTCGGCTACCTGCCTTCGCCGACGGGTTTGCGAAAGATCCCGCAGGTGGGGATCGTGGTCGTCGAGGATGACGTGGAGATCGGTGCCTGTGCCTGCGTGGACCGGGCGACAACGGGCCGGACGGTGATCGGCGCCGGAACGAAGATCGACAATCTGGTACAGGTAGGCCACAATGTGACCATCGGAAGTCATTGTGCGATCAGTGCCCAGACGGGAATCTCGGGAAGTGCCCAGGTCGGTGATCGCGTGACGATGGGCGGGCAGGTGGGAGTTTCCCACCAGGTGACGATTGGTGCCGACGTGCAAATCGGCGGCCAATCCGGCGTAACGCGGGATCTGAAGGAGAAAACCGACTACTTCGGATATCCGGCCGTCCAGGCTCGCGAGTCGTTCCGCATGGCCGGTGCCTTGCGCAGATTGCCGGAACTGTTGCGGCGGGTGGCGCGTCTGGAAGCAAGAGACGATAAATCGAATGAGATTTCAGGAGAGACTCCGTGATCTGGTTGCAGAAGACAGTTCAAGAAGAGGCAAGCATGGAGGGCCCCGGCCTGCATTCGGGGCAGACGACCCGGATGACCTTCGCGCCGGCTGAGCCCAATACGGGGATCGTATTTCGCGTACCGGGTCCCGAAGGCGAGTTGCGGATCCCGGCACTGGTGGAAAACACCGCGCCGCGCGAGGATCTCGTGCGCGCGACAACCCTGGTTCGCGATGGCGTGAAGATCCATACCGTCGAGCACGTACTGGCTGCGTTGGCAGGTATGGGGATTACCAACTGTGAAATCATCCTCGACGGCTACGAACCGCCCGTGCCCGGTTGCGGCAGTTCGAAATCGTATGTCGAGTTGATCGAAAAAGCAGGAATCAGGGATCAGGGCTTGCCCGCCAACTACTTCAAGATCAATCGGCCCTTCCATCTCAGCCACGGCAACGCCGAGGTGACCGCCGAACCATCGGAATGTTTTCGGCTGACGTTCCATATCGACTATGACGATCCGCTGATCGGTCAGCAGACCGCTACGTTCGAGATCCGGCCGTCTGTCTTCCGCGACGAAATCGCGCCCGCCCGCACGTTCGCCATGATGCGGGATGTCGAGCAGTTGCGTGCCATGGGACTGGGGCAGGGTGGTTCCGAGCACAACGCGCTCATCTTTGACAACGGCTCCATCGTCGGCGGCCAGGAACTGCGATTCCCGAACGAGTGTGTTCGACACAAGGTGTTGGACCTTCTCGGAGATCTGACATTGCTGGGAATGCCGATTCAGGGACACGTGACGGCCCGTCTGTCGGGGCACGCGATGAATGTGGAATTTACCCGCCTGCTGGCCAAGACCGAACGCAAGCTGCCGCGCGTCTATCCGCCGCGCAAGCCCGAGTACTGGGATATCTCTTCGATCATCGAGATCATGCCTCATCGCTATCCGTTCCTGCTGGTCGACCGCATTGTCGAACTGGTGCCGGGAGAGCGTGTAGTGGGTCTGAAAAATGTCACGATCAACGAGCCGTTCTTTCAGGGGCATTTCCCGGGCCATCCGATCATGCCTGCGGTACTGATCATCGAGGCCATGGCGCAGGTGGGCGGGGTCCTGTTGCTCAGCAGCGTGGAAGATTCGAAGGGTAAGTTGGTGTATTTCAGTGGAATCGACGAAGCCAGATTCCGTCAGCCCGTGACGCCGGGCGATCAGATTCGATTCGAGTTGAAAATGTTGAAACTGCGTGGGACGCTCTGCAAGATGCAGGGTGTCGCATGGGTCGGCGACACGAAAATCGCCGAGGCCCATTTGATGTCCACGGTGGTGGAAAGCTGACTGGAACGTACAGCGTTCCGCGGACCATCGCCTAAAATGGAGGCAGATTTTGGATCCCCTCGAGATGAAAAAGCCGGTCGGGCCACGTCCCGTACGTACCGCCGAAATTCATCCCACCGCTGTCGTCGACGAGACGGCGCGGTTGGGCCATAACGTCAAGGTCGGACCGCATTCGGTCATCGGCCCCGGCGTGGAAATCGGCCCCGATTGTGTGATCAGTTCCTCGGTGCTGATTGAGGGCAACACGGTCATCGGCGCCAACAATCGCTTCTTCCACGGGGCAGCGATTGGCTGTGAACCGCAGGACAAGAAGTATGCCGGCGAACAGAGTTTCGTGGAGATCGGGGATAACAACGATTTCCGCGAGTACGTTACGCTGCACCTGGCCACCGGCGAGGGCAACGTGACCAAAGTCGGCAGTGACAATCTGCTGATGGCGTATGTGCATGTGGCCCACAATTGCATCGTCCATGACCATACGGTTCTGGCCAATGCGGTCAATCTTGCCGGCCATGTCGAAGTCGAGTCGCATGCCATCATCGGCGGACTGACGCCGGTGCATCAGTTCTGTCGGATCGGCGCCTACGCATTTATCGGCGGCGGCAGCCGGCTGCCGCAGGACGTGCCGCCCTTCATCAAAGTTGCCGGCAACCCGGTCGAGGTGGCCGGAATCAACAGCATCGGGATGAAGCGCAACGGTTTCACGGATGAGGACCTGATGAACCTGAAGCGGGCGTATCGGATCCTTTACCGATCGGGTCTGAACGTGACCCAGGCCATGGAGCGCATCGCCGCCGACTGCAAACTGACGGCCCACATCGAGGAACTGATGGCTTTCATTCGCCGTTCGGATCGCGGCATCGTTCGCTGATCGGAGCCCGGGTCGTGAATCTCCGTCCTTCCCTTCCTCGGGGAAGGGCGGAGATTCTTTTTGTGTGCATCGTCACCGAGAGGTAGAACTGGTGGGAGAGGGTTCCAGACGACACTTGTTTCTTTCCTGCGGCGAGGCCAGTGGCGAACGCTATGGCGTGGCCCTGGTGGAAGCATTGCGCGAACTCGAACCGGATCTGCGGATCTCCTGTCTGGGTGGACCTGCCCTGCGGGAGGCGGGCGCCGAGGTGGTCGTCGATTCGCGCGAACTGTCGGTGATGGGCTTTGCCGAGGTGGTGGGCGTACTGCCGCAGATCCTGCGCGCACGAAAGAAGATTTTCCGGCATCTGAAAGAGCAGCATGTCGACCTGGCTGTGCCACTGGACTTCCCTGGATTCAATTCCGCCCTGGCGGGGCGCGCTCGGGCGGCGGGCATCCCCGTGTTCTGGCTCATCGCACCGCAGGTCTGGGCCTGGGGCGGTTGGCGCATCGGCGGCTTGCGTCGCAAGATCGACCGACTGGGGACGATCCTGCCCTTCGAGCAGAAATTCTTCAAACAGCGTGGCTTCGACGTCTTCCCGATGGGGCATCCGCTGATGGAGGACTACGGCGGGGATTTCGTTTTCGATCAGGCCGTAGCTCGACGTGAAAAGACTCTCAACGCGGTCGGGGGCCCCCTGACCATCAGCCTGCTTCCCGGAAGCCGTCGTCAGGAGTTGGATCAACTGCTGCCGATCCTGAAGGTCACCGCCCAGGCGCTCACCGGCATGCTGGAGGGGCGTTCGATTCGTTGGCTGGTGAGCGTTGCGCCGGGTGTCGAACCCAGCCGGGTCGCAGCCGTGTTCGACGGCGGTCAGGAACTCAGCCAGGAGCCGCTCCCGCGCCTGCTCGCCAACTCGGACCTGGCCCTGGTGTGCAGCGGTACGGCCAGCCTGGAGGCGGCGTTGGCCGGAGTCCCGCATGAGGTCGTTTACCGGACCGGAAGCCTGAACTACTGGCTGGCCCGGCGGCTGGTGAAGACCCGGTACATCGGACTGAGCAACCTGATTCTTGATCAGTCGGTGGTACGCGAGCACATTCAGGAGGGGGCAGCCCCGCTGCCGCTGGCCCGTGGTCTGCAGAGTTGGGTGGATCGACCACGGGATCGCGAGACTTTTTTCGCACATGCCCGGGATCTGCGGCAGCGTTGCGGAGAGCCGGGTGTTTGGCGCCGGACAGCGCGCGCCCTGGTGGATCTATTGGATAGAGAAGCACATGGGGCCCGGTAAGCTCAAATTCGCGCTGGCTCCGGTCGCCTGGCGCTTTCTGCGCTGGGGCGTACGTCTGGACGGGCCCGATGCGCGCGCCTTCACCTCGCAGGGGCCGGTCATTTTTGCCTGCCTTCACCGGGATATCCTGCCGGCGATTCTCTTCGTCCGGTCGGTCCGGCCGGTGTTGCTGGTCAGCAACAGCGAAGACGGTGAGATCCTGATCCGTGCCCTGGGCAACGAGGACTATCGCTTTGCGCGGGGCCAGACCGGGCGGGAGGGCGCCCGCGCGCTGGTCGAGCTCAGACGCCGGGTCCAGGCCGGTTCGTCCGTGGGAGTGGCGGTGGATGGCCCGAAGGGGCCCTTCGGCGCGGTGCAGCCGGGCGCCATTCGATTGGCGAGCCTGGTCGGGGTCCCCGTTGTTCCTGTACGTGCCGAACCGACCCGCGGATTGCATCTGAATACCTGGGATCGTACCCTCGTGCCGGCCCCCTTCGCTCCGGTGCGGATCCTTGTCGGGGATCCGCTGTACATCGAAAGCGAAGCTCCAGAAACCGAATTGTTGGAAATGCAGCGACGACTCGAAACGTTCTTCGGTGTGCAGCCCATGTCCGGGAGTGACGCTTGAAGGTCCTGGATCTCAGACCCTGGTGGGTTCGGACGGCCCTGGCCGCCTGGCGACGGGGCGGTGGTGTCCGCTCCGGCGGCAGGACTCTGGCCGACCATTGGATCGGCCGGCGGGTCCAACGCCGCGATCCGCTTCCGGCAGGGCCGCCCTGGCTGGTCTCGGTCGGAAATCTGGCTCTGGGGGGCACCGGCAAAACTCCGGTCGTCGGAAAACTGGCTGCGGACCTGGCGAGCCGGGGTCGGCGTGGAGCGATTCTGGTGCGTGGATTCGGCTCATCCCTGCGGGGACCTGCTTTGGTGACCCCGCAACACGCTGCAGCGGGGGACGAGGCCCGGTGGCATGCGGCCTGTCTGGAGAATACCGGTTGGCTGGTCTGCCAATCCCGTGATCGCGTGGCAGGATTGCGCTGGCTGCGGGATCGCTATCCGGAATTGGACTATGTACTGCTCGAGGATGCGCACCAGACGGCGGGCCTGCCGCGGCACCTGGATGTCGTGATCCTGGATCGGTGGACGATCGAGAACGAGTCCGGGCAGTTGATTGCCGGAACCGGGCGTGTCTTCCCGGCGGGCCCGTGGCGAGAGTCGGCGCAGGGTGCGGTGCGGGCCGATCTGTTGCTGGTCGAAGCGCAGGATCCCGTTCCGGCCGGGTCGGATCATGGGCAGCCGGTGGGTAGCTTTGCGCGTCGTTTGAGCTTGCGAGAGGCCCGAACTGCCGGAACACGGATTCCGGACAGCCGCCGCTGGGCGGCCCTTTCGGGAATCGCCCATCCGGATCGCTTCGAAGCCGGGGTAGCCGAGGAATTGGGATGCTCGCCGGTACTGACGGTCCGCTGCGGGGACCATCAGCAGTATCGTGAATCCCTGCTGGCGCGGATCATTTCGGAAATGGAACAAGCCGGTGCCGATACGCTGGTGACTACGGCCAAGGACTGGGTGAAGCTGGAGTCGCTTTGGCCGGCCGGATCCGCGGTGTTGATCGCGGACCTCGAGCTCGAATGGGGGCAGAAGAACGCGCTCCCCGACTGGATCGAGGAGCGCGTCGGATCCGTGGTCCCACGGGGTCTCTAGTTGGTGGAGACCGCACCGTAGAAGGTAACGACCATGCCGCCAGAGACGGTGACTTCCTTTTCGCTGCCGGATTCGTGTCCCGTGAAGTCGAGTCGGCAGTTCGCGGAGTAGCTCAGGGTCGGATCCAGGTACAGGGCCCGGTACCAGGCCTCTTCCTTCATCTGGCGGTCTGCGATCAGCACCGAGACCACACCCTCGTCGTGGACCGGTACGATCAGGTCGCAGTAGCCGTTCACGACATTGTAGTCGGTCAGCCCTGCGGGCGCCCCCTCATTGGGAGTCCAGGTCAGATTGTAGCCGGTGATGTGGAACCAGCTGTGCGCGGCGTCCTCGGGAATGGTGATCGCCGTGCTGTACGGGCGGGCACGGAAGAGCACCGGCACCCAGTCGATCGGGAACGAATCATCGTCCGTGCCGGACATTCCATCGCCACCGACGTCCAGATAGGCGGAAACCAGCGGCGCGCCGGAGTTCACGGACTCGACCTCGCAAACGAGGCGCTCCCATTCGTTGCCTTCCGTGTTCGAACAGCCGGCGGCGAAAAGCGAGAGCCCCAGGATGCTCAGAACCAGGATCAGTTTGATCGCACGGGAATTCACGGTATCATCCTCCAGGTGGACATGGATCCAGGGTATTGTTTATGTTGCTGGTCACACTGTCTATCGGCGCCCACGAAGAGCCCTTTAGTCGTGTTTTGAAGCACGTTTCGAGCCGGAAGTGATTCGCGAGTACCCAGGGCGCGCACCGATGGCCGTCGATTCCCCGTTCTTTCCGGAAAGGGATCCCGATGTCTCCGAATACCCTGCTGGATCCGGTCCACTCGCGCTACCTGGTGTTGGGCTCCGGCATCGCCGGCTTGCAATTCGCACTCCTGGCGGCGAGAAACGGAACGGTCCGGATCGTTACCAAGAAGGAAAGCAGCGAGAGCAACACGAACTATGCGCAGGGGGGAATCGCGGCCGCGGTATCTCCGCTCGACGAGTTCGACCTGCATGTACAGGACACGCTCACGGCCGGTGCCGGTCTGTGCCGGGAGGATATCGTCCGGAAGATGGTGGAGGCGGGGCCGAGGCTGATCGATCGTCTGCTCGAGCACGGTGTGCGCTTCAGTCGCGAAGACGGCTCGCCCGGCGCTCCGTTCACGCTGGGTCGCGAGGGGGGCCATTCGCGGCGTAGGGTCCTGCATTGTCGTGACATGACGGGGCGCGAAATCGAGCAGCGGCTGCTCGATGCCTGTCGTACGCACCCCAATATCACTCTGGAAGAACACCACATCGGCCTGGAGTTGATTCGTGGCGATCAGATCGGGCTGGAACAGGACTCCGCCGCGCGGGTGGTCGGGGCCGTGGTTCTGGATCGGCGTACGCTGGATTGCCGCGCGTACCTCGCCGATGCGGTCGTGCTGGCAACCGGCGGATGCGGGAAGGTCTATGCCTACACCAGCAATCCGGATATCGCCACCGGCGATGGACTGGCGATGGCGTACCGGGCCGGCGCCGAGTTGCGCAACCTGGAGTTCGTGCAATTCCACCCGACTTGCCTGTATCACCCCGATGCCAAGAGCTTCCTGATCAGTGAGGCGGTGCGCGGCGAAGGCGCTGTGCTGATCAACCATCGCGAAGAGCGCTTCATGACGCGCTACCATCCACAGGCCGATCTCGCACCGCGCGATATCGTCGCCCGCAGCATCGATCAGGAAATGAAGAACAGCGGTGATCCGTGCGCCTATCTCGATCTGCGGCACCTACCGCGCGAAGCGGTGCTGGCCCGATTCCCGAACCTGCAGGAACACTGTGCGCGTTTTGGAATCGATCTGGCCGGTGAGCCGGTGCCGGTCGTGCCCGCCGCACACTACATGTGCGGCGGAGTGGCCGTCGACGGCGATGGTCGTAGTACGCTGCCGGGGTTGTATGTCGTGGGCGAGACAGCCTGTACCGGCGTACATGGTGCGAATCGATTGGCCAGTAACAGCCTGCTCGAAGCGGTCTATTTTGCGGATCGGGTGGCCACGGCCGCGGCCCAGGAGCCCGAGCAGGACCTGGGTACCCATTCGCTTCTGGATCCACGCATGCTGGGGGCAGGCGATGCCCGACAAGCCCCCGATGTGATGGTACTCGAGCACGATTGGGACCTGGTGCGGCGGGTGATGTGGGATTATGTGGGGATCGTGCGAGATCGAGAGCGCCTGGACCTGGCGTTGGGCCGCTTGCGGGCGATTCGCAAAACCGTCGAGGAGCAGTACCGGGGATCGCTGGTCAGCCCCGATGTGGCCGAGTTGCGTAACCTGGGACTCGTTGCCGAGTTGATTGTCCTGTGCGCGCGCAGCCGGCGCGAAAGCAGGGGACTACACTACACGCTCGACTATCCGAACCTGCTGGACGAGGCCAGCGAAACGGTAATTCGCCGGGGAATGAGTCTGGAAGGCGAGTCCTGTTGGGAGCCGGAGTCCGGGTACCATGACTGATTCCTGGTTCGAGCAGGCCTTTGCAGCCCACTATCCCCTGTTGTACCAGCACCGGGACGAGCGAGAGGCCGCCCGTTGCCTCGAGTTGCTGCCGAAGTTGGCTCCGCTGGGCGAGGGACACATTCTGGATCTGGGCTGTGGCGAGGGTCGCCATCTCCAGAGGATGCGAGATCACGGACGGGCCGTGACGGGCCTCGATTTGTCGGCTGCGTTGCTGGGGAGGGCCCGGGAGAGGGCGAACGCTGGCGATCGATTCCCGCTGGTACGCGGAGATATGCGTCAGTTGCCCTTCACCGAGGGCTCCTTCAACTCGGTACTTTCCCTCTTTACGGCCTTTGGATATTTCGGGCCGCTGCAGCAGAACCGCCCCGTGGTGGCCGAGGTCGCGCGGGTACTGGCACCGGGCGGCCATTGGTTCCTGGACTATCTGGATGCCGACCGGGTGCGCCGGGAATTGGAAGACGAACCGCCAGCACCGCGCGTTCGGCAGATCGGCCCGCTGGACATTCGCGAGACGAAAAGACTCTCGGTCGCGGGCGATCGCGTACTGAAGTCGGTGTCGGTATTGCCCGTTGCCGGACACGAAGGCGAGGCCGCGCAATGGCAGGTCGAGCCGGCGGGGCTGCACTACGAAGAGCAGGTGGCCCTCTTCACCGTCGATGAATTGGATGTTCTGGCTGCGGACGAAGGGCTCGATCGCGTGGCGCAAGCCGGCTCCTATGAGGGACAGGATCTGGGAACCGGGGACCGGTGGATCCTGGTCTATCGTCGAAGGATAACCTGATGGCCTATTCGTACCGCGCGATGCGGAACCTGTGCGAGGGAGCCGTGGGGACCCCCCTGTATCGAGACTGGTTGGGGGACGGCATCCCGGACTCGGACCACCGGAGCCGATGGCAGGCGCGCGCGGAACTCGAGCGTTCACTGCGCAGCAACGCCGATGCGGTCGCGCCCCGGTGGACGTTCGATTGGAAACCGCTGGTAGCCCCCGGAGAGCGGGATGTTCCCGGTATGGAGCCGTACGTCGGCCGGTACGATACGGTGATCACCGGCCAGCAACCGGGTCTGCTGGGCGGGCCTCTGTATACGCTGTACAAGATTGCGACGACCATCGCCCTGGCGCAGCGACGCACCTCCGCGAATCGGGAGACGATTCCCGTGTTCTGGAGCGCCGACGATGACGACGACCAGGCCGAAGCATTCCAGGCCGTGGCCTGGTCACCCGAGCGCCAGGAGGTGTTGACGATGTCTGCGCCGCCGGTGCGGGGAGGCCGTCGTCCGGGGCCGGTTGGTGACTTGGCCGTGTCGGGACCCGGCGCCGGGGTAATCACCTGGCTCGAAGCACTGGCGGCTCAGGGAGACGGCGCGCTGGGTGGAGAACTCGTCGGGTTGT
>JANTGJ010000122.1 GCA_024762975.1 Candidatus Krumholzibacteriia bacterium
GTCGGCGCAAAGGTTGCAGTCCCGCGTCGTGGACCGGCGTCGTCTTCAAGCCCATCGATGCCAATTCCTCGGCCACTCCCTGCACTGCATCGAGATCCAGGACCTGAAGAACCGGCTTCAACGGAGCGTTGTTCACGCGGCACATCGCCTCGGTGGCATCGAGACCGTATCGGTCGAGCCAGCGCTGAATCAGCCATCGCGGGTGAGAATGCCAGGCGGCCAGCCAGGTGGGAGTATCCGGCACCAGGTCCTGCAGGAATCGGTGCAGCGCCTCGGGTCTCGGATCCGGTTGTCCCCCGGCCGCCGTCGGGTCCCAGGACCCCAGCAGCGTGCGCCGCGCCGTCTGCAATGTGCCGTTGACGAAGCCCACCAGCCGCGGCGAGACTTTCGCCCGGCACAGCTCCCCCGCCTGATGCACTGCCGCCCGGGGTGGAATCCCGTTCATTCCCAACAACTGATGCAACGCAAGGCGCAACAGGCATACCAGACGCGGATCCCGCGGCGGTCGCTTCTGGACCAGGCGCCCAATCACCGCATCATAGCGGCCTTGCCATTGCAGGGAACCTCGCACCAGCTCGCCCAGCAGATTTCGATCGCGGGGTTCGTTCAGTTGCGTCTGCGCACGGCCGAGGTGTGGCTCCAGTGGCTGCCCCGACTGGACCCGGACCAGCAGATCCAGGGCTTCGGCGCGGACCGGATCCACGCTCATGAGTGGAACTCGTCTCCGACCTGGATGTCGAATCCGCGCAGGAATTCATCGACCGGCAGTGGCCGCTTGCCGGGAATCTGCAGGCCGGTCAGCAACAGACTGCCTTCGCCGCACGCGACGACCACGCCCTCGGGACTGATCTCCAGAACCGTTCCCGGATTCCTGCCGGATTGCACGAAGGAGAAGGGCCGCGATTCGGTGATCTTGACGATCCGTTCGCCCAGGTAGGTGCTCGTACCGGGCCAGGGCTGCAACGCGCGGATCTGGTTGTGGACGGTGATCAGGTCCCGATCCCAGCGCACGGGCGACAGGCTCTTCATCAACTTGGGAGCGTAGACCGCGCCTGCGTCGCCCTGCGGCCGCGGTTCGATCTGGCCGTTCTGCACACCGCGCAGGGTGTGAATGAGCAGGTCGGCCCCCTGTCCGGCCAGGCGTTCGAGCAGTTCCTCGGCCGTCTCTTCGGGGCTGATACCGACACTGCGCTGCGTCAGCACCGGGCCGGTATCGACGCCGGCGTCCATGCGCATGACCGTCACACCGCTCCAGCTGTCGCCATGCAGGATGGCATACTGGACCGGCGAAACCCCGCGCCAACGGGGCAGCAGACTGGCATGCACATTGATACAGCCGTACTGCGGCGCCGACAGCAACGGTTCCCGCAGGATGTGACCAAAGGCGACAACGACAATCGCATCCGGCTTCTCGGCCAGTACCGCCTCGCTGACCTGTTTGCGTTGTCCGTGATCGAACTCCATGACCGGCAGGTTCTGCTCGCGCGCGAACTCCTTGACCGCCGTGGGCAGCATCTTGCGTCCCCGGCCCGCGCGTCGGTCCGGTTGCGTGACGACCAGCCGCACATCGAAGCGGGCCTCGACCAGAGCCTCGAGCGAGGGGACGGCAAATTCGGGCGATCCCATGAAGACGATTCTCATGCGCCGTGCTTCCTTCCGGTCATTCCGCGGCGGACCGCGCCCTGCAAGGCGATCCACAGCAAGCGCGGCCGGAGCCAGAGCCGATGCAACGGCCCGATCCGGTCGATGAAGAGAGTTCCATCCAGGTGGTCGATCTCGTGCTGGGCGATGCGCGAGATCAGACCGTCATTCCGCAATTTCCTCGGATTGCCCTCGGCGTCGTGATACTCGATCACCGCGCCCCGGCGACGTACGACATCGAAATACAATCCAGGAAACGAAAGACAGCCCTCCTCGAAAACCTCTTCTTCTCCATAGGTGCTCATGAGCACCGGATTGACGAAGTCGAGGCGCCCTGCTTCCCCTTCACGGTCCGGATCCCGGACCACGAAGGCGCGAACGGCTTCCCCGATCTGGGGAGCCGCCAATCCGACTCCCGTGCCTTCGGTCAGCGTCGACCATAGGCGATCCAGTACTCGCCTTGTTTCCGGCGTTCCGACCGCCAGATCACGGGTCGGGTGACGAAGTGAAACGTCACCATAGAGGAGGATCGGCGGTGGCGACTCGCGCCGGGTCAATTCACTACTCCTCGTTCATCACCGAAGCGACGGCCTGACGGCTGATCTCCACCTTCACGTTGTCACCGATCGTAGCGGTAACGACATCACCCTTGACGTCGCGCACGGTCGCATACAGGCCACCATTGGTGATCACCCTGTCGCCCCGCTTGAGAGCCTCGAGCATGGACTTGCGCTGCTCCTGTTGCCGTTTCTGCGGGCGAATGATCATGAACCAGAAAACCAGGAAGATCAGCGCGATGGGCATGATCTGGATCAGCAGGGCGCCGGTGCCGCCCGCGCCGTTGGGCGGGGACGCCATGGCCAGCAGACTCTCGTGCAGCATATCTACTCCTTGGAAGAAAACGGGGTAGCTGCCACGCAACGCCCGCAGGACGCCGGGTGACAGTCGGTACTCGCCCCGTCAATTTGGTTCGCGACCGGACCCGGGGCAAGTCCGGACGCGGGAAGTCATCGTCTCGGCCGCACCTGACGTGCCTTGCGCGCCTCCTCGCCTTCCTGCCAGCGGGCCGTTACGCTTTCGGCATGGGGCACGAACGTTCCCTCCTCCAGTGCCGCTCGAATCCCCGCCATCAACTCCTGATAGAAATGCAGGTTGTGAGTCGTGGCGAGCACTGAGCCCAGAATCTCCCGGGCCTGGAAGAGATGCCGGATATAGGCCCGGCTATGGCGCGTACAAACCGGGCAGGAGCACTCGGAGTCAATCGGACGATCATCTTCGGCATATTCCTGGTTTTTGATCACCAGGCGCCCGTCCCGAGTCAACACCGTGCCGGTACGGGCCATCCGTGTGGGCAGGACGCAATCGAACATATCGATCCCCGCGCGCACTCCGGCCACGATGTCGTCCGGGAAACCGACGCCCATCAGGTAGCGCGGCTTGTGCCGCGGCAACAGGCCGGCAGCCAATTCGGTCATCTCTCGCATTGCCGGAATCGGCTCACCAACGGACAGTCCGCCGACCGCGTAGCCGGGCAGATCCTGGGCGACAATCTCCTCCGCCGACCGACGGCGCAACCCCTCGTCCACCCCACCCTGCATGATCCCGAACAGGACCCGCTCCCAGCCGGTGCGGTAGTCACGGCCGCCGAAGACATCGCGACAACGTTTCAGCCAGCGGGTCGTGCGCTCGACCGCAACCTCCACCTGGCGCGGTGTCGCACCGTAGGCTGCGCACTCGTCGAACGCCATCACGATGTCCGAGCCCAGGCCCAACTGGATCTCCATCGACAATTCGGGCGAGAAGAAATGTTTGCTGCCGTCCAGGTGACTGCGGAACTCTACGCCGTCCTCGGTGATCCGGTTCAAATCCGAAAGCGAAAAAACCTGGAATCCGGCGCTGTCGGTCAGCAGCGCGCCATCCCAGCCCTGAAACCGATGCAATCCTCCGTGGCGCTCGATCAACTCGTGGCCGGGGCGCAGGTAGAGATGGTAGGTATTGCCCAGGATCAAACGTGCGCCCGTCTGCCAGACCTGTTCAAAGGTCACGGCCTTGACGGTTCCCACGGTGCCGACCGGCATGAATACCGGGGTTTCGATGGTGCCGTGGCCGGTGGTCAGCCGTCCCCGCCGGGCCGGGCAATCACTCGCCGTACCCAGCACCTGGAAACCGAACGGCGTCCCGAGATCGTGTTCCACTTGCGGCTCGATCATACTCTCTCGCATTCGCTCGGATCATCCAGGACCAACATGCAGTCCCCGTAGCTGTAGAAACGGAACTTCTCGCGCACGGCATGCTCGTAGGCCGCCGCACAGGGGGCAGGGCCGACCAACGCCGCGACGAGCATCAGCAGCGAGGACCCGGGCAGGTGGAAATTCGTCAGCAGTCCATCGACGGCCGTCACCTCCTGTGGCGGCTGGATAAAAAGCCGGGTCGCTCCCTGCACGCTCCAGTTTTCGTCCGCGCGCAGGGCGGTGCCCTCGAAAACGGGCTCGGGATGGGCAGCCGTCGGCAGGAATTCGCGTGCAGCAGGTCCACTCGGCGCCAGATCCAGGCGAGCGACCGTTTCCAGCACCCGCAGACTCGTCGTTCCCACAGCGATCACCCGCCCGCCCCGCTCGCGGGTCTCCCGCAAAGCCCGCCAGGTTTCAGCCGGCAGCGTGAAAGTCTCGCGGTGTAGACGTCCTGCCTCGATCTGTTCCGAACTCGGGGGCTGGAAGGTGCCCGGTCCGACGTGCAGGGCGACTCGCGCCGTCGAGACTCCGTGCCCCTCGAGGCGTTCCAACAACCCATCGCTGAAATGCAGTCCCGCCGTCGGAGCGGCCACCGATCCGGCGCCGCTGGGATCGGCCAGGGCGTAGACGGTTTGATAGCGCTGCCGGTCCTGTGCCGCGCGTTCGGGATCGTCCCGGTCCCGACGAATGTACGGCGGCAGGGGAATCTCTCCCCATTGCTCGGCAATCCGGGCCAGCGACTGCGGGCCGCGAACGAGTACCGTACCCTCCGCCGTTTTCCCGACGATCTCCAGGCGGGGCGCCACTTCCGACGACGGCGACCCGGGCCCGGGAATCAATTCGAGTTCCACCCCCGGCGCCATGCGCCGCGCCGGGCGCGCCATGGCCAGCCAGGTCCGCTCATCCGCTGCCGGCGAGAGCAACAGGATCTCGACCCGTCCCCCGGTCCGAGGACGTCGCGTCCGCAAGCGCGCCGGCAGTACCCGGCTGTCATTCAGTACCAGCAAATCGCCCGGCCGCAGTACGCGCTCCAGTTCGCCGAAGCGTCGCTCACCCGCAACACCCACACCCCGCCGCACCAGAAGCAGGCGCGAGTCGGTCCGTCGCACCGCAGGATCCTGCGCGATCAGTTCGGGCGGCAATTCGAAACGGTAGTCCTGGTCCATGTCAAGCAAGGCCCACGTGTGCCACAGCGGCGGGAGTCGTCTCTCGTCCGCGCGCCGTGCGCATCAGCAGACCGGACTGGATCAGATACGGCTCCACAACGTCCTCGAGCGTGTCGGACTCCTCGCCCAGGCTGACCGAGAGATTCTGCAACCCGACCGGGCCGCCTCCGAAGTGTCGAATGATCAGCTCCAGGTAGCGACGATCCAGCGGCTCGAGCCCCATTTTGTCCACACCCAGGCGGGTCAATCCCCGGTCGGCGACTCCGCGATCGATCGTCGGTGTGCCATCGACCTGTGCGTAGTCCCGTACTCTGCGCAGCAACCGGTTGGCCGCGCGCGGTGTGCCGCGGCTGCGGCGAGCGATCTCCAGCGCGCCATCGGGCAGGACCTCCATGCCCAGGATGCCGGCCGAGCGCTCGACGATCACCGCCAGCTCCTCGGGCGGATAGAAATCCAGATGACATACGATACCGAACCGGCTGCGAAGGGCGGGCGTGATCAATCCGGCCCGGGTAGTGGCACCAATCAGCGTGAAAGGATCCAGCTGCAGATTGAAATGCCGGGCGTTCGGTCCATTGTCGATGATCAACTCGACGCGCCAGTCCTCCATGGCCGGGTAGAGGTGCTCCTCGATGATCCGCCCCAGACGGTGGATCTCGTCGATAAAAATGGCGCGCTGCTCCGTCTGCTCACTCAGCAGCGCGATCAGTTCGGCGGAGTTCGTGAAGGCTGGGCCGCTTGTCAGCCGGACCTCGAGTTCCATTTCCGCCGCGACGATCTGCGCCAGCGTCGTCTTGCCCAGTCCCGGAGGACCGTGCAGCAGGACATGGTCGAGAACCTCGCCGCGCTGCCGGGCGGCTGCGATGAACACGCGCAGATTCTCTTTGACCTTCTCCTGACCGACGAACTCGTCGAGCGAGCGCGGGCGCAACCCCGTCTCCAGCTCGGAGTCCTGGCGCTGCAACTGCGGATCGGTCATACGGCTTTCTTCTTCCACGGAATACCCTTTCCCGTTTCCCTCAGATCAGGCGCAGCGCGGCGCGAACCCAGATCTCGACATCCTTCGCAACCGCAGGGTCCGCACGGCGCGCCAGCTCGAGCGCCTGCTCGGCCGGTGCGGTACTCAGCCCCATGGCAGCCAGTACGGCCACGGCCTCGGCCAGGAGACCCGAAGAGGCAGCACCCCCGGCAGCGCTATTGAGCGCCAACTCGCCGACCGATTGCGGGACACGCTGTCCCAGCTCGACGACCAGCCGTGCTGCGCTCTTCTTGCCCACGCCGGGCAGTCGGGTCAATGCCTTCTCGTCCCCGGCGCGCAGATGCAACGCCAATTCGGCAGGCGGCATCGCCGACAGCATCCCCAGGGCCACCTTCGGTCCGATTCCCGAAACGGTGATCAGTAGCCGGAACATCTCGCGCTCCTGCGGATCGACGAAACCATACAACGACCACTGGTCCTCGCGCACGGCCAGATGTGTCCACAGTTTCACACGCTCTCCCACCGGCGGCAGCTGTTGCGCGGAGAGGATCGACAGTTGCACGTCCAACCCGATTCCCCCGCCGACGGCGACAATCGCTTCGACACCCCCGCTGACCAGGATTCCGTCCACAAATGCGAACATCTCACTCCTCGCTTTGTCCGAAGCGCCGCGAAGTGCCCCGCCGGCCGGCGTGGGCCAAGGCCACGGCCAGCGCATCGCTCTGGTCCAGCGCCGGTTCGGACTTCAGGTTCAGCAGGCGCATGACCATGAAGCGTACTTGCTCCTTCTGCGCCGCCCCGTTTCCGGTCAGGGCCTTCTTCACTTCGCGGGGCGCGTACTCCGCCACCTCGCATCCGGCTCGTGCTCCCACCAGCAGGATGACTCCGCGAGCGTGCCCCAGGATCAGCGAACTACGCGCATTCTTGGCGTTGAAGAGATTCTCCACCGCAACGACGTCCGGCCGGTGTTCCTCGATCGCTTCGGCCAGGCGATCGTGGATCGTCAACAGCCGCTCCGGCAGGGGCGCCGCAGTCTTCGTTCGGATCACCCCGCCACCCAGCATACGAACGACCGGCCCGGTGGCAATCGCACCGAAGCCGGTCGCATGGGACCCGGGATCCACTCCCAGAATGATCATCCGTCCCCCCTGTCCGGTGGGACCTGCGGCCTAGAGATTCTCCGAAATCTCCGCCATCAGATCGTCGTCGATATCGAAGTTGGCCGAGACCTGGGTCACATCGTCCAGATCATCCATGTGCGTGATCAGCCTCATCAATGTCGAAGCATCACCGCCCTCGACCTTGACCAGGGTATTGGGGATCTGCGCGAGATCGGCCGAGGTCACCGGCAGATCACTCTCACGCAGGGCATCGGCGACCCGATGCAGGTCACTCATCTCCGTGGTCACGGTGATGACACCTTCCTCTTCCTCGACGTCCTCGGCCCCGGCCTCGATCGCCGCATCCATTGCCGTCTCCAGATCACAGCGTTCACCATCCAGGACGATCAGTCCCTTGCGATCGAAGATGTACGATACACACCCGTTCGATCCCAGGTTGCCATTGAACTTGGTGAAGGCGTGCCGCACTTCGGCCGTGGTCCGGTTCTTGTTGTCGGTCGCGCACTCGACCAGGACAGCTACACCACCGGGTCCATAACCCTCGTAGCTCACTTCCTCGATCACCATGCCTTCGATCTCACCGGTGCCCTTCTTGATGGCCCGTTCGATCGTGTCATTGGGCATGTTGCTCCCACGCGCATTCTGGACAGCCGACCGCAGTCGCGGGTTGGCATCCTCATCACCGCCGCCCTGGCGGGCAGCAATCGTCAACTCGCGGATCAGCCGGGTAAAGACCTTGGCCCGCTTGGCGTCCTGAGCACCCTTGCGGTGTTTGATATTCGCCCATTTTGAATGTCCAGCCATCGTGCTTCCTACTCCTCGCCGGTCTGCGTCGCCTGATAGGCTTCGACCAAACGCTTCTGCACATCACCCGGAACCTCGGCATAGTGCGAGAACTCCATCGTGAAAGTGCCGGTACCCTGCGTGAATGAACGCAGCGAAGTGGCATACTGGTACAACTCGTCCTCGGGAATGTTGGCGGTCACGATCTGGTACGGACCATCCGCCTCGCTGCCCTGGATCGCGCCGCGACGCGTGGACACATCGCCCATCACATCCCCCATATAGGCCTGCGGCACAACGATGCGCACGGACATGATCGGCTCGAGGATGACCGGCCGCAACTTGGCCGATTCGGTTTCCACGGCCCCCTTGAGCGCCTTGCGCGCGGCCATCTTGAACGCGGCCTCACTGGAGTCGACGTTGTGGTACGATCCGAAGAACAGCGCGCACTTGACGTCGACCATCTCGTAGCCGGCGACCAGGCCCTCCAGAAGGGTCTCGCGGCAGCCTTTTTCAACGGCGGGGATGAATTTGTTGGGCACGACGCCACCGACGATCTCGTCCAGGAACTCGAAGCCGCCGCCCCGCTCGTTCGGCTCGATGCGAAGGTGCACATCGCCGAACTGGCCGCGGCCTCCGGACTGCTTCTTGTGCCGTCCCTGCTTCTCTGCCGTACCGCGAATGGTTTCCTTGAAGTTGATCCGCGGACGGCGACGCTCCACCACGACGCCGGTCTGTTTCTTCAGCTTGTCCAGAATGAAGGCGGTGTGCATCTCTCCCTGCGTGACCAGCAGCGTCTGCGACAGTTCCGGTTGATGCCGCAGTTCGAAGGTCGGATCCTCTTCTCGAATCTTGTTCAGGCCCGCAGCCATCTTGTCCTCGTCACCGGAGGTTTCGGGACTGATCGCCTCGGCGGCGGTCGGGACCGGATAGGCGATCGGCGTGAAAGCGAAGTCGGCGCCGGAAGCCAGGGTCACGCCCGTCTGCGTGTGTTTCAGCTTCGCGGCCAGGACCATATCGCCCGGCTGCGCCACATCGATCTTGTCCCGTTGCTTGCCCATGCACAGGCTCAACTGCCCCACGCGTTCGGTGCTGCGGCCATCACTGCAGCCGACGTTGTCGCCCGACTTGAGCGAACCGCTGAACAGGCGCAGCCAGGTCACGTCACCACCCTGCGCCTCGAACTGGCGCTTGAAGGCGAAGGCGACGGTCGGACTGTCGGCGGCCGGAGTAAATGCCGCCTCTTCTTCGAGGCCGGGCCGGACACCCGTCATTTCGGTTTCGCAACGCGAGGCGGCACTCGGGATCAGGTTGACGACGGACCGCAACAGCGAGGTCACACCGACTTCGGCGGCGGCGTCCGAGAAAAAGACCGGGAAGACCGTACCATCCACGGTACCCTTCTTCAGGCCGGCGATGATATCCTCATCATTCAGTTCGAGGTCCTCGAGGTATTTCTCCGTCAACTCGTCATCGGCATTCGCGGCTGCATCCATGAGCATCTCGCGTGCCTCTTCCACGGCATCGCTCAGATCGTCGGGGATGGCGACCTCGATGGCCTTGTCACCATCGAATTCGTAGGCCTTCATCGCGACCAGATCCACGACACCCTTGAAGGTATCGCCCTGGCCGATCGGCAACTGCAGCGGGGCCGTACCGGGAACACGTTCCTTCAACTGGTTCAGCGTCTCGCGCCAGTTCGCCTGTTCCTTGTGCATCCGGTTGACCACGATAAAGGTCGGCAACTCCGTCGAGCGCACCAGATTCCAGAGATTTTCCGAAGCGACCTCGAAACCGCCGTCCGCCTTGACGACGAACAGCACACCCTCGATCACCCGCAGGGCGGCATGGACATCTCCGCGGAAATCGTCGACGCCCGGGGTATCGATGATGTTGATCTTGCACCCCTCCATCTCGGTCCAGCCCAGGCTGGCCGAAACGGTTTGCTTCTTTTCGATCTCTTCTTCGAGGTAGTCGAACACCGAGCTGCCGTCATCCACGTTGCCGCGGCGACCGACTTTTCCCGTGACGTGAAGCATGGCGTCGGCCAAGCTGGTTTTCCCGGCTCCGTGCGGGGCGATCAGGGCCACATTGCGGATCTTGTCCATGGAATAGGTGCTCAACGGTCATCCTCCCGGGTGCATGAGGGGGGCCAAACATGGGGTGAACGGCTCCTGGAGCCTGTATTTCGACGAACGGGAATAGTAGTAGTCCACTTCGGCGCTGTCAACACGGGCGCATTGGCCTCGTCAGGCGAAAGTTCTGGACACCGACAGGGCCGTACATTACCGTTATTTGCCTGGATAAGTGATGGAATTCCAGGTGCCATGGCGATGTTTTCCCCTTGCGGGTGCGTCGGCATGCGCCCTCCCCCGGAATAACCAGTCGTCGTTCCCCCAAATTCAGCTTTGGGACCGGGTTCGACCGAGGTGACTCGATGAAAAAAGTGCTGATTCCGTTCCTGATCCTGACGCTGGGCCTGACCCTGGGCGTCCCGGTCGTGTTTGCCCAGAGCCGGTTGGTCGAGACTCCCGATCCCGCCGAAGCGCAGGACGAGGAACTGCCCCCGGTCAAGAAGTTCGACAAGTACAGTGACTTTGTCGTCAAGGGCTATTCCATTTCGTTCTCTGGCGGCTACTTCGCCGGTTCCAAGTACCTGGACAACCAATTGCTCGGCCCCCGCGTCTACTACGGGAACAATCCGGGCTTCCAGGTCGGCACGCAGGATCTCCTACGGTACCATCCATCGGATGACGACGGCTATGGCGACGTGCTTCCCGAGTCCACATTCCGTGATCAGGATGACCACTTCGTATACGATGCGGCCCAGAAGGAAGCCGAGGCGGGTGCTGCCTACAATCTGCGGATCGGCATTTACATCGCCGACGCCTTCCATCTGGACCTGACCGGATCCTATATCGCAAGCCGTGCGAACACGACGATGATGCACCTGTACGAGTACGACGACCCGACAACCTACCGGCGTGAAGAGGTTGACTCGGACGACGGCTTCAAGATCTACAAGGGTGGTCTGGCCCTGATGTATGACGCCGAACCGGCCCGGTTCCTGGGGATCACTCCCCGCCTCGGCTTCGGCCTCGGTGGGATCATCAATCGCTACACGTCGCTCGAGGACAAAACGGCTCTCTACCTCGAAGCCAACTTCGCCCTGAACTATGATCTGTTCAAGAATGTCGACCTGACGGCCGGAGTCGATTACGCCACCTTTGCGTTCGAAGTCGATGAGTTGGGTTATTCGAACATGGTTCACTATACGACATTCAGCATGGGCCTGACCTGGTTCGTCGATGTCCTGCCGGACGATATTCGTGCCGCGCACGAGGCATCGAAGCGATAGTTCCGCTACACCGACCATCCT
>JANTGJ010000123.1 GCA_024762975.1 Candidatus Krumholzibacteriia bacterium
CTTCCGGCCCGGCAAGAAATCGGCGTGTCACCCTTGTCGCGGAAACGTCGCCGTCTCCAGTAGCGATGCCAGCTCCATTCGCCAAACGACCCCGGGGGAAATCATGAAACCGTTGTACGCGATCACCTGCCTCGTAACCGTGTTGTTCCTCGCCGCCAGTGCACCGGCCAAGCCACCGCGGATCTCCAATGACCACGAATCTGCCGCTTTATCGACCACCTCCCCTGGATTCAGGACACCGACTCAGTTGATCGGGCCCTGGTCAACTTGTCCGGGAAATTTCAACTCCGGTTGGGGACTCTGGACCCACCATGATCTGACGGCGACCGCCGAACCGAGCTTTCCCTTGTGGAAGGCGAGCGAATTCAACGCGGTTACAGGATCCTATTCCGCCTGGTGCGGCAGTCAGTGCTATGCGTCGTGCGGCAGCGGCGATCCCGCCGGCGGCTACGGCAGGTACTACCACGAATATCTGTCGTGGTCCCTGGTAGTGGACCCGAGCAAGACCACGACGGTCACGGTAACAGCCAACGTGAGCTACGACACGGAAGACGCCTATGATTTCTGTAGCCTGGGCATTCACAAGAAAGGCCCGTCGTTCTCGGCTCCCTGGGAAGTCAGCGGCAAGGCGACGAATGTTCCCGTCACCGCCGTCATGAACTATGCGCCCAACGAATACGTCGGCGCCATGAACAACGAGATCAAGGTCAGCTGGCTCGTCACGTCGGACGGGGGATGGGACGACGAGGACTGCAAATGGCCCAGCATCGGCGCGATCCAGGTGGACGATGTTCTCATCACGGTGACCGTCGGTGGTACCGTCATCAATACGTATTTTGAGGACTTCGAATCCGGCGCACTGGGGCAGTGGTATCCCGACTACTCGGAAGGATTGGGCGACTACGCGCACCTCGCGAGCGGCCTGCTCGACGCGAGCGGCAGCCCGAACCCATCATTCCAGGCGTGCTTCGTCGCCGACGGTGTTCGCGGTCTGCCCACGATGCCAGGCAACACCTGGACCTACGGGCCGGGAGGATTCATCGTGCACAATCAGGGCGGGGCCGCGGGGCCTGAAAACCATCTGCACAACGTGATCCGATCCCCCGTGCTGCCGTGGCCGGCGAGTCTGCCGGGCTGCGCCTCGGCGCGGCTGGACTTCGAGGTCTACCGGCACGAGGAACTGACCGCCGACTCGCCGGGCATGTTCTACACCTGGGGCATCCGCTCGACGGCTTCGGCGAATTCGGTGGACATCCAATGCGAGAGCTTCCGGAACCGCGGCTATGTCTACTACGGCGGTCCGGGCTGTGTTCACGACGGCGATGGCAACGTGGGCAACCTGCTCGTCGCGGGCAGACAGTGGGTCCAGGTCGAACTGGCAGTCCTTGAACTCGGATATATCTGGGGATGGACCGGCACCGACGGCACCCCGGCTCCGTACTTCGACAATGTGATCCTGGAAGCGGACGAACCGACCGGCCCGGCAATCACCGCCCTGGAAATGGACCTGGCCCAGGATGCCTTCCCTACTGACGGCTTGATCCACCAAGGCGTTGACATCGGGCTGAACGATATACGTTTCGACATGGCGAAGAACATCGCAAGATGGGACGACCTGAGGAACGATCCCGGAGACTCCATCGTCGTGTCGATCGCCAACGAGTGCGCCGAATCATCCATCGTGACGAGTCCCGTAGGCGACGCCGTGCCGCCCACGTTGCACTTCATGATCAAGATGAACGAATTATTCGACACCTCCTTGCGCCGGGCGGTCGGCCCGTTCATCGTCAACGCCGGCACCACCGGCGAGTTGGAGGGCGGGATCTCGTCTGCCGGCGGCGGATTCATGACTGGTTTTGTTGTCGGCGCCCCCGCGGTCTACGACGGCGTGACCAGCGACGAAGAGTGGATGTTCGACCTGCCCGACGAGGACTTCCTGTATCCGGGCGACGTGTTGCACTACTATATCGAAGCCTGGGCCGTGTCCGGCAGCAACTACAATGTATCCACGCTCCCGGCGGACATCTCCCGTTACGGCGACTTCAGCTACATCCTGGCCTACGAGAAGCCCTTCGTCGTTCGGGGTCTGCCGTCGATGTCCGACGATGCGGGCAATCAGCCGAAGATCCTGTTCTGGAACGACTACGCGGACCGTAAGGCGCAGGGCGCCTGGCACACCGGTTTTGCGAACCTGGGCAAGTTCCCGGGAGTCCATTACGATACGTACTACACGAACGACCCGAGCTCGGCGGTGGGCAACGGCCTCGGCGGGCGCGCCGGGATTGGCCAGCTCGATGGCTATGACGTCATCGTGTACAGCTGCGGCGACCTGGGCACCGCGACGATCACCAACGTCGACTATGATTTCGACGCCGGCGACGATGTCGGCCTGCTCCGCTACTGGCTGAATCTGGGGAACAAGAATCTCTTCGCCACCGGCGACAATCTGGCGTCGGACCTGGAGAATTCCGGGGTTGTAACACAGATGTTTCTGGGGGATGCCCTTGGCGTCGCGTCGGAGGCTCCGAACATCCGCATCTCGCAGGGAGAAGCGACGCGACCCATCGTCAAACGTACTGGTACATCGGTCTGGACGCAGCCGGTCGCCTGGTTGGTTATGGGCAGGAACGGCCTGTTGAATGCTTTCGATGAGGTGAGTCTGGTGACGGCGACCGCCGAAGCAACCTTCTACAGGTCGGAGCGGCCGGCGGCCACCCGGAATGTCATGTTCAATGGTTCGAAGATCGTATTCATGCCCTACGACTGGAGTTTCATCGGAGTCCCGCCCGATATCCCCGACAAGGCCGACCAGCCGGCGTCGCTATCGGTCCGCGTCCATCTGTTGAACGAGATACTCACTGACTTTGGTTATCCCGGAAATCCGGACGCGGGCACTGCCGTTCCCGAACACACGCCGGCTGTCACCGCCCGGGCATACCCGAACCCGTTCAATCCCGTCACGCGGATCGAATACATGATGCCCCGCGCCGGGAACCTGAGCGTGAAGGTGTACAGCGTACGCGGCGAGTTGGTCCGCACGTTGATCGACGAATTCACGTCCGCCGGGCCGGGTCATCTGGAGTGGAACGGGACGTCCGATCTGGGACGGAGCGTTTCGTCGGGTGTGTATTTCTGTGAAGTGCGAGCCGGCGGTGAAGTGAACATTCAGAAGTTGGCCCTGTTGAAGTAGATCGCATCTCGATTCGAATTCGACCGGCCGGTCGCCGAACCCAGGAGGTTTGGCGGCCGGTTTCTCTTGTGCCCTGAGCCGGAGTCGGAGTGTCGTTCCTGATTCTGGGCAGTCGTCCGTAGACAGCGGGTCCCGAGATATTTTTTACAGTGGGCTGTCACCCTATTCGCGGAAACGTCGCTATCTCCAGTAGCGGGGTGAACTGCAGATCCGGTCAATGACCGGAAACAGGCCTCACAGGACCAAGGGGAACCCAAGATGATGTCGGCCGACCGTGTGGCTTACGCCGCGCGGAGTCCCATTCCCAGTATCTTCCGGACAGGTCGATCCAGTATGAAGCGGGGGGAACGCGCAATGAAATCCATCACACTGTTCTGTTTGACGTTCGCGGTAGGATTGGCCTGCGGGTCTTTCGCCGGCGAGATGCCGAGATTATCCGACGGGCACGACGGCATGGTCTACGGGGGCAATTCCGCTGCGGCCGGCGCTTCGCGCGACACCGTCTACCTGATCGGCCCCTGGGGCTCCGGCGCGGCCTGCAACGGCCAGTTCCAGGATCCCGGCGGCGCGCCCGACTGGAACGGTTGGACCAGCGTCGATCTGACGGCGGATTCAGGACCGATCTGGCACGTCGACACCTACAACGCCGTCGATGGGCTGTACTCGGCCTGGTGCGGCGAGATCGCCTACGACTCATGCGATCCGTCCGATCCGGTCGGCGGCTACGGCTCCCACTACGACGAGAGGCTGGTCTGGACCGGCATAGTGGCCGACCCCGGGGCGAGCACGCCCGTTACGATCACCGCCATGGTGAATCACGACACCGAACCCGGTCATGATTTCTCGCGTCTCGGCTTCGTCAAGGCCGGCCAGGAGATCGACTACCAGTGGACAGCCGACGGCAAGGGCGAACACGTTCCGGTTTCGGCCGAGACGGTCTACCAACCCGGGGAATACGTGGGAGACAACGCGGACGAGGTCCAGATCGTCTGGCACGTGACCTCGGACGACGGCAACGACGACAGCGACTGCGGTTACTGGAGCAACGGCGCGCTCCAGGTGGACAACGTCACCGTCACGGTGGAGGATGGCACCAAGAACGCAGTCTACACCGAGGACTTCGAGTCCGGCACCCTGGGTTCGTGGTCCGTCAGCTTTGCGAGCGCGGCCGGCGACTACGCGCACGTGCTCAGCGGTCTCGACGACGCAGATAGATTCCGTAGCAACTCTAGTTTCCAGGCCTGCTTCGTCGCCGATGAAGATATGTTGATCGGGAGAGGCCTGCCGAAATACGCCGGCACATCGTGGACCTACGGCCCCAACGGCTACATCGTCCACCCCGAAGGCGGCGCGTCCGGGGGCGCCACACCGCTCCACAACGAGATCTGGTCCCCGGTGTTGGCCTGGTCGGACCCGGCGTTGTCCGGCATTTCGTTCGAGTTCAACGTGTACGTCCACGAGGATCTTACGGACGACTCGCCGGGCATGTTCTACACCTGGGGGGTCAAGTCCGCCGTCGCTAATAACCTTGCATTCTCAACAGCACCATTCAGAGACCGGAATTTCGTATACTACGGCGGTCCCGAATACCGGCGCGACAGCTACGACGTGACCGACCTGATGGTCCCCGGCCGCAACTGGGTGCAGGCCTCCCTGGGCGTCTACCACCTTGGCATGATCTGGGGCCGGACCGGCACCGACGGCACGCCGGCGCCCTACTTCGACAACGTGGCGTTGAAGATCTACGACCACTACGGACCGGCACTGTCGGCCCGCGAGGTGGACTTGGCGCAGGACGACTTCCCGGCCGACGGGATGATCCACGTCACCTCGGAAATGAATCGGAACGATGTGCGCTTCGACATGGCGAACAATGTCTCGCCGGCCGAACACGAGTACAACAATCCGGGCGACTCGGTGGTGGTCAGAATCGCCGCGGTGCGGACCGGTTCGGCGCTGGTGACGACCGACGTCAATCAGGCGGTGGCGGCTCCGCGCCTGTACTTCACGATCAAGCTGAATCCCGCCTTCGACGCTTCGGTGCGCATGGGGGTGGGGCAGTTCGTGGTCAATGCCGGCACCGACGGTGAACTCAGTGGCGCGATCACGTCGAACACCGGCGACCTCATGGAGGGCTACGTCACGGGCGACTACGCGGTCAGTTACGGCGTTTCGAACCCGGACTACTGGATGTTCGACCTGCCCGACTGCAGGAAGCGCGGTTTGAAAGACGTCGTGGATCCGTACCTGGGCTTCCTGTATCCCGGCGACGTGCTGCAGTACTACATCGAGGCCTGGGACGCCGTCGGCGGCGACTACCAGAATGCGACCCTACCTGCCGACCTGGCCGGCTATGGTGACTTCAGCGATCCGTTGGCCTACGACAGCAACTTCATCGTGCACGCGCTGCCGACGCTGTTCGACGACACCGGTGCCCAGCCTCCCATCCTCTTCTGGAACGACTACGCCGACGGCGGCGGGCAGGACGAGTGGCATGGCGCCCTCCGCAACGTGGGTTTTTTCCCGGGTGTGGATTACGACATCTATTACACCAACAGTCCCTCATCCGGGGCGGGGAACGGACTCGGCGGCCGGGCCCAGATAGGACAGCTGTACGGCTACACTACGCTGCTCTATACCTGCGGCGATCTCGGCAACTTCACCATCACGCCGCTGGAATACAACCTCGACGCCGGCGACGACATCGGGATCCTCGTCGACTGGCTGAACCAGGGCTCAAAGAATCTGTTCGCCAGCGGCGATGACCTGGTCAGCGACCTGAACCGGTCCGGTGCCGCCACGACCGCGTTCGTCGCGAACTGGATGGGAGTGAACCTGGTCGCCGCCGACACATATCCTCTGTTGGGCGAAGCCGCTCCCAAGGTCAACGCGGTGAGCGGCGACATGTCGTGGATCGCCTTTGGCGGCTATCCCTCGCTCAACACGTTCGACGCCGTCACCGTCGCTGGAGGCCAGCGGCTGGCTGTGTTTGAAAACGACCCCTATGGCCTGTCTGCCGAGACGAAGTTCGTAGCCGGGAATGGCTCCGAAGTCCTCTCCATACCCTACGACTTCATGTATGTCTGGTCGCTGAATAAATCCGGTCAACCCGCCGGCCTCGCGGTGCGTACCGAGCTGCTCGCCGACATCCTGGCCGATTTCGGGCACCCTCGCCGCGACGAGTACGGGGTCGGCGTGCCCGACGCAGCGGCGCGCTTCACGGCATCGGCGAGCCCGAACCCCTTCAACCCGTTCGTCAAGATCGAGTACACGATGCCCAAGCCGGGTCATCTGAGCCTGAAGATCTTCGATGTGCGTGGGAGGCTGGTCCGCACCCTGGTCGACGAGTTCCGCGAGACGTCCGGATTTGTAAAGTGGGACGGGTCGAACGACCAGGGCGGACAAGTGGCGTCGGGCGTCTACTTCTACGAGGCCGCGACGAACGGGCAGGCGTTGACCGACAAGATAGTGCTCCTGAAGTAGTCCGTTCCTGATATGGAACGGCTTAGTCGATGAAGACCATGATGCTCTAGTCCTTCCACAGGGGGAGTCCGTTATGCGTAGTTTCATACACCATTCGAATCGCCTGCAGTTCTTGTTCGTACTCGTGTTGACTGTTTGCCTCTCATCCAGTGCCTTCGCCGACTATATTATTGGTTCCTCGATGATCACCCCCTCGACCACCCTCCTACCTGCTTATACTGCTAGTTATCAGATCGATGAAATGTGTGATGGAATTACGAGTGACGCCTCCCCCTTTAACGGATTCGCGGCAAAATCTGGTGAGTTGGGAACGATCCAACTGGAATTGACGGACCCTTATGACCTGGAGGACTTCGTCCTTTGGAACGATATCAACGTGCACCAAGAGGGAATCCACGAATTTCGCCTCGAATTTTTTGACGAAAATGACGGCCTAGTGGACATTTCACCGGATTTCATCGGTCCATTTGGAGACAGTGATCCGATGGTCTACTTCCTGGGCGAAGTAAAGAATGTCAAGCGTGTGGATTTGGTTGTGATTTCAGTGTATGAGAGTGAGTACTTTGACAGAATTGAAATCCGCGAAGTAGCTTTCCATGGGAATGTACCGGATCCGGACTTCGTGACGAACAAAGAGATCGAGGCCTACTACGAGTTGCCGGAACTGGATCTGCCGTTCACCGGGGATCGCTGGACCTGGGACTTCGAAGACGAGAACGGCCTCCCGTCCTGGGATGGCTGGGTTCCTGTAGATCAAAGTAGCGCCATGGTCGGAAACTATGCGCACCTTCATGATCAACTGACGACCTACGACTACTGTTGCGAGAACTGGACGCCTCAGGTGGTGTTTCTCGACGATACGCATGCGGAGCCGACCACCTCCACGGTCGGGCTCAACTGGATCTACGGTACCGACGGCTACATCCTGAACAACAGCGGCGGAGTCACCGCTCCGCCCCCCAACGACAACCGTCTGCACAACGAGATCCAGTCTCCGGTCATCGATCTGACCGGCACGCCCATCTGCGACTACGGCGCGGTGCTGCGCTTCCAGGTCTATCGCCACGAGCCGCTGGATGTGGATTCCCCGGGCATGATGTACTACTGGCGAACCAGATCGGCGGATTCCGCTGCCGCCCTCGCCGGTGCCGAGTGGCGCGATTGGGACGTGCTGTACTACGGTGAGCCGGCCTGTCTGGAACACTCGCAGGACATCACCGACCTGTTGGACGGCGGCGCGACCTATCTGCAGGTGGCCCTCGGGGTGGTCGAATCGTATGGACAGTGGATCCCCGGTGGAGCGGACGGTACGCCCGCGCCGTACTTCGACAACGTCGAACTCGAGCTATATGATCTGGCGCAGGAGCCGATTCTCCGTGCGCGGGAAATCGACCTGTACCAGGACTCGTTCCCGGCTATCGGCGTCGTCGACGTAGCGGATCTATCGGCGAACAGTATCCGTCTGGACGCGGCCCGAAACATCTCCCCGCCCGATCATCTGCGGAACGATCCGGGCGACAGCATCATCTGCATCGCGTCGTTCTGCGACGGCGTCGAGTTGCCGGTGATGTTGAACTACCAGATTGACCCCAACCCGTTGTTCGATCCCTTCAGGACCTTCTCGATCGTGGGAACCGTGACGGGAACCCGGATCGGCACGTCGAATCGCTATTCCTTCGATCTCCCGGATGAAGGCGCGTTCTTCCCGGGCGATGTGCTGCAGTACTTCTTCCAGACCGGGGGCGTCACGCTTCCCGAGAACCCCATGGCCCGGGGCTTTGGTGATTTCAGCGCCCTGACGCAGTACCCGGCCACGTATACGGTTCGAGGCCTACCTTCCCTGTACGATGACGGGGCCGGCGGTATCGACCAACCCAAGATCCTGTTCTGGAACGATTCGGGAAATCAGGAGGAGATCAACGGCTGGTTCTACGCGCTGGAATCGCTCGAATTCCAGTTGGGAGTCGATTACGACATCTATTCCACGAATTGCCCGACCGCCGGAATGGGCAACGGATTGGGGGGGCGGGCTACGTCAACGCAGTTGGAAGGATACGAGACCATCCTCTATTCGGGTCGGGAATTGGCGGCATTTACGATCTCGGTACAGGACTTCGACAACGATGCCGGCGACGACATCGGCGTGCTGCAGAATTGGCTGATGCAGGGCGACAAGAACCTGTTCCTGACCGGTGGCAACCTGATCTACGACCTGGTGACGAACAATTCCGTCCAGGGCCAGGCCTTCGTCCAGAATTGGATGGGAACCAATTTGATCCAACAGGACATCCGGCCGCTGACCGGAATGCAGAATGTTCTGGATGTGAAGGCCACGGGTCCCGTCTTCGTTGATTTCACGGAATGGTCGATCTGCGGGATCGAGAACTGCGACTGTCCGGGCTATACGATCAACGCGATCGAACCGGCCTGGCCTGTCGAATACCCGCGCGCCGCCCAGTTCCTGGATCCGAACGGTAACGACAACATGTATCCCTATGCGGCGGCCACTTACTATCAGGATCCGTGGGGGTTGAATTCCGAGGTGGTCGTGTTGCCGTACGACCTGTTGCAGATTCATCACACCTGGGAAAAGAACAACGCGACCCACACGGCCCAGGCTCTGGTGCTGGGAGAGGTGTTGGATTTCTTCGGCCACACTTCGGCATTCGGCTATCCGCCGCTGGGGTTGCCCGATCTGAACAACAGTACCGCGGTCATGCTGGGCGGAGAAGTTCCGATATCGATTTACAACTTTCCCAACGGCAAGGGACGCTCTCTGCCGGAGGCCTTCCGGCTACCGAACGGTACGTTGCACGATGGCACGATCACTCTGACGGTACGGGATTCATCTAACCAGCCTATGCCTATCGCCGGCTACCCCAAGGAAGACATGTGGCTCGAGGTGGAGCCCGATTCGTTGGGCAATTTCACCAAGTGTTGCCGGTGCGCTTGGATCGCAGACCACGACACTGATATCAACGGAGAAACCACGTTCACCGGCCCGTACAACGGAGGGGGTACGCAATATCCTCAGCCGCCGACGGCGGGCAAGACCTTCGTCGTGCTCAGCGGGGACCGGCTGACCAGCCGGGCAGGATTCAGCATTGGCTACAACAGTCCCGACTGCAACGCCGACTGTGTTGTGGATATCGCGGATATTTCTTGTTTCGCAGCGGACTACTACAGCCCCTACAACGCCTTCAGCAGTTATCGTTCCGACTTCCACTGGGACGAGGTTCTGAACCTGAAAGATTTGGGTGTGGTCGCTGCGGCGATCGGGTCGCGCTGCAAGGAGGCCGACCCCATTCCCACGTTCATCGGGAAACATGCGGAGGACGGCGTTCTGGGTCTATACGCTGACACAAAGGGCGCTCGAAATCAGCTGGCCGTAGCGCCGAACGTGCCCTTCGATGTTCACCTGATCCTGAACGATTCGCGCAACGGTTCCGGAATCGAAGCCTGGGAATGCAATATCGAGGTGCCGGATAACGTGCGGATCCTGGAGTGGACTCTGGCCGGCCAGGCGGTCAACGTGTTCGAGGCCCCGGAGTTCATGGTGGGTCTGAAGGACGCTGCAGTTTCGGATGGACCGCTCACGTTGGCGACCGCACGTTGCGTGGTGACCGACGATCAGCCGGCTCTGTTCCGCCTGAAGCCGTTCCGCATCTCGTCCGCCAGTGATGACTCGCCGGTCGTCGTGTTCGAATCGGGTGCGCAGGAGGCCCGCATGGCCGCGATCGAGATCGCGAGCGGCGATCCTGCGGTGCCGGTATTCGGCGTCAACGCCTCGGATGAGATGAATGCGCTGCAACCGTTGCCGACCCGGTACGCGATGCACGCCAACGCTCCGAATCCGTTCAATCCGATGACGGTGATTCGTTTCGACATGCCGCAGCCCGGCCGCGTCGAGATGAGCGTGTACGGTATCGACGGGAGGAAGGTCGCCACTCTGGTGTCCGAGCATCTGCCGGCCGGATCGCATGCGGTCACCTGGCGGGGTGAGGACGACGGCGGTCAGCGCGTGGCTTCCGGCGTGTACTTCTGCCGCATGACCGCCGACGGTTTCGATCAGACCCAGAGAATGGTCTTGTTGAAATGATTTGGAACGGCTAGTCGGTCATTCGTTGTTTTCCACTCGGCCCCGGGCAACGACTCGGGGCCGACCCCATCCTTCCACTTGAACCCGGGACACGGTACACTCCACCAGAGACAGGCGGGTTTCGAGAGTGGAGGATTCCATGAACGTACGCCACATCGTGCTTCGGTTCGTTGCGATTCCGGTCCTGTTCTGTGCCCTCGGTGCCGCAGAAACCGCCGCCATCACCGGCGCCTGGTGCTTCAACGCGGAAGACAGCACCGACCTCGCCGCCTGGGGACGCCGGATCCCGCACCTGGACATCCGTGACGACGGCGAAACAGTGACGATCGTCACCGAATGGCGGCGCGGCCGCCGCTCCTGGAGCGATACGCTCGCGGTCGTTCCCGGCGGCAAGCCGGCGAAATCCATCGTCTACTCCCCCCTCTGGCCGCAGAACTGGTTCATGGGCGTCCTGGCGAAAACCGGCGGCACGAGAACCGCGACGGCGGCCTGGCTGGAGCC
>JANTGJ010000124.1 GCA_024762975.1 Candidatus Krumholzibacteriia bacterium
GGTCGTTTGACCAGGCCGAGCAGGTTCGTGAGGATGCGATCCGCCAGAATATGGATCCGCCCGTGCCCAGCGGAGGCCAGAAGGCCGACTATGAAGCGGCCATCAAGAAAGCCCAGAAGCTCATCGACGAGTACCCGGGCCACAGTTTGACCGATGATGCGCTATTCCTGCAGGCTAAGGCCTACTACCGTTTGCAGTCCTACCGGATGTCCATCCGCAAGTTCGATCTTCTTTTCTCCAATTTCCCCGCGACGCCGTACATGGAAGAGGCTCTGTACCTTCAGTCGTTGAACTATCTGCTGCTGGGGGCGGCGGGCAAGAGCCAGGATCTGCTGGACAATCTGGCCAAGCAATTTCCCGAAAGCGAGTTCCGCTCGCAGACGTTGAAAGTCAGCGGGGACAACGCTTACGCACTCGAGCGTTGGCAGGAGGCCGAGAAACACTACAGCGACTATCTCGAACGCTTCCCCGATGCGGAGGACTGGGACCGGATCGGCTTGAAACTGGGGCAGTGCCGGTGGGAGTTGAAGGACTTCCAGGGTGCGGCGGACGTGTTGCAGGAAACCGTGGAGAAGAGCAAAAGTCAGGAATTGGCGTTTCGATCGGGACTGCTGCGCAGCAAATGTCTGGTCCATACCGGAGAATTCGATCTGGCGGGCAGCCTGCTGACCGAACTCGAGGACAAGGCTCCCATCTATTCTTCCGAGGGAGAGGTTCTACTGACGCAGGTGGAATTGCTGGTCGCCGAGGGGCGGACCGATGAGGCCTTCCCCTTGCTGGAGACGATGCCGGAGGAGTGGAAAACCCCGCGGGTCAAGGCGCGCTCGGCGGATCTGCAGGGGAATCTTCGATTGCAACGCGACGAGTTGGAGGAGGCGCAGGTCTCTTTCAAGGACGCGATCCTGGGGCGGACATTCCTGGACGACGAACAACGCACGCGCCGACTGAACGATCATCTGACCGACTACCTGGCGGCGGAAAATGCGTTGCCGGATGCATCAGGGGAGCGCGTACCCCGACTCAAGCTACTGCAGGCCAATGCGATGCTTTTCGGATTCGAGCGGCCCGGCGAGGCGATTCGTCTGTACCGCGAAGCGGCCGCCGATTCGGCGGCGGACAGTACGGTTGCGGCACGATCGCTGTACGGAGCGGTCAAGGTGTACCGCGAGTACCTGGATCGACCCGATTCCGCGGAATACTACGCCGGGCTGTTGTCCGAACGGTATCCCGATTCGCCGCAGGCCTTCGAGATGAACTCGGTCGGCGACGGCAATCTGCTGGCTTTCCTGCTGAAGCGCCGGCAGGAGGAACAAGCCGAGCGGTACGCTGCCCTCAGCGAGGACGAATTGGCGGCGCTGCAGGAGATTGGTGAGGTGGAGATCGCCGCGGGAGACAGCTCGGAGCGATCGCTGTTGCGGCTGAGGCGCAGAATGGTGTATCTGTCGCGGCGGTCCAACATCGAATTCCCACCACCGGCGGTGGCACTGGCCGCGGCGGAGCAGCGGCGTGGTGAGACCGAAGCGGCCGCTCTGCAGGAGGCTCCCGCCGCCGCAGAGACGCCGCCAGCGGATGCGGCCGACCAGCCTGCCGATCCGGCGGCGCGTCCGGCCCGCGCGGTAGGCCATGCCGAGGAGTTCGGCACCGTACAGGAGGCATCCGATGAGACGGAGGGCCAGGATTTGGCGCCACCGGACGAATTGAAAGAAGAAGAAACCAAGGACGGCGAAAAGGACGAAACGAAGAAGGAGTCCGAGGAAGACAACAAGAAAAAGCGCCGCTCCTGGGAGTTCGACCTGCGTTCTCCCGCTCCTGCTCCCGGTCCCGCCGCGGAGATCCATCCATGAACCCATCCCCGTCGATGGTTCCCGCACGCCAGTACCGGGCTACTGTACTCTCGAATCGGCCGGTTTCAACCGGCTTGATTCATCTGGTGCTCGAGTGCGATGCGCCCTTCGGATTCCTGCCGGGCCAGTTTGCGATGCTGAACTTTACCGGCGCGCAAAGGCGCACCTTCGGCCGGCCTCTTTCGATTCTGGCCGGCGAGGGGTTGCGGGCCGAGTTCCTGTACCGCGTAGTCGGCAGTGGAACGGCCGATCTGTCCCGGCTCGTCCCGGAAGACGAAATGACCCTCCTGGGTCCCCTGGGGACCCCGTTTCCGGATCGTCCGGAAGATCGGGACGCGGTCCTGCTGGCAGGCGGTGTGGGCCTGCCACCGGTGCTGGCCTGGTGGGATCGCCATGGCCGCGAGACCGACCGAGCCTATTTCGGGGGCCGCGACGCGGGGGACCTGCCGCGCGAATTGTTGCCCGCTGCCTGGAAGATGAGTATCGATCGCAGGCAGGACGGGGATGACGAACGGCTTTTCGAGGGACGGGTTCCCGAGCTGGCGCGTACGGATCTGGCCGCAACCGGCCGAGGGAAGTCCTTTGTGTTGTCCTGTGGGCCGCTGCTACTGTTGCAGGCAGCACGCCGGCTGGCTACCGAGCACGACTGGCCGTGTTTCGTTTCGATGGAGGAGCACATGGGATGCGGCTACGGCGCGTGCAAGGGCTGCGTCGTCCCGCTGCAGCCGCAACCGGATTCACCCGACCCGTGGCGCAATGCCACCTGCTGCCAGGACGGGCCGGTATTCGACGCCGATGATATCGTCTGGAACCGGATCCTGTGATGGCCGGCAACGCCGAAAGGAATCCCGTGAAGCTGCCCCCATGGTGGACTCTCGATCCGGTCGCCGAATTCCGGATCGGCCCCCGCGCGTTTCCCGGACGCATCTGGACGGCTTCGGGCTGCTTCGCCTACGGACTCAGCGGCCACGACATCGCGTCGTCCGAATTCGACTCGCCGTATACCGGCCTCGGTGCCGTGGTGACCAAGACCGTCACCCCGGCTCCGCGCAGCGGCAATCCGATGCCACGCTTGTGTGAACTGCCGCACGGCGCCTTGAACAGCATCGGGCTGGAGAACGTGGGCTACGAACGCTTTCTCCAGGAGACGCTGCCGGAACTGGAGCGCAGGGGGGTTCCTACCGTGGTCAGTCTGGCGGCGACCCGACCGGATGAATTCGGAGAGATGTGTGAAGCCCTGCAATCCACCGCCGCGGGCTACGAGCACTGGCACGGGGTGGAAATCAATCTGAGCTGTCCGAATGTGGCCGAGGGCGGACACGATTTTGGGCGCAACCCCGAGACGGTGGCGCGGTGCGTGGCGGTTTCGCGGGAAGCCCTGCCCGATCGCGCGCTGCTGGCCAAGTTGACGCCCAACGTGACTGACGTCGCCGAATTGGCTGCCGCTGCGGCCGAAGCGGGAGCCGACGCGATCAGTGTGATCAATACGGTGATCGGTCTGGAGGTCGATCTTGAAAGTGGCCTGCCGGTGTTGCCGCGACGCTATGGCGGTTACTCGGGTCCCGGCATCCTGCCCATCGGCCTGGCCAAGACCGATGAGATTGTCCAGAAGACAGGCCTTCCCGTGGTCGGCGTCGGCGGCATCCGTACCTACCAGGACGCGTTGAAATATTTTGCCCTGGGGGCGGTGGCGGTCCAGGTGGGAACGGCCCAGATGGAGGATCCGTTTGCTGCCGCACGCGTGGCGCGGGATTTGACGCGAGCCTGAGGCGCGATTCCTCGCACTGCGATCAGATCAAATCCGAGTCGTCTTCCTCTTCGGCGATGACCAGATCCTCGAGGATCTCCATGCCTTCCTCCTCGTCTTCATCCTCTTCGGGAAGGCCCTGCGGGAAATCCGCCTCCAACAACTCGACGAAGGCCTCCGGACGGGTCAACAACTGTTGGGCCAGTCCACCGCCGATCGCTTCGGCTTCCTGATGTGCGCCGTGAACCGTGATTCGATTCGTGCCGCAACCGGTGGTGCCGGTAATCGCCAGCCCGCCGGTCTCGCTGTGGGCGAGGACTCCGATCGGTAGGTCCATGTCCGAGACCATGCGGCGGCGGAAAGCCCGTTCGGCCTGGAGTTCGCGCGCCGAAGCCCGGGAGTGCAAGGGAGCCAACCATCCGGACAGGTCGGCGTCTGCTTCCGAACCGACGATCGCGATGGTTCCCTGCCCGGCAGCGGGCAGAATGAATTCCGGGGTAAAGATCTCCGAGACGATCCCCTGGATGCCCAATATCTCCGTGACCGAAGCCGGTAAAACCAAACCGTCAATTTCGCTTTTGCGCAAATGGGTCTCCATGGCGCGATCGACCCCGCCGGGGAGGATCTGGAAATCCAACTGGGGCCATTGGCATTGCAGTTGGGTTCGCGCGCGCAGGCACAGCACGCCGATCCTGGAGCCGGCGTCCAATTCGTCCATGATCAGGCCCTGCCGATTCAAAAGCGCATCGAAGGGAATCGCGCGGTCCGGTACGCAATGGATGGCCATACCCTCGGGCAGGGGTACCGGCAGGTCGTAGGCCTGCATCACTGCGGCTCGGACCTCGCCGGTCAGGATCAGACCGGCGAGATCCGCGAATCCGGAACGGTCGCAGGCCAGGAAGGGCTCTTCCTGCACATCGTGGTCGGCCGACTCGAACCATTCGATCCGGCATTGCACACGCGGCAGAACCTGGGTGATTCGTTCGACCAATGCCTGGGATTGCGACCGGGCCAACGGGGTGTCCGGGGATCCGAAAACGAGGCTCGGGTGGTGCGCCAACGATCTACCTCACGATTCGGTCGAAGACTCGGAGGATACGAAATCGCCGACGAGCCGGCCGATGCGCTGCGCATCGTCGAAGGGCAGCGCAGCATGGATCGGCAGGGCGAGCACCTCGCGGCCGGCGCGCTCGGCCTCGGCCAGCGAACCGGGCATGCGGCAGTATTCGGCCAGCTCATGGTGATTCATCGGCGGATCGTAGTAGACTCCCGTATCGATCCCCGCGGCATCCAGTTTCGCGCGCAAACCACCGCGATCCGCAGCGCGAACCCAGTACTGGTGATGGGTGACCTTCATCCCCTGGCCGCCGTTCGGCGTTTGCAACCGGTGGGCCTGGGGGATATGGCTGTCGTAGATGCGGGCGACTTCGTCGCGGTCGCGCTGTTCGTCCTGGAAACGGGCATGGCGGATCCGGATCACCATGGCCTGGACCTCATCCAGGCGACTGTTCCATCCGGTATACAGGTGGCCGTTCATGCGCACGGCCTGATGGCCGCGGATTTTTCGGATGCGCTCGGCGTCCTCGGTGTCGCGGCAGAAAACCATTCCGCCATCGCCGATACCCGGCAGATTCTTCGTCGGGTAGAAACTGAGGGTGTTCATCCGCCCAAACGCGCCGCATGGCTTGCCGTCGTAGAGTGTGCCGAAAGCCTGCGCCATGTCGGCGACGACCTCGAGACCATGGCGGTCGGCGATGTCCTGGATCACGTGCATGTCCGCCGGCGCTCCAAAAATATGGACGGGCAGGATGCAGCGTGTCTTCTCGGTGATGGCTTCCTCGATTTTCACCGGATCGATGTTCAGGTCCGTGGGCTTGATGTCGACCAGCACCGGGACCGCGTCGAGCAGGATGATCGCCTCGATCGTCGCATCGAAGGTGTAGGGCGTGGTGATGACCTCATCACCGGGCCGTACGCCGGCCATGGCCAGCGCCAGGAACAGGGCGGACGAGCCCGAGGCTACGCCGACGGCCTCGGCGCAGCCACAGGCCGCGGCCAACTCCTCTTCCAGCAGGCGGACTTCCTGGCCCAGGATGTACTGTCCGGAGTCCAGAAACTTTTCGAATTTGTCCAGAATCTCGTCCCGACAGGCCATCATCGGGGAAATCAGGTCGTAGCGGCCGACCCGTTGCTTCGGTTGCGTGTTCATGAATTCCTTTCAAACTTCGAAGGGGCCCGCGGCGTATGGCCCGGGCCCCCGGTGAAGCTGATCCTTTGTGGTGCGTTCCTCGACCGATCGCGTGATCTATTCGGATCGATGCGCAGCGCGGCCAAAGCAATCGTACCGGAAGCCGAACTTCTCCAGATAGGGGCGATCATACACGTTTCGGCAGTCGATGAAAGCATTTCCTGACATGACCGAAGCGAGCGTTTCGAAGTCCATCTGACGGTACTGGTTCCACTCCGTAAGCAGGAGGCAAACCTCCGCTCCGGTGCAGGCATCCTCGGGCGAGGTACAGTAGGTCAAGTCCGGGTGGACCGTCTTGAAGTTGTCCATGGCGACCGGGTCGTGGACGCGCAGGGTGCATCCCTTCTCCTTCAGCGCCGCGATGATCGGCAGGCTCGGGGCCGAGCGGATGTCGTCGGTATTGGGTTTGAAAGCCAAACCCAGGATCCCGATCGTCTTGCCGCCCAGATCGCCCGCCAGGCGCTCGGCCTTGGCCAGGGCGCGCCCCGGTAGCAGGGCGTTCACGTCGATCGCCGACTCGACCGTTTGCATGCGCGTGCCGGCCTCGTGGGCGATATGCGTAATGGCATTGGTGTCCTTGGGCAGGCAACTGCCGCCGAATCCCAGCCCCGCATGCAGGAATTTCGGGCCGATGCGCTTGTCCAGCCCCATCGCCTTGGCGACATCGAAGACATCGGCGCCGACCGATTCGGCCAGCGTGGCCATCTCGTTGATGAAGGAGATCTTGACGGCCAGGAAGGCGTTCGAGGCGTACTTGATCAACTCGGCCGTTTCGATGCCCGTGCGCAGGATCGGCGTATCGAGCAGGAACAGCGGTCGGTAGATCTTGCGCATCAGCTCTTCGGCTCGCTCGGTCTCGACACCGATGACGACACGGTCCGGTCGCATGAAGTCCTCGATCGAGGAGCCTTCGCGCAGGAACTCCGGGTTGCTCGCCTGATCGAATTCGACGGGGGTTTTCTGGGCCCGGTTGATCACGTCGCGCAGCATGCGGTTGGTGCCGACCGGAACCGTGCTCTTGGTCACGACCACGAGGTAGTGGTCCATCAGCTCGCCGATCTGCTCGCCGACCTTCAACACGTATTGCAGATCCGCTTCGCCGGATTCCGACATCGGCGTCTGCACGGCGATGAAGACCACGTCGGCCGGGGCCAGAGCCTCGGCCAGGTCGGTCGTGAAGTGCAGGCGGCCCTCGGTCGTATTCTTCTCCACGAGCCGGTCCAGTCCGGGTTCGTAGATGGGCATGATCCCCCGGTGCAGGTTCTCGATGCGCTCGGGGTTGATGTCCACGCAGGTCACCTGGTGCCCGAAGTCCGCCATGCAGGCGCCGGAAACGAGTCCGACGTAGCCGGTGCCTACGATGCAGATCTTAATCATGAAAACTCCTCTCGGGATGCCGCCAGGACATCCTCCAGGGTTTGCTTCATCTCGTACTGCGGGCTCCAACCGGTGTCCGCCACGAGCTTTGAGTTGTCTCCCAAAAGTATCGGAATGTCCGAAGGCCGGCAGAGCTCCGGGTCCTTCCTGACCGAAATCTTCGTCGTCGCACAACGGATCAGTGTATCCAGGCCCTGCTGGATCGTGTCCGCGGTTCCCGAGCAGACGTTGTACACTTCGCCCGGGCGGCCCTCCTTCATCAGCGATCGATAGGCATCCACCACATCGCGTACGTCCAGAAAATCGCGCCGTGCCGTCAGGTCGCCGACGAGAATTTGCGACGGGCCGCTGCCTGCCTCGGCGGCGGCGATCTGCCGGGCAAAGGCAGGGAACGCGAATCGCGTGTCCTGGCCCGGTCCGGTGTGGCTGAATGAGCGCACCGCGATGATCGGCAGCTGCCAACTGGTGACGTACTGTTGGCTGAGCAAGGTTTGAGCCACCTTGCTGACCCCGTAGGGCGAGATCGGCCGCAACGGCGCATCCTCGCCAATCGGCAGCCCCGGATCACCCTGGGGGCCATATTCCTCGGCCGAACCTACCGACAGGATGATCGGCCATTCCACATCCGGCAAGGCACGGATCGCCTCATAGAGGTTCACCGTGCCGGTGACGTTCGTCGTGAAGGTCCCGGATGGATCCGCGAACGACGCGCCGGCCGAGCTCTGGGCGGCCAGGTGGTAGACCATGACCGGGCGCAATCGGTCGATCAGGGCCGACAATCCCGGCCCGTCCAGCAGATCCTGCCGAAAGAGGAGAAAATCGCCCAACGGCCCCACGTATCGTACGGCGCCCTCGATGCCCTCCACCTGGCCATCCAGCACAAAGAGTCCCAGCCTCGGGGGGAGATCCCTGCCGGGCCGATCGATGCCCACGCAGGGGATCCCCGCCGCTACCAGGCTGCGCAACAGATGCCGGCCCACGAAGCCCAATGCGCCCGTGACCAGATTGCACGGGCCCGAAAGAATCACGTCCGCTTCGGGCTGGATCAACATGTCGTTCGTCCATCGGTTGCAGGTGTCGTTGCGTTCCCGGCTGCCCGATCAGTTGTTCAGCAGGCGGAGCCATTCCTTGTATAGGCACAGGTCCATCACCACATCCAGCCCGGCCTGCTGGGCAGCGTCCGCAGCCTCCTCGTGCACGACGCCCTCCTGCATCCAGACGCAGGAATCCTTGCGCCCAATCGCGGCCTCGATGATCGGCGGTACCGTTTCGCTACGCCGGAAAACATCGACGATGTCGACCGTTCCGGGAACATCGGCCAGCGTTGGAAAAATTTCGATTCCCAGGATCGGCTCGGTTTGCATCGGGTTGACGCCGACGACCTCGATGCCCAATCCGACCAGAAATTTCGAGATCCCGTGGCTGGCGCGGTCCGGTTTGGGAGAGATTCCCACAACCGCTACGCGTTTCATGTTTTCCAGGATCGCCTGCAATCGTTGATCAGAAGGATTGCGAAACGAACTCGATCCACCTGCGCCACTCATGCGTTTCCTTTCACTCGGATGCGCCGATCGACAACGGGCCAGGTATCGAGGACCGTCGATTCCGCGCCAGGGTACTGCCTGCGGCAGTTGCTCCCGGATTTCCAGGTTCGCCTAGAAGTTATTCGCAGCCTCAGGAAAAGTAAACCTCGGAGCCCGTTCCCGCCGGTGCCGATTTTTCCCTTCCCGCACCGCGGGCGGCCCTCTATTTTGGAATGAAGGTCCTGGCCGTCGTGGCACGGACCGTCCCCGAGGCGTGGTACCCACCATGGAAGGTGTCGCCGTGAATCCCTGGCTCATGTCCCTGTTGCTGTTTCTTTCGCTGTCCCTTTTCGTCGGCACCATGGCCAACCGCTGGTGGCTGATGCGTGCCGGAGAATTCCATTGGAAGCACGACCGTTTCGCGGATCGCGTACGCCACCTGTTCGCCGTGGGCTTCGGACAGAAACGCCTGCTCTACGAAAAGGGTGCCGGCTGGATGCACGTGGGGATCTTTTCGGGTTTCCTGGTCGTCTCGTTGCGCACCATCACGCTGATCGGCCGCGGATTCGACGCGGACTTCCATTTGCCCCTGCTGGGCGGGCCCCTGGGCATCGTGTACACCGTGTTGAAGGACACGTTCTCGGTGATCGTCCTGCTGGCCATGGTCTACGCGATCTGGCGCCGTCTGGTGCTGCGGCCCCAACGACTTCACTTGAGTGCCGAGGCGGTCCTGATTCTGCTGTGGATCGGCTCGCTGATGGCCACCGACCTGTTGGGTGACGCGGCCCTGTTCCGTCTCGAGCCGGATCATGCCGAGCGCACGGCGTCGTGGGCGGGCAATCTGCTTTCGCCTCTCTTTGCCGGCAGTCCCGATGCCGTGGTCCACCAATGGTTGCAGGCACTGTATTGGTCGCACTGCGTACTGGTGCTGGCTTTCCTGAACTTCCTGCCCTTCGGAAAACACTTCCACGTGCTGACGGCGCTGCCCGCCGTCTACCTGGGGCGCCTGACTCCCAGTGCTTCGCTGGAGAAGATGGATTTCGAGGGCAAGGAGAGTTTTGGTGTCGGCAGGATCGAGGACTTCGATTGGCGGCGTATCCTGGACATGTATACCTGCACGGAATGCGGCCGTTGCAACGACCAGTGCCCGGCCCACGTGACGGGCAAACCGCTGCACCCGCGCGAGATCATCGTCCACGAGCGCGACGCTGCCTATGGCATGGCCGATCATCTGATCGAGGTCGGCAAATTGAAAGCCGGCGGCAAGCACGAGGCCGCCGCGGCGAAGATCGCCGAGTTCGAACGCCCCGCCCTGATCGGCGAGGTCAACGAGGAGGAGGCACTCTGGGCGTGCACGACCTGCGGCTGGTGCGTCTCGTCCTGTCCGGTGGTCATCGATCATATCCCGAATATCGTGGACCAGCGGCGCTACCTGACGATGATGGAGGCCAAGGTGCCGTCCGCGCTGCAGGGGGCCCTGAAGGGTCTGGAGAACAATTCGAATCCGTGGAATGTGAGTGCCGCGGCGCGCGAGGACTGGATCGGCGACCTGGATGTGCCGCGGATGCGCGACAAGGGGCAGGCCGAGTACCTCTTCTTCATCGGTTGCGCCGGCAGCTTCGACGATCGCAACAGCGAGGTCGTGCGAGCGGTCTGCCGGCTGCTGAACAAGGCCGGCGTGGACTATGCGGTTCTGGGCACCGAGGAAGGCTGTTGCGGTGATCCGACCCGTCGCGTCGGCAACGAATACCTGTTCCAGATGCAGGCGCAGCAGAATGTCGCCACTTTCCGGAAGTACAAGGTGCAGAAGGTGCTGACGGCTTGCCCGCACTGCCTGAACATGATCGGCAACGAGTACGCGGATTTCGACCTGGAGAACATCGAGGTTGTGCATCACAGCGAGCTTTTGACCGAGTTGATCGCCGACGGGCGTCTGAAGTTGAAGCCGGGCGCGCAGACGAAGGTCACCTACCACGATTCGTGTTATCTGGGGCGCCACAACGACATCTACGACGCTCCGCGGGAGGTGCTGGAGGCCGTCGAGGGTGTCGAGACCCTCGAGATGAAACGCTCGAGGCGCGAAGGTTTCTGCTGCGGAGGTGGCGGTGGCCGCATGTTCATGGAGGAGGATCTCGGCTCGCGGATCAATCACGAGCGCATCGAGGAAGCAGCGGGGACCGGTGCCGACGAGGTCTGTACCGCCTGCCCGTTCTGCCTGACCATGCTCGGCGATGCGATCAAGGAGACGGATCGCTCGGAGTCGCTGAAGGCTCGTGACCTGGCCGAAATCGTCCTGGAGAACCTGGCCGAGTAGGCGCCGGAATACGCCGTTTGCCAAAACGGTTGCTCCGGATGAATAAGTGCTGATACCTTGTGACGACCCGCACGGAGCGGGTCGTTACTCA
>JANTGJ010000125.1 GCA_024762975.1 Candidatus Krumholzibacteriia bacterium
AAAATTGCGAGTCGTCTGTTCGACGACCTCGCGCGCCGGGACTCCCAGCACTTCGGCCACGAAATCTCGGGTGTGCTGCAGGTAGGCTGATTCGTTCCTCTGTCCGCGATGGGGAACGGGCGGCAGCCAGGGAGCATCGGTCTCCAGCAGAATCATGTCCAGCCCGGCGGCGACCACGGCCCGGGGCAGCTTGCTCTTCTTGTAGGTGACCGGGCCACCGACTCCAATCAGGAAACCGCGTTCGCGCGCCCACGCCACCTCCTGCTCGCCTCCGGAGAACGAGTGCAAAACGCCCCCGTTCGAAGGAGCGCCTTCCCGATCGATCAAGGCCAGGGTTTCCGGCCAGGCATCCCGGACGTGCAGCACCACCGGCAGGCCGACCCGCTCGGCCAGATGCAGCTGCTGCGCGAAGGCGGTATCCTGCGCCGGGCGTGGCGAGAGATCGCGAAAGAAATCCAGGCCGATCTCACCGATCGCGACCACGCGCGGATTCGCGGACTGGGCTTCCATGTCGGCCAGGATGCGCAGGCCCTCGCGGGTGGGATTGCCGCTCTCGTCCGCCAACAGAGCCGCATCATGAGGATGCACTCCCACGGTGGCCAAAATGCGGGGATCCGTCTCAGCCAGAGCAATCGACTCGGAACTCGTATCGGGGTCATAGCCGACATTCAGGAATCCGGTGACCCCGGCTTCCACCGCTCGTCCGATGACGTCGTGGCGATCGGAGTCGAATTCAGAGCGGTTCAGATGGACGTGACTGTCGATCAACGGGATCCTCCCCGCGGGCCCGGATCTGGCAGGCTGTCTCCTCGCTCCCACTTCAGCTGGCTCACGGGAAACGATTTCAGGCCGTCGGCATCCGGCAGATCGACGGCGACCAGCTCCTGCAGGAGATCCAGCTTGCGGACCGTACCGGTTCCATCGGGCGTACCGACGCGAATGCCGACCCGCGGCAGGCGCCGACGGGATTCCCTGTAGACCTCGTTCTCGTAGGTCATACAGCAACGAAGCCGGCCGCAGGGCCCCGAGAGTTTGCCCGGGTTCAGCGGCAACTGCTGGGTCTTGGCCATCTTCAGCGTGACGGGAATGAACTCCTGCAGGAAACCGGAGCAACAGAACTCGCGTCCACAGATTCCCAGGCCGCCCTTCAGCCTCGCCTCGTCGCGGACACCAATCTGCCGCAGCTCGATGCGGGTGCGAAAAACACCGGCCAGATCGCGCACCAGTTCACGAAAATCGACCCGCTGTTCGGCCGTGAAATAGAACGTGATCTTCTTGTGATCGAACTGGCGTTCGACCGAAACCAGGTTCATCTCCAGTCGCCGGGCCTGGATCTTTTCCTGGCAGATGTCCCAAAATTCCCACTCGTCACCGCGGTTCTCGTGCAGACGGGCCAGGTCCTGTTCACTGGCGACCTCCAGTACCCCCTGATCGACAGCCGTGCTCCACCAGTCCCGGTTGCCCGGCCCCACGTACTGGGCGCGGCCCATATCGCAGCCCCGGTCCGCCTCGACCAGCACGTATTGGCCGACCTGCAGATCCAGCTTCCTGCGGTTGTGATAATAGGCCTTGCGGTGCCCCTTGAACTGGACCAGCACCAGGTCGACGCCCTCCGGGATCTCGATGCGATCGTGCTTGCCACGACGCGCTCGGTCGCTCCGTGGATCGTTCCGCATGCGATTCTGCTGACGACTGCCTCGGCCCCGCGGGTTCGCTCCCCGGTTCTCGCCACGACCCGGGCCGCGTCGCCGGCCACCGTCGGTTCGTGGTTTGCCCGGACCGCTATCGCGCCGAGGCTCTGAATTTGACGGATCCCTGGTCGATTCCGACATGGTTACTCAATTCTTCGAACAAAACGGCCATCACCAGGCCGATGTTGAGATTTCGGTCGATTTCGCCCCGTGCGCTCTCGATGCGGGCCAGATCCTGCAAGAGACTCCTGGTGCCCCGCGAAGCCGCTGCCCTTTGCACGCTTTCGCGCGCCACTTCCAGACGCGGTATCCAGTCCGTCCCCAGTTCGCGGCAGGCCACGGTATCACTGTACAGGAGCGCGAGGAGTTCGCAAAGGCGAATGGCCCGCGCTCGCCGCTCGATCGGTTCTTTGGCCGGCTTCGATTCCGGACTGCCGGCATTGTTCTCGTCCAGCCGGGCCGCGTGGGAGATGGCGCCGCGATGCAGTTCGTCCGCCGCCACCGCGCAGAGCGCCCGATCGCCGCGCTGAATCCACTCGAAGATCATCATCGCCCATTCGACGAGAATCCCGGCCCCCGGCGTGAGCAGGGCCAAAGCGCGCCGGGCGTTGCCGTCGGCGGCGCGGATCACCCCTGCCGCCGCTTCGGCGGTCACGCCCGCCTGCTCGGCCAGCAGGGGAGCCAATTCCGATACTGGCCAGGGATCCAGTTGAATCTTCCGGCATCGCGAGCGAATCGTCGGCAGCATGCTCTCGGATGCCGAGCTGAGCAGGAAGATGACCGAACGCGGCGGAGGTTCCTCGAGGGTCTTCAGAAAGGCGTTCGCCGATGCCAGGTTCATCCGGTGCGCATCGGCCACGATGGCGACCTTGTAGGGACTCTGAAAGGCCTTGCGACGCAGGAAATGGATCAGCGAGCGCACCGTCATCGGCCCCGGATTCTCCGGATCGCCGATGCCCACCTGGGAACTCGCCGCCCAAGGCGACGAGTCGAAGGGGTTGCCCATCTTGCGCACCAACAGTGCGCGGATATCGTCCTCTTTGACCGTGGCAGGTGCCGGGCCGATCCAGTGGATATCCGGATGCTGAAAAGCCAGCGCCTTGGCGCAGCTTTCGCAAAGGGAACCCGCGCCGCAGGTCTCGGGCGCGGAGCAATTGATGATCCGGGCAAACTCCAGGGCGGTGTTTTCCTTGCCCGAGCCGTCCGGACCGGCCAGCAGGAACGGTTGGCCAAGCTGGTCGTTCTCGCGCATTCTCAACAGGGATTCGAGAGTGCCCCGGCGTCCGGGGAACGAGTGCCTGTCCACGTGCGACTCCTGCTCCGGATCAGCCGGACGGCACGGACGCCGCCGACCGGGAACAGGTTCCGATCAACGGGGCCGAAGCCAGTCGGCGGGATCCAACGGGGTACGACCATGCCGGACCTCGAAATAGAGCTGCGATTGCTCTGCTCCGACCGGGCGGCCGACCTCGGCGATAATCTGCCCCCGGGCCACCTCGGTGCCGGGGGTCACAAATGCGTGGTCGAGGTAGGCATACAACGTGTAGTAGCCTTCCCCGTGGTCAAGGATAACGCATTGCCCGAACCCGGGCAACTCGTCGACGAACTCCACCTTCCCGTCGGCCACCGAGGCAACCGGGGCTCCGAGATGCGCGGCGATATTCACGCCGTTGTTCAGGGTCACGGTCTTGAATCTCGGATGCACCGAGCGCCCGAAGCCACGCAGCAGGGTACCTTCGACCGGCCACTCGAGGCTGCCCGCCAGGGTGCTCAGCGACGAGGCGGTAACCGACTCCTGCGCCTCCCGTTCGGCCCGCAGCTGTTCCAGGTCGTCCATGATGTACTTCAGCCGCTGTTCGTTCAGGGACAGGTCCAGCATCTGATTCTTCATACCGCGCTTGGATTCCTCCAGCTCGCGTAGCGCCCCGATCTGCTCGGCCTCCAGCATCTCCAGACGGGAACGCTCGCGTCCCGCTTCCTCACGCGACCGTGCGATCTCGGCCAGTGCCACATTCAACGTCGTCTGCTCATGCTGGATGCGCTGGCCCTCGTTGCGCGTGTTCTCCATCAGACCGGCGCCGAGGCGGACCAGCAGGGCCTCCCACTTCAGCCGGGACCGGAACTCGGAGAAGGAGCCGGACATGAGAATCATCTCGAGTTCACGATTCTGCCCGCGGTAGTACATCGAGCGCAGGCTGCGCGCCAGCGCTGCACGGCGAGCCTCGTAGACATCCGAACTGACGGCGAGGTCCTGCTCCAGCTGCTCGCGCTGACTCTCCAGCAGGCGCTCCCGTTCGTCCAGCCCGCCCAACAACCGGCGACTCAATTCGATGTCGTGCAGGATCTGCTCGTTGGAACGCTTCATGTCGGCGGCACGCTCATCCAGCTTCGCCATCTCGGCTTTCTGGGCCTCGATGCGGGCGCGAATCTGCTGCAGTTCGGATTGATTCTCGCTGATCTTGGAGAGCAGGGGATCCGTCGTCGAGTCCCCCGTCTGGGCGATCGTCAGACAAGCCAGCAACACCGCCGGCAGCAGGATTGCACTTGCCAGAATCGTTGCGCCGCGATGCATCAGATCTCACTCCGCAGGGTCAGGTACTTGCGCATCGCCGACCAGCTGCCCAGCAGGCCCAGCACGGTGCAGAAGGCGACGAAGCCGGCGATCTGCTCCCAGTTGAAGAAGACCATTCCGCCCAACCGCTCGCTCAGGAAATGGCCCGCGATCGCAACCAGACCCATGGCCAACCCACCGGCCAGCGCCCCTTGCAGCATCCCCTCGCACAGGAACGGCAGACGGATGAATCCATTGGTGGCTCCCACCAGCTTCTGGATCTGGATCAGTCGGGAACTGGCTGCCATCGTCAATTTCACGGTATTGGAGATCACGAAAACCACCGCGATGAAAACGACCAGCCCGGTGATCAGGTTGGCCATACGGAATCGTTTCGACCAGCCCTCGAGTGCGTCGATCCAACCCTGGTTGAAGACGATCTCGGCCACCTCAGGCCAGGCGGCGATTTCATCGCGGATCGCTCGTACCGCTTCCAGATTCCGGGCGCCCGCGGTCAACTCGAGATGGTAGGAAGCAGGCAGCGGATTGGTCTCCAGCAGATCCAGCACACCGGCTTCATCGCCCAGACTGGTGCGGAACTCGTTCAATGCGGTCTCCGGACTGATGTAATGCACGCCCTGGACTCCGGGAATCACGATCAATCGAGGTTGCAGTTCGGCGACCTGATCCGGCTCCAGATTCTCCAGCAGAAAGACGCGCATATCGATACTCGCCCGCGCCCGGGCCAGCAACTGGTCCAGATTCAGGGTCGCCAGCGTCAACACCGCCAGTACCAACAGCGATGACCCCATGATCAGGATCGTGACACCCGTGGTCAGTTTCCGTCGGTGGAATCCGGCCAGCGACTCGCCCATCAGATAGCGGATCTGGGCGCCCTTATACATGCGCTGCCTCCCTCGATGCGTTTGAATTCGTTCCTGCGGGGTCGGGACGGTACATGCGGTCGACCAGGCTCGCGGAACGATCGACCGCGGTCTTGCGTTGCTCATCCGAAACGATGCGCCCTTCGTCCATCACGATGACGCGCTCGCCGAAACTCTTGACGATCTGGTGGTCATGAGTGCTGAAGATCACGCTCGTACCCCCGTCGTTGATGCGGAACAACAGGTCGATGATCTCCTGCGCGTTGACCGGATCGAGATTGCCCGTCGGCTCGTCCGCAAGCAGGATCTTTGGACTGTTGACCATCGCCCGGGCGATCGCGGCGCGTTGCTGTTCTCCACCGCTGAGCTGTCGCGGCAACCGGTGCCGCTTGTCCCACAGACCGACCTGCGTGAGCACCCGCATGACGTTGCGTTTGATCTCTGCAGATCGTATACCGACAACGAGTTGCGCAAACGCCACATTGTCGTGGATCGAGCGGTCCTCGAGCAGGCGGAAGTCCTGGAATACAAAGCCGATCTCGCGCCGCAATCGCGGTACCTTGCGTCGATTCATCTTCGAGGCCAACATGCCGCGAATGATCACCTGGCCCTTCGTCGGGAAGGCGTCCATGGCGATCAGGCGCAGGATGGAACTCTTGCCCGCCCCGCTGGGACCGGTCAGGCACAGGAACTCCCCGTTGCTGACATTGAAGGTGACGTTGCGCAGGGCAAGCTGATCCTTGTAGGCCAGATCCACCCGGTAGAATCCGATGATCGTTCGCGGATCCTGGGGCCCCTGTTGTAACGATTCGTGGGAACTCAAGTAGGCCTCCCGGCGGTAGACCGGAGATCATCCGGCGTCGCCCCGAACGGATTCCATCTCCCCCCGGGCGTGGTTCGGTTGTCATCGATCGGCTCTCCTGCGGTCCGATTCGGACCATGGATTGCACTTTCCATGCCGACAGCGATAGAATGGCCCATCATCGACCGACACCCGCCAGTACGAGGAGAGATTGTGCCCCGACCCGAACTGAGCCTCTGCCTGATCGTGCGGAACGAAGCCGCGATGCTGCCGGATTTCCTGGCCTCGGTCGCGGGACTGTGGGATGAACTGATTGCCGTGGATACCGGTTCGACGGATCAGACCGTGTCCCTGCTCGAGGCGGCCGGGGCGCAGGTACGCCATTTCGAATGGATCGACGACTTCGCCGCTGCCCGCAATGAATCGATTCGCGAGGCTGCCGGCGCCTGGATCCTCTTCCTGGATGCCGACGAGCGCGTCTCCCCGCTGCTGGCCTCCCAGATCAGGGAATTGATCCGGAACGACGGGGCGGGTGCGGCCACGGTTCTGATGCGGAACGAACTCCCGAATGGACAATGCCGCCTCGCTCCGCTGCTGAGACTCTTCCGCAACGACCCCTCGATCCGTTTCGAATATCGAATTCACGAGGACGTTTCGACTTCGGTTCGTTCGATGCTGCAGCGCGACGGACTTCGGATCGTCCACCTGGACGGCACCGTCGATCATCTGGGTTACCTGCGCGAAGTCGCGGCGGAGCGGAACAAGAAGGAGCGCGATCTCGAGCTCCTGCGAGCGGCCCTCGGCGATCAACCGGACGACTTCTACTGCTGGTTCAAAATCCTCGAGATCGCGCGCTTCTGGGAAGACCGCGAACTGTGGCACCACACTGCGGAGCAGGCCGCCGAGCGGATCGACACCGCGACCGGATCGGCCCAGGCGACCTTGCGCGAAGCTCACTGGGGAGGCGAGTTTCTCGCTCTGGTCAGCCAGGGTCTGGGAGCCGGTCCGGCCGAAGAATTGGAATGGTTGGAGGCGCGGACTGATCGCATTGCCGCTTCGGCGGCCTGGCATTTGCGGCGTGGGATGTGCCTCGAAGCCTTGGGCCGCGACCAGGAGGCCGCCGCGTCGTTCGAGAAGAGCCTGAACGCCGCGCGCAACAGTACATCGATCCAGGGGGCCCTCCGCCCGTTGCTGGGATTGTGCCGCCTGGCGGCGGCGGCCGGAGATCCAACGCGGGCCGCCGCGCTCGCTCGGGAGGCGGCCCTCGCCGGTCCTGCGGATCCCGAGGCGCTCCTGGCGCTGGCTGCCTTCCACCGACCCTCGGCAGGCTCCCCGTTGGCCCGGCCCCTGCGAGATTTCCTGGATCGCCATCCGGAATCATCGATTCCGCTGGCCCGCGCGTTCCTGTCGCTCGGTCAAGCCGGTGCCGTCGCAGAATGCCTGCGACCGCACTCCACCACGGACACCGAAGCGGCATTGGGCCTGCTGGTCGCCACGATGATCCTGGGCGAACCGGTCGACCTGCGGATCGACGCCTCCCGGGAGGAAGCCGATGAGCGGTTCCGCGGCTGGGTTCGATTGCTCCTGGACAGCCGACAGCCCGGCCCGATCCGGGATTTCCTGATTGCCTCGCCCTCGGTGGCCGAGGCCTTTCCGTGGCTCGCCGGCTACCTAGAAGACTCCCTCGAGGGCTAGTATCCTGCGTATCGCCGGAAAACCGTGAGGCCCGACACTGCCGAAGCGTCGGCCCCCTTCCCCGACCGAAGCCCCTACTTCAAGAGTACCATTTTCGTTCGTTGCCGTTGCCTGCCCGATTCCAGTTGCGCCGTGTAGACGCCACTGGCCTGCCGGCGGCCCTGGTCGTCGCATCCGTCCCACGTGACGGTGCGCTCGACACCGGCAACCAGGAATCCGGTCCACAGGGTGCGCACCCGCTCTCCTCGCGCCGAGTACACGGTCACCTCCGCTTGTCCCTCAACGGGGGTGCTGAAACGAATCGTGGTACGGGGATTGAAGGGATTGGGATGGTTGCTGACCTCCAGCGAGCGTATGGCCGGCAGCGGTGCCGGGCTGCCCCCGGCGCAGGCCTGTCCCCGGTCGATCATCACACAGGGACTTCCCTCGTTCAGCAGCGCCGAGGTCAAATGCAATCCGGTGTATTCTCCGGATATGCCGGGGTCGCCCTGAAAGTACAGATAGATCAACGCCGGCTCGCATCCCTCCAGCGGCTCGGCTCCGGCCAGATAGATTCCGACCGATCCCAGCCGGTCGTTGACCACCGGGGCACCCCACGAGTCGGTCAGGGTGCCGGCCGTGGCTACGGCCAGGAATGTGGCCAGGGCGGGGTCGTACCCGAGGCTGATCTCGAGACTATGGATACCCAGCCCATCCAGCGTTCGATTGGCACGCACCGGGATGATCACGAACTCCGAAGGGCCGATCGACGCCTCCAGCGGCGGCAGTCCGACGTGGCAGACGCGGATTTCCTGTGACCAGCCAACCACGCCGATCGAATCCTCTACCCGCACCCGGACCACCCCTTCGTCCAGACCGCGCAGCTGACCCGAGCCGTCGATCCCGGCGACGGACACGTCGTCCACGCTCCAGGTCAACGGCGGGGAAATCGTCCCGTGCGCGGAGAAGGTCTGCGTCTCGCCCACCAGCAGCTGGCTGCTCGTCGGCGAGATCGTGATCACCGGTGCGGCGGTCACCGACAAGTACCCGGCATCCGGCAATGCACAATACGCCTCGTTGAACGAACCGGCTCCGGGTGAGATCCAGCTGCTGGAATGGACGACGAAATCGACATACAGGACGGCACCCGCGCCGGCGAGGGCCGTGGTCCCCGCGGCGGCGAAGTTCACGCGACCGTCCTGGACGCTCACCTCGGGATCAGACCAACCGGCTGCTCCGATCAGGGAGCCGACGGTGCTGAAGCCGGCATAGGTCAGGGCCTCCGGGCCGAACTCCAGGTCGAATTCCACCGCGACGATGTCAAAAGCGGACACTTCACCCAGCAGCACCGGGATCCGGATCGTACTGCCGGACACAACGGACCGATCCGCCACCTCGATGCGGAACGGCCGGATCTCGAACTCCCCGTCGGTCCGGTCGGTCAGCCCTCCGCTATCCTGCACTTCGACCTGCGACCGGCCCGGGGCCCGGGCCGTCATCACGTCTCCGCTGAAGTCGGCGACCGCCGGATCGCTGCTGGAATAGGTATAGGGCGGGGTGCCCCCCGTCGTCAAAAAAGTGGTGGTTTCGCCGACAGCGAGAATTCCGGTGTCCGGCCGGACATCGAGAGTCGGCAAAGCGCTGATCTGCAACTGTCCTCCCACCAGAAACGGATCCGGCTCGCCTTCGTTCAGGACCGCCGTGCTCCAGTACACGGAGACCGTTCCGGAGTCCGGTCCCAGCAGGAAACGCAGGTACACGAGGGTCCCATCGGCCGTGATCGGCACCAGACCGGCTGCCGCAATCGACGCTGTGCCATCCCCCGAATCGAAGACCGTCATCCAGCCGGCGCTGAGCGTGCCGGTGGACTCAAGGCCTGCGAACTGGGCGTACTGCGCCGTCCAGGTCACCTCGAATTCGAAAGCATCGATCGCATCGGCTCCCAGACCGGAGAGCTCGATCGGCAGCAGGACGGTCGTTCCGACCTGTCCGGCGACGGTACCCAGGTCGAGAGTGGCAGCAACACAGAGGTCGGCCCCGGCCGCAAACAGGATTCCGGCCAGCAGCCCGCAGGCTACCGCAAGCGACCTCCTGCCCGCCCGGGCAGCGGAGATTCGTCGTTTCGTATCGCGAGTCATTGCGCCACCTCCGCTATTTCAAGAGAACCATCTTGCGAACCTGGCGCACGGCACCCGCTTCGAGTCGGTACAGGAACACACCGCTCCCGGCCCGGCGCCCCTTCTCGTCGCGACCGTCCCAGACCGCTTCGTGCGATCCCGGCTGCTGCAGTCCATCCACAAGAGTGCGAACCAGATGTCCGCGCGCGTCGAGCACCGACAGACGCACCGTCACCGCGCCCGGGTCTTCAGGCAGTTCGTAGCGGATCGAGGTCGTGGGATTGAAGGGATTCGGGTGGTTTTGCAGCAACCGTACCGAGCGGATCGCCTGCGGACCGTCCGGTCTGCCGGCGGCACCCGTGAACTCTTCGTTGTTCAAACGGGCCCACTGGACCATCAAGCGGGCCTCTTCGGTTTCATCCAGCGTGGTCACCGCGGTCACCTGGAATTCGACCGCATCGGTGACCTCCAGCGGCAACGCCGAGGCCAGCGCGATGCGCAACTGGTCCCCCTCGACATTCCAGGCCAGCAGGGATGCCTGCGCATCGGGCAACAGGCGCACCTGTTCGATTCGGGTCTGCTCCGGATCGAATCGGATCTGATATTCCTGACCGTACAACTCGCCGGTGCCTGTCAGATGCACCGGCACCCACTGCGATTCGCCTGCGCTGAGCCGCACGACCGGCAGGCTGATCTCACAGGTGATCGGGGCCACCTGGAAAACGTCGGTATCCGGATCCTTGGTCGGTGTGGATTCGAAGGCACAGGGGAAATACGTTTCCAGCCCGGCCACCAGACGCAGGATCTGCGCAGCGTCCAGGGCCGTAGGGCCGGCCGAACAGTCGACATCGGCAAGCACCAGCTGCAAGGGTCCCAGGAATGGCGATACCAGATGCTGAAGCACCAGGGAGGCATCATAGGCCCGCACATCTCCATTGCGGCTCACATCGCCCAGCAACAGATTCTCGATACCGTCCGTCAACCAACTGCCGTAGTCGACATCGTCGCTGACGGCGTCCCCCAGACCGCCGGGATTGTAGAAGCCGCCACTGGCGGTATCGTCACTGTCGTCCAACGGTCCGGACGGATGCCCCCACCAGTTGCCGGTGGCATCGACGGTGAAGGCAGCGGCGGGATTGCGCACGGCGTAGTAGGTATTGCCGTAGAAATCACTGCCGTGGATCCAGCCTTCGGACGGATCTCCGGCAGTGCCGCTGTAGTCCAGCGCGATCCCGTTGTAGGCGAAGATACAGTCGTCGAATTCGGGATTGGCCGAATTGATCTCGATCGTACCGAGCGAAGGATGGTTGTAGCCGTAGCGAAAAACGGCATTTCGCAGG
>JANTGJ010000126.1 GCA_024762975.1 Candidatus Krumholzibacteriia bacterium
GCCGCCAGGCTTTCCAATTGCGGGCAATTCTCGATCCACAGGCTCGCGCATTCGCGCACCCCCGCCAGGCCATCGAGAGTCCGCAATTGGTCGTTATTTTGAAGATGGATACTGCCGGCGACCGCTTGCAAGCCATCCAGACCGTCGAGCGATGTCAGCGATTCATTGGATTCGACGTCCAGGAAATCCAGTTCCGCGATCCCGCCCAGCCCCTCCAGCGACTCCAACGGTGGGTTCGCGTAGACGTGCAGAGCGCTCAGTCGCTCCAGATTTCCCAGTGACGCCAGCGAGGACAGGTTCGTCCCCCGGATCGTCAGCTGCCCGGATACCGTCCGCAACGAGGCCAGTGGCGAGAGATCCACGACCGGGTCTTCCGAACTGCTCGATACGTACAGTGACCCCTCGAGGTCGGTCAGGCCCGCAAGTTGGTCCAGGTCGGACTGCGTGTAGGTCAGGATTTCAGCACCGGTCAGATTCCATTCGGGAACCGGCCCGACGATCTCGCAGGGGTCGTCATCGGAGCAGCCGGCGAGCAGGAAGGCAGGAAACACGGCGACGAGAAACAGATGCCGCAGCATATCGATCTCCCCTGACGATATAGGAACGGAACAGATATGAATCGCGAGTATTGATCGGAGTACGTGTCAGACTATACCACGGGCGGGCCGGAACCCTGCTTACTCCGTGCAAACGGAACCGGTACGACACTTCGCCCCAGGCGCAGGTCGGCATCATAGGGGCATGGCGTCCTTACACCACGCCTCTAACACCCAGACCCGCCAAGATGATGGCCAGGACCACTGTCGATGGGGTGACGGTCGCACCCAATGCCACTGGAAGCAGGCGGCGACGAGGCGTGCGATGGCAGGACCTCCGGCTGCGGGAATCGAAGTCGAAAGCAGTCCCGCAATAATCGGCACCCATTTCGGTGATGTCTGGACGGACATTTCCACTACTCTCAGAATCTGGCACGCGCCCTTGCCTTCATCCAGCAGGATCGTGCCTGCCATCGGAGCACAGGCACGGTCCCGTTTTCAACATCCAATCAGCTTGGGTCAGCTGTCTCCCGAGCTACCGGAACAGCGCCTTCAGGCTGCCCCAGGCGGCATCGTCGGTAGCGACTGGGCTATCAGGCCAGTAGCTCATCTTGATCGAGGAAACACCCAGGGTCGTGTTGTTGCTACGCCCAGCGATCTGCAGTTTGACCTGCGAAGGCAGCGGAGCGTCCAGTTCCACGTACTCGCCGACACCATCATACTCCAGGTAGAGCACTTCGCTGTCGTCCGAGGCACCGGTGGAATTCTGAATCTTGACGTGATGCCAAACGCCGTCCTGCTCGGGGCCATAGCCGTTACAAGCGTTGGAGAAACCCATGCCGGTGAAGCCGGCATGCGGCACACTACCACAACCGCCAGTCACATCGATCCCGACCTCGAAACCGAATAGACGAATGAGTTCTCCCTCGGAGCAGGTGCCCGTCTGAAAATCCAGGGAACAGATTCCGATCGACATGCTCTGGTGTGCCCCTTCTCGTCCCTCGTCCAACGGATTGGTCACGAAGACGAACTCAAGAATCGAACCCGGTCCCCAATCGAAAGTCTCGTTGGTGTAGACGCCGGAATTGCACCAGCCGTCGCCACTGGGATCGAGGATGGTGGTACCGTTGACATCGACCAGAGTCGGCGAGGGGCTCCCGAATGCAGTCCAACCGGCGGTGCCCGAATTGAAGTCATGCTCGTAGACGACCGGATACTGGGCTGCGACCGGCCCCGTCATCAAAGCGATCAGAGCCAGGAATACTGCTGCGGTTGCCACTTTCTTCATGCCTGTTCTCCTTCGTTGCTCGACGTCTTGGATTCCGTCGATGCGGTACACAGTTGCTTCAGCGGAGAGGGAGACCTCTCGTTGAGCCGTCAAGCAAAGGACAGACCACAGTCAACGAAGCGAGCATCCTCGACTCAGAACCCATATTGCGTTTCTTCACAGTCAGTTAGCAGACCATCGACATCGACTTAAAGACATCCTCAAACTCGCGTCGCTATGCTGATGTTGCGTGCGAAAACCCGGTTTCATATAACTCAATCAATTCCAAAGTGATGGCCCGACACATTGAAGTTGCGGCAAAAGGTACGTTGCGAAGATCAAGCTTCTGCCCGCCCTTCGGACCATGAAAAACACGAAAAAATCCGCGAGGTTTCGAGCCCTGCCGTAGACGCTCTTGTCTCCCTCGTCTTCGTAGCTACCTGTAGCGGCGGAAGCGGCGAGCAAGCCAACCTGGCGAGGTCGACCGTCGCGCGTCAGATCGCCCCGATCGTCCTTTCGGTGTGGCGCGCTCAGGAGGTGTCGACCCCGAGAAGCTGAGTCCGACAACGTAGGTCTCCGCGCTGAAGAGCCGGCCGGTGAGCAGATCGATATCCGCCGACACCTCTCCCGTAGACAATATGGTTACAGGAGAGTGCATCCATTGAAATCCTGGGCCCGGCTCTCGATGCCGGAGTCCCCACGGATAGGCTATGCCCCCTGGAGAGCCGAACGAAGCGATGGGCCAACGAGTCCCCGATCGAAGGATGGTTCCCGCTCTAGAGCGGAGAACGACACGGCTGCGATGTGGATCGGGAATTCAGCGGAAGACCTAGGAATGACAACCGACGCCGGAACGATCAGCCTGTGAGATCAATGAACACGGACGCTGTCTACCGGGGCCGCCGGGTGGACTCAGCGTGCTGGTGCAGTGGGCCTTGACAGCCTGCCAGTACACCGCGCCGATATCCTGGCCCAGGAGCTTCCCTCGATCCGTCCTCCGTGTTCTCCCGACACCCGACTACCGGTAGTAGGTTTTCAGGTCACCCCAACTGTACGGATCGTTCGGCATCGCGATACAGTCTTCATCGTCGGACGGATCCAACGGGTCGAAGCCCAGATCCACTTCATCGCCATCAAGACATCCGCCCGAATCGGTATCTGGATCAAGAGGATCACTGTCCACGGCGTTAATCTCGAAACCATCCGGGAGACCGTCGTCATCGGTGTCCAGATCCAGGGGATCGGTGTCGTACATGAACAATTCTTCCGCGTCATCAAGCTCATCGCTGTCCGTGTCCGCCAACAACGGATCGGTACCGTAGGTGACTACTTCTTCCCCGTCCGACAGGACGTCCCAATCGGAATCGGGATTCAACGGGTCGGTCCCGACGACCAGCACTTCATTGCCATCGTCGAGCCCATCGTCGTCCGTATCGGCATCGTTCGGATCGGTACCGTAGACTCCGGTTTCATCGTCATCACTCAGACCATCGTTGTCCGTATCAGCGGCGAGCGCTGCCAGGCTCATCGTCGCGACAAGAGCCAGGACAAAACCCATGATCAAAATTCGTTTCCCGGTAGCTAGAGACATGGCCTCCCCCTCGTTACAGAGTTCCTTGTTTCGTCGTTCATTTTTTCGACAATCATTTCCACTGGTTGAGGGAAATTCCACGAACGAAGGATTTGAACGATAGGGTCTCTGGGTGGCGGCGGAACCGCTCTGGCATACGGGCGCCTCGGAGCGCGGGACAGCAGCGTCCGTGCGGGTCGGCGCGATCGGGAAACGGCCGGCCCGTCCCTCCGAATCAGTGGAAATCCCGGCTCCGGCCGGCGGCGATCTGCTTGTGCAACCGCGGCTCCCACACCTTCTCCACGATCAGGTGCGTGACGCCCTCCTCGGATTGGATCTTCCCCGAGATCCCCATCAGCGACAGCGTCTTCGCCAGCAGCTTGTATTCCTCCCACACCTGATTCCACAGCACCAGGTTCACGAACCCCGTCTCGTCCTCGAGCGTCATGAAGGTCACCCCGCTGGCCGTGTGCGGCCGCTGCCGGCAGATCACGATGCCCACATAGTCGCAGCGCCGGCCGTGCTCCAGAGCATTCACCTCCGCGGCCGTCGGCCAGCCGCAGGCACGCAGCTCGGCGCGCAACGGCTCCAGCAGATGCGCCCGCGGGCTGTGTCCGCTGCTCTTCCAGTCCCAGCTGACTTCCTCCAGTTCCTCCAGATCCTTCAGCTGCGGCGCCGGCGCCGGGTCCTCCAGCGGCAACAACAGCTGCTCGGGTCGGTCGCGTTTGCTCAGACCGTGCACCGCCCACAGCGCCTTGCGCCGCTCCGGCTCGAACACCGTTAGCGCCCCGGCCTCGGCCAGGGCCACCAGGTCATCGACGGGCACGCGCGCCCGACGATAGAGGTCCGCGATACTGCGGCACGGGCTCACCCGCTGCACCTCGACGATGCGCTCGGCCACGTCCTTCCTGAGCCCCTTGACATACCTCAGCCCCATTCGCACGGCGAGGGGGTGGTGCGAGGGAGCCGAGGTATGCATCGGGCTCCCTCCCGCCTCGATCGTGCAATCCCAATCGCTGGTGGTCGCGTCGATGGGCAGCACCGCGATTCCGTGCCGTTTCGCATCCTCGACGATCGTCCCGGAAGAGTAGAACCCCATGGGCTGCGCGTTCAGCAGCGAGCAGCAAAAGACGGCCGGATGATGGCACTTCAACCAGGAGGTCGCGTAGGCGATCAGCGCGAAGCTGGCGGCGTGACTCTCGGGGAAGCCGTACTCGCCGAAACCCTTGATCTGCTGGAAGACGCGCTCGGCAAACTCGGGCGCGATACCCTTGGCGATCATGCGTCCGATCAGTCGTTCGCGGTGTGACTCGATGGGACCGTGCCGCCGCCAGGTGGCCATGTCGCGGCGCAGCTGATCGGCCTCGCCGGGCGAGTAGTCGGCCGCCGTCATCGCCAACTGCATGACCTGCTCCTGGAACAGGGGAACTCCGAGCGTCTTGCGCAGGATCGGCTCGAGCGAAGGGTGTGGGTAGGTGACCGGCTCGTGCCCGTGGCGCCGCGCGAGGTACGGATGCAGCATGCCGCCGGTGATCGGGCCGGGTCGGATGATCGCCACCTGGATGACCAGATCGTAGTAGGTCTCGGGGCGCAGGCGCGGCAGCATGTTCATCTGCGCGCGGCTCTCGACCTGGAAGGTGCCGACCGAGTCGGCACGGTGCAGCATCTCGAAGGTGGAACGGTCGTCGCGCGGGACACGGGCCAGGGTCAGATCCACTCCCCGGTGCTTGCGCAGCAGGTCGAACGCGATGTGCAGCTGATTCAGCGCGCCGAGACCGAGCAGGTCGACCTTGAACAATCCGAGCGCTTCGACATCGTACTTGTTCCACTGGATTACGGTGCGGTTTTCCATCGAGGCGTTCGAGATCGGTACGAAGTCGTGCACCGGCTCGTGGCCCAGCAGGAAACCACCCGGATGGATCGACATGTGGCGCGGGAATTCCTGGATCTCATCGACCAGGTGCGCAAAGTGTGCGTGCCGCGGCGAGTCCGGATCGAAGCCCGCCGTCCTGAGGTCCTCGGCCGTCAGCTCGCCCCCGCGGTAGCCTGCCATCTTGGCCAGACGGTCCAGGTTCACCGCCGGCAGCCCCAGCGCCTTGCCCACCTCGCGAATGGCCGAACGCGGTCGAAAGCGCACCGTATTGCAGACCATCGCGGCGCGATCACGGCCATACTTCCGGTAGACATGCTGGATGACCTCTTCGCGCCGCCCATGCTCGATGTCCAGATCGATATCCGGCGGTTCGGCACGCTCGCGCGAGATGAAGCGCTCGAACAGGAGGTCGACCTCGCGTGGATTCACCGCCGTGATCTTCAGGCAATAGCAGACCACCGAATTGGCCGCCGAGCCGCGGCCCTGGCAGAGGATCCCCTCTTCGCGACAGAAGTGGACGATCTCGTACATCGTCAGGAAGTAGCCCTCGTACTCCAGTTCGTGGATGAGTAGGAGCTCCCGCTCGATGCGCTGTTTCAGGTCGGCGGGAACCGGCTCCCCGAATCGATCCAGGGCGCCACGCCACACCAGTCGATCAAACCAGGCGGCAACCGACATACCGAAGGGCAGATGCTCGGCCGGGTAACGGTAGCGCAGATCGGACAGGTCAAAGGTGCAGCGCCCGGCGATCTCCCCGGTGCGTGCCAGCGCCGGCGGATCGTCGGCGAACAGGCGTTGCAGCAGCTGCGGCGAGGGCAGGGCGTGGCGGTCATTCGGCCGCAGCTTCGTTCCGATGTCGTCCAGCGGAATTCCCTCACCGATACAGGTCAATACATCCTGCAACGGCCGACGAACGCGGTCGTGGTAGAGCACCTCCACCCCGGCGGTGATCGGCAGGTCGAAGCGCCCGGCCCGGCGCCGCAGACGCCCCTCGGCACGCTTCTCCGGTGCATATAGATGACGCGCGGCCAGCGCGTACAGACGGTCACCGAAGGCATCGCACAAGTCCCCGGCGATGTGTTCCCAACCCGACGCCTCGGGCCGGACCAGCAAGGACTCGCGCCCCCCCCAGAGCGCGATCAATCCTCCTGCGTGCTCGGCCACCTCGGACCACCGGACCTGGCAACGGCCCTTCTCCGAGCGCAGGCACCCCCGGGTCAGCAGGCGGGTCAGTTGCGCATAGCCGGACCGGTCGGTCGCCAACAACACGAGCGAGGTCCCGTCATCGACCGTGACCTGGGCGCCATGAAGGATGCGCAGATCCGTGCCCCTGGCTGCAATCCAGGCCGAGGGCAGGCCAGAAACCCCGTTGCGGTCGGTAATCGCCAACGCGCGGTGGCCCTGCATGACGGCGCGAGCTACCAGCTCCTCGGGTGCCGAGGCCCCTTCGAGAAACGAGTAATAGGATTTGTTCCAAAGGGATACGGGTTGCACGGTGTCCTCCTGCCTCCATCCTAACAGGAAAGGCAGGCGATGCCAAAATATATTCGCCTTATTTTCGCCCACGGTCAATACCAACGGAGGCGGACAGCCGGACCGTGGCAAACTCAATCCCTATTTGACCGACCTCCACGGATCCGGCATCATCGGAATCTCTACGGCTCCCAGCTGATCCGCCTCACACGATGGAGATACCATGCGAATTCCGGTTGTCCTGGGCCTGTTGCTGCTACTGATCTCGGTGACCGTTGGCGCGGAGGCGGAGGCCGACGTCATCGCCATCCGCAACGCGACCGTCATCGATGTCGGCGACTACGGCACCTCGGAGGCGGATATTCCCGATGCGGTGGTGATCGTCGACGGGGCCCGGATCGCGGCCGTCGGGCGTGCCGGAACGGTTGACATTCCGGCCGGTGCGTCGGTCATCGATGCCCGGGGCGGATACCTCGTTCCCGGCCTGATCGACTGCTTTGCCGCCATGAACCACCAGGCCCAGGCCAATGCCTATCTCGCGATGGGCGTAACCACGATTCTCGGCGTCGAAAGCACCCGGCGCGGTCCCCTGGATCTGGATTCGGATCCGTCGCCGGAGATTCGGCGGCTCGGCGAGGTGGGCTATGAAGCGGCTCCGCTGGCCGACCTGCTGACGACGGTGGAAGCCGAGAAGGCAGCCGGCGTCTCGGCATTGCTGGTCATGTACCGTGTGACCCCGGAACAGATGCCGGCGATTGTGGATCGCGCCCACGAGTTGGATCTGCCGGTGATCGGGGAACTGGCCCGAACCGGCTATCTCGAGGCTTCAGCCATGGGAGTAGACGCCTTCGTCCACACGACCCGCTATTCGTTGGGATTGGCCTCGGACGATCTTCGGCGCGGCGTCGACGCCGAACCTTTCAGCAACGATCTGGACAGCGCCAAATGGAGATACTACCAACAACTGCCGGAACTGGCGCGGAATACCGAAGCGGTCGGCGCCTACGGTGCGGAAATTGCCCGCGGCGGTGCGGCGCTCCTGCCCACACTGAGTCTCGGCTACCTCGATCGACCCGGGCACAGCAATCCCTGGAACGAGCCCGTCAGCGCCATTCTCGATGAGCGGGACATCCACTGGCCGGCGGACCGATCGACGGGCGAACACGAGTACGCACCCGAGTACGCCGCGGCCTACCGGGACGTCGCACTGGCCGAGATCGCACTGGATACCGGCTACTTCGCCGCCGGCTGTCGCTACCTCGCCGGTAGCGGCAGCGATGTCTGGGGCACCATGCCCGGAATCTCGCTGCACCATGAGTTGGAATCGTTGGTCGCCATCGGGCACAGCCCGCGGCAGGCGCTCGCCGCAGCGACCAGCAATCCGGCGGAAGTATTCGGCTGGTCCAAACTCGGACGGATTGCTCCGGGCATGCGCGCGGACCTGCTCATTCTCGGGTCCGACCCTCGAGCGGATGTCGGAAACCTGAAGGACATCGACGGGATCCTGCTGGCAGGCAAGGTGCTCGATCGCGACGAATTGATGACGGTACGACCGCTGGACGACGGCCAACTGATCGACCGTGTCCCCATGACGATTCCCGAAGAATTGTTGCAGTCCGACGGTACCGCGCGAGAAGAGGACGCCCACCTCGATCTGGTGGACATCGACGAGATCACCTACATCAGCGATGGCCTGCGGGTCACCGGACATTTGATCACCCCCCGCACACCGGGACCTCATCCGTGCCTGATCTACAACCGCGGCGGCAATCGTGAATTCGGAGCCAATTCGCCGACGCGCGTCGCGCGCAGGCTGGCCCGCTTCGCCAGCTGGGGCTATGTCGTTGCAGCCAGCCAGTACCGGGGAAACATGGGCGGTGAAGGGGTCGAGGAATTCGGCGGCGCCGAGGTGGCCGATGTCGTCCATCTGATTCCCCTGCTCGAGTCGATTCCCACCGAAGCGGACGCCACGCGGATCGGAATGATCGGCTTCAGCCGCGGCGGTCTGATGACCTACCTGGCCCTGACGAAAACCGATCGCGTGAAGGCCGCCGCCATCGTCGGTGGAGTCGCCGACAGCCGGTCGGGAATCGAGGAACGTCCGGACATGGAGACCTATGTCTACTCCGAACTGATTCCCGACTACTGGAACGTGAAGGAAGAAGCGCTGCGGGCACGCTCGCCGGTGGCCTGGCCCGAAAGCCTCTGCGCCACGACACCGATCCTGCTGCTCCACGGAACCGCCGACTGGCGGGTGCAGCCCAGCGACTCGATGCGCATGACCGAGTCATTGTACCGGCTGCGGCGTCCGGTGCGTCTGGTTCTGTACGAAGGTGCGGACCATGGACTGACCGAGTATCGCACCGAGGCATACGAACAGATCCACAGTTGGATGGACCGGTATGTTCGCGACGAAGAAGCCTTGCCGGATCTGGAGCCGCACGGGCCGTAGTGCTGCGAGAGTCAGCGGACCCAGACGCTCCCGTCCGACGATTCACCGTCGGATTCGTCGAGATCGCGCTCGGGCCGGTCGCCGCTACGAGAGGTGGACCTGTCCTTGGTCAAAACCCCATATTCGCGAATCCTAGACTTGATCTGATGCTGTTCCGCACCACGAACCCCAGCGAGTTAACATAACACCCCCCCCCCCCGGGGGCTATTTTGCAGTATATCGGGATTTCTTGCGGGCGCGTCCCCGTTCCTCGACCAAGCCGGATGCACCAATCCACCAAATCGACCACTCACCACGCCGAGAAGACTAAGCCGCAGCCCGAGTATACCGACTATGCAGCCCACCCACCGTGGCAGTCTCCGAACTGGCGCCAACTCAGCCGGCTCGACCTCCCGCCCGTTCGGCGCATCCTTGTCCTGCCCATGTGTGTCCGGTCCTCGTGGTAATATTCCAGGTAAGATCTCAATACTTGGCGCAGGTGATTCTCGTTGAAGATGATCATGTGATTCAGGCACTCGCGCTTCAGTGTCCCGACCACGCGCTCACAATAGCCGTTGTGCCAGGGGGAGCGCGCGGATATCACTTTCTCTTCGACCTCCAATAGTCGCAGCGTTTCCTGCACTTTCTCGCCATAGATTTTGTCCCGGTCGCGCACGATGTAGCGCGGTTCAGTCTCGAACGGAAACGCCTGCAACAGTTGCATCGAAGTCCTCTCCGCAGTCGGATGCTGCGTTACGTTGATGTGCACAACCTTACGGCGATCCAGCGACAGCACGACGAATACATAAATATTCTTGAAGAAGATCGTCGGTATGGCAAGAAAGTCGATCGCCGCGGTTTCGTGCAGATGGTTCCGCAGAAAGGTCTTCCAGTTCTGTGTCGGACGCCCCCGCCGTTTGACCATGTAGCGCGATACTGTCGACACGCTGACCCAGATATCGAGCTTCATCAACTCGCCGTGGATCTTGTCCGCACCGCAGTTCGGGTTCTCCCGCGAAATCTTTTGGATCAGTTCGATCACCTCCCACGGGATGCGCGGCCGCCCCACCTTCCTGGGTCGGCTTTTCCACTTCCCCACAGACGCCATCCGCACCGATGCCACGCGATCACGGTCTGGGGTTTTACGATCGCCAGCGGATTGTGCCATTTGGACCAGAATTCGCAGAGTACGACCCAGAATATCCGGTCCAGCATCGAGATCTCGGGCTTGGGATTGGTTCGCTGCAGCACGATGATCTGCTGGCGCAGGGCCAGGTTTTCGAGCCACAGATCGGAGCGGGACCGGAGGAGGGCCCGAAATTGGTTTAGGATGAGGTAAAGCATTGGGACATTATCGGATTGAGGGCTGAATCCATGAGAGGAAACGCACCCGGCTCCGGGTGAGTTGGAAAGGGCTCACCATTTCCTTTATTGGATAATTTCGCATAACATGAGCCATTAAAGGTGGACAATGGGATCATTCTGAGTCAATAATGTCCAATAAACAGCTTCTGATCCATTCCCGGCCTTGGGAGAGGTGCCCATGAGATCGTTGACCCCAGACTATCTGGAAAAGTTGAAGTTTTCGGCGGCACAGCTGGAAACCCTCAGCCAGATAGGTAGATATCAGGGCAAGCAGGCCCTGTATGTGGACCAGTTGCCAGAGGTCATGAAGACCATGCGCAAGATCGCCCAGATCGAATCGGTCGAATCATCCAACCGGATCGAGGGGATCAAGGCGCCTCGCAAGCGGGTCCAGGGCATCGTTCTGGAAGCCACCAAC
>JANTGJ010000127.1 GCA_024762975.1 Candidatus Krumholzibacteriia bacterium
GGTTCGAGGGAGTCCTACGCCCGCAATGGAACGTGGGATGCTGACCCGGAATCTGAAACCCGAGGAGGTGTTGAGTCGGCGCCTGTTCCGGAGTCTTATCCGGCTTCCGGCTCGATGGAGCGAATACTGGAGGTCGGCGGTTCCGACGCGGGCTTTGTGTGCACGGACAGCCTGATATCGAGTGTGCTGATCGGTCGCGGACCGATGTCGGCCAACTGGTTATCGGCTCAGACACATTTTCGGCGGCACAACTTCAGTGATACAGCGCCTTGATCGACCCGAAACTGCTCTGATCGCTCGCCACGTCCGCCCCCCATTCGATCACGAACGTCACATCCCAGTCGCACTTGCCTTCCGTCAGGATCAGGTGCAACGCCACCGCCGGAGCGTCCGGCAGATGGTGGCCAAAATCGTAGTCGCCCCGGATCGAGGCCTCACCGACCACGCCGACGGGATCACCGCCCGGTTCGCCCCACGCGCAGGAGAGCGAATACTCGGCATCCGTACGGGACTTCACCTGGGCGTGGAGCGGCGTGGATTCGGTCAGGTCGTACCAGGCCAGAGCGAAATGCGGCGGCTCCTCACCCGGCCCGGATGGGGTTCCCTGACAGCGACCGGTAGCCCGGCCGTCCACGACCGTCCATTCGAGAACGCACGCTTCGGTGCCGATCGACCCAACCGTCGCATACAGGGTCTGGTTCTCGTCGCTTCCGATGGGAATTGTGCCCATCACCAGATCGGGAGTCTGGGCATCGGCAATAGGAGGAAGAATCAGAAAAAGCAGGAAACAAAATGCAACAAGGCGCATGGGCGACCGTCCCTGGTGAAGTCCCGGCATACTGCATTGAGCGGCCGTCCCCCAACGTCCCCGCAACCACCCTGATCCACACCAGTTTGACACAGTGCCGAAGATCAGTCACTCCCGATTCATCGTCGAACACGCGACCTTTGCGATCCGTCGGCGTGGTGCTATAGAAAAAGCCCCGGGTCGAAACCCGGGGCTCTGTCTCACCGCGAGATCAATCTCGCCGATACGATCATTTGATCAAGGTCATTCGATCGGTTAGAACCTTGTCATCGGCCTTCAGGCGGTAGAAATACACACCCGACGGCACCTGCTGATTGCGATCGTCCCGTCCCTGCCACACGCGGGTGTGATGGCCGGCTTCCAACTGACCGGCGACCAGCGTGCGCACCAGGGCGCCACGAACGTCGAAGATCTTCAGTTCCACCGGGCCGGTCTTCGGCAGGGCAAACTTGATCTCCGTCATCGGATTGAACGGATTCGGCACGTTACGGTTCAACATGACCGTACTCGGCAACTCTTCCTGACCCACGGGCGAGGGATCGATCACGTTCATCGTGACCGGTATGTGCACCGTCGGGTTCAACGGATCGTTGCTGAGAATCTGCAGCAAGCCGTCGTGCACTCCGATGTCCATCCCGTCGGCATTCAGTCCGACGGTGACATCCTGGCTCGCTCCACCGGCAATGCTGCCCGAGGTGGTATCCACCGTCAGCCAGTTCAACAGTCCGCGGAACTTGATGGCCATGTTGTCGTGCAGGTAGGCTGCATTGTAGACCACGTTCAGGCCCACGGTGCGCGTCCCATCCTGGCAACCGATGGTATGGCTGGTAGCCGCACCGGATACGTCGAGGTACTGCATCGTGAACTGACCTGAAGGATGCAGGATCAGCTGGAAAGTGAACGGTCCGATGCCGCTGCTCGTACCGTAGGGCATGACCTGATCGAACTGCACCACCAGGTTGCCGTCGACAACCTCGTAGTAGATGTCGCCGCTGCTGGCGTTGTTCAGGTTCAGATCGTCCCAGAACGGCGCGATCATGTTGGTCGGACCACTGGCGTACGGCAGCGGCTGGTTGCTGTACGAGGTCGTGGTGCCATCGAAGGTCAGGAATCCGTTCGAGCAGACCTTGAAGGTCGTGAACGTATTCCCGTAGAACATGAACGGGAAGCCGATCGGAAGGTCAGCCGAAAGGGCGTCGTCTCCGGAACCGAGCGCAACCGCACCCGAGGCCGAGATGTCAATCCAGTTGAATACCGGACCACCCGCCTCGTCACTGTCGATCCACGAGTATCCGTAGCTGTCCGGACCCCCCATACCCATCGGAGAAATCCCGAAGTCCTCGTCCGTGGCGCCCTTGGGCTTTTCCACGTGCGCGGGCGGGTTCAATTCGCCGAGTTGCTCGACTTGCTTGTTGTACATCGTCGGTGACGGGATCGTGAAGTCCAGCGCACCGGCGCCGCCGTTGCTGATCGTCAGGACGGCCGAATCCGCATGATCGACCAGGACCATCGCGTACACCGAGTCGGGTGCAACGGAAATCGAGCCGATCTCCAGCCCCTGCCCCAGCAGACTCACGGTATGGACCGGCATCACGGGGTCGTCAGTGGTCAACGTCAGGACACCCAGCGCAGTGTCCGCATCCGTCGGCGTAAACGTGAGCATCAGACCCACAGCCGCCCCCGGCGCGATCGCCAGCGGAGCCGCAAGGTCGGCCGTGAAGACCGCGTTGTCGATCTCCAGGCCCGTGACATTCAACGTAGCGCAACCCGCATTGGCCACCGTCAACGGCAGCGTCAGCGACTGCGTCAGCTGAATCTGACCGAAGTCGAGGCTCGTAGCCGACAAGGCCGCCTCCGGTTCGCCCAGCAGGTTCAGCGTGACCGGGACCACGGAATCCGGGGTATCCGGGTCGTTGCTCAGCACGTGCAGATTGGCCAGGTACTGGTCGCCACACAGGCCCGAAGCATCGAAATCCACGGCAATGTCCATACTCGCGCCCGGAGCCACGGTGCCCGCAGCCGGCGTCGCGGCCAACCAGGGCTCCTGCGACTGGAAGCGGATCGCCATGCTGTCGTGAACGTACAGGGCGTTGAAAACCACACCCAGGCCGTCGGTGCCGTCACCGTTCTGGATGCCGATCGTGGCCTCGTCCAAGCGACCCGGCTGCATCGTCTGGTAGTGGTACTCGATCCGGCCGCTCGGATACAGATGGACCTGCATCGTGTACAGCTCGAGCGAGGAATACCGCGGTACGGCCGAGAACTCCACGATCAGGCGCGTGCCGTCATAGTGGTAGCCGACCCAACCGCTGGCCGAGGGATTCAGATCGTCATGGAACAGCGCCAGCTGGTCGGTCGGCGCCGTGGCGTTCGGCAGATCGTAGTTCGTCAGTGTGGTCGACGTACTCGTGAAGCTGATCCAGCCGTTCGAACAGATGTTGAAGGTCGTGAATTCGTTGCCGTAGTACGGGAAAGAGAACCCGATCGGCAGCCCGGCTTCGTTGTCGTCATCGGTCAACGCGACCTGCGTACCGACACCGTTGATCTCGATCCAGTTGTAGGCCGGTCCGCCCGGCTCGTCGCTGTCCTTCCACGAGTACCCGAAGGCATCGGGACCACCCGCTCCCATCAGTACCGGAGCACCGACGCGCGGGTCGGTATCGTCCTTGCCCAGATCGATCGGCAACGAGTTCTTGCCCTGCGGCCGTACCCGTTTGGCCGCCTCGAGATACTCGGGCTCGGGGATCGTGAAGTTCAGATCGCCCAAACCGTTGTTGGTGATGGTCACCGTTTGCGTGGCCGTACCGCCGGTGGGCAGCGTCTCGACCAGCGAATCCGGCGCCACGGCGATGTCCGGGAAGTCCAGCCCGATACCCGTCAGCGGAACCACCAGATTCGCCGTGTCGGAATCGTTGCTGGTCAAGGTCAGGTTCCCGTTGATGACACCCGCCGTACTCGGCGCGAAGGCGACCGGTACAGCCAGTGACTGACCGGCTCCCAACGTGAACGGAGCCATCGTCGTCGTCGTGAAATCGGCGTGATCGATACCGAGGGCCGAAACCGTCAGATCCGCACAGCCGTTGTTCTGAACCATCAGGTCCACAGACCCGGTGGCCGTGACGTACACCGCTCCGAAATCCAACGAGGCGGGCACCACGGCAATGTCGGGCGTTCCGATCAGGTCCAGACCGGCGGCCACGATGGCGTCCGGCGTGACCGGATCATTGCTCAACACGTGCAGGTTGGCGTCGAAGTGGCTGCCGCACAGATCGCTGGCGGAGAAAACCACATCCACGTCCACGAACGCGCCGGCAGCCAGGCTGCCGCTGTTGGGACTGGTCGACAGCCAGGGCGTAACCGCGGCGAAGCGCACGGCCAGGTTGTCGTGCACGTACGGGGCATCGAAAACGACCGTCAGGCCGTCGGTCCCGTCGGCATTCTGGATGCCGATGGTGGCGCTGTCGTTCGGCGTCGTCATCGTCAGGTAGTGGTATTCGATGGCACCGTTGGGATACAGGTGCAACTGGAACGTATAGACGCCACCGCTGTCGTACTGCGGTACGTCCTTGAACTCGACGATCAGTCGCGTACCGTCGTTGTAGTAGTACACATTGCCGCCCGCCGAGGGATCCAGATCATCCCAATACGGAGCGATCATGTTCGCCGGAGCACCCACCGAAGGCAGCGGCTGGTTGGCCGTCACGTTCGCCGTGTGCGTGAAGCTGATCCAGCCGTTGGAGCAGAGCTGAAAACCGGTGAACGCGGTACCGTAGAAATCGAACGGGAATCCGATCGCGAACGGACCGGTGTTCTCGTCGTCGGTCAAGGTGACCGCCGTTCCCAGGGTCTCGATCTCGATCCAGTTGAAAGCCGGCCCGCCGGCTTCATCACTGTCACGCCAGTTGTAGCCGAAGGCATCCGGTCCGCCCAGGGCCTTGTCCGGGCTGATCGAATCCCGCGGATCGATCTCGCCCTTGGCCAGTGGCAGGTACTCGTAGGTCTCGACCGGAGCGAAGTAGCCTTTGGAGGGCAGGATGTACTCGGCCGAGGGAATCGTGAAGTCGAGCACACCGTCGCCGGCGTTGCTGACGGTCATGATCTGCGTCTCGGTGCCGCCGGTGGACAACGTGGCCGAGAGCATCGTCGGCGCCACGGCGATCGTCGGAGCACCCAGCGTCGTCCCGGCCGGCGAATTCGACAAGGCGCCCACGTTACCGTATTCATCTTTCGCGATGATCGCGAAGTAGTACGTCGTCAGAACGTCCAGACCTTCGACGCGCATCATCTCGGCGCCGCCGTAGGCCGCAGGGTCGGGCTCGCCGACGACCGGAGTCGCCGCGTCCCAGGAAGCCGGATCCGTGATGGGCGACAGGGACCAGCGCAGGTCATAGCTGCTGGTCGTACCCACCGTGCCGTCGTCACCCGGAGCGGTCCATCCCAATTCGATCCAGTTCGAGGCCACGGTCGTGACAGCCAGATCGGTCACATCACTGGGCGGGATCGTATCGGGATCGGCGATCAGCTTCAGTACGTTCAAACGGCCCTCGGACACGCTCATGCCCGCCAGACTGGGCAGAACGTCCCGACCGACGGTCATCAGCAGATTCTTGCCGTCGGCGACCGAGATATTCGGAAAACGGCCGCGCAGCAGCGCCAGGGCTCCCGAAACGTGCGGTGTAGCCATCGACGTACCGGAGAAGTCACTGTACGTGTTGCCCGGAGTCGTAGACCAGATGTGCAGACCCGGCGCGGCGATGTCGACCGTGGTCGCGCCGATGCAGGAGGTCCACCAACCCGCCTCGTCCACACGCTGGTCGAAATGATCGGTGGCCATGACCGAAACGACGTTGGCGTTCTCGTAATTGCTCGGGTAGTGCGGTGTGACATCGTTGTCGCTGCCGTCATTGCCGGCTGCGGCGACGAAGAAGATATCCGCAGCGTTGGCCGCCTCGATCGCGGCTTCCATCGAAGCGTCGTAGGGTCCCCCGCCCCAGCTGTTGCTCATGACGTCCACACCCATATCGGTCCCGTACTCGATACAGCTGATGGCGTTCGCGGTGGAACCGGAACCGGCCGAGGTCAGGAACTTCAACCCCATGATGGAGACGTCCCAGGCCACACCGGCCACACCCTCGGCGTTGTTGGCCACGCCACCGATCGTACCGGAGCAGTGGGTGCCGTGGTCGTTGTCGTCCATCGGGTCGGCATCACCATTGGCGAAGTCGTAGCCGTGGATGTCGTCGATGTATCCGTTGCCGTCATCGTCGATGCCATTGCCGGCGATCTCACCGGGATTGGTCCAGATGTTATTGACCAGGTCCGGGTGCGTGTAATCGACACCGGAGTCGATCACGGCCACCAGCACGTCGCTGCTGCCGGTGTAGACATCCCAGGCCTCGACCGCATCGATATCCGCATCGGGCGTACCGCCGGTCTGGCCGGTGTTGTTCATGCCCCAGAGGTCATTGAAGCGCGTGTCATTCGGAATCTCGAGGGCGTACAGCACATAGTTCGGCTGCGCGTACTCGACCCGGGGATCGGCTTCGAGGCGCTGGATCGCCGACTCGATATCCTGCGATTTGAGAGTCCATTGCTCGGCGCTGATGTACTTGAAGTCTTTCACTTTCTCGCCGTCGTAGAGCGAGCGGATGTCGGTCTTGTCCTTCGTGGCCACACCGTCATTGAACTTGACGATGATTTCACCAGGAATGTATTCGTAGCCCGGCACGATGCCGGCCTGGGCCACACTGCAAGCGAGTGTGACAGCGAGTAGAATCAATAGGGAATGTCGGCGAATGAGCGACATGAATCGGACCTCCCGATGGCGATGGTCGGTGTAGCGAGCGAATAATTCCGGAGATGTGGCAGAGTGCAGGCGGGTCCCCCACCAGCCCTGGCCAAGGATCGACTATACCAGATCGGTCGGGTATTTGGGGGACGAAATTGGACTGATTGTTAGAATCGATCGGCGCAAATCAAACAAATAATCAAACATGATGCTCAATTGTGATAATTTATCTCTTGTATGCAATATCCCCCCAAGAACGGATCTTTGCCGCCCGGGCCTGTCGGATCACGAAGCGGCTCCGGTCACAGTAAATTCCGCTTCGCGAACGAGACGTCGATCCAGGTAGACTCGATAGCGATAGATACCCGGTTCGCGGTTGCGGTCCGGCGCCAGGGACAGGCTGGAATAGAGGCTGAGCGAGAGGTCCTCGCTGCTCATTTCCTCGGACTGGATCTCGAACAGTTTCTCCGCGTTTTTCCACTCCAGAAGGCCGGTGTACTCGCCCGGCTGCCCGCTCAAACGCAACTCACCGTATTTGCGATAGATCTCTTTGCCGTCGGGACGGATCCATACCAGGTGGAGAGTATAGTCCCGGTCGATCTGCAGTCCGACCAGATCGACGAAGGCCCGCACGCGGGATTTCTTGCCAATGGCGAACTCGTCGGTTCGTCCCCGCCGCTTTCCGGTCTTCTTGCTGTATTTCTTGTAGAAGGAAATCTCGAGCGAGGGCCCATCCGGATCGGCGCCGGTTCGCAGATTAGCTGCCTCCTGGCTCTCGCAAGCACTCAGGAGCAGGATCGACAGCAGGATCGCGGCACAACGCAACAGGGTCTTCTTCAACAATTCGCTCCTTCGATCCGGGAAGCGGATCCGGCAGGGGATCCGCTTCCCGATTTCCTCGTTCATCAACAGTGCTATCTACTTCAGCAACGTCATTTTCCGTACCCGCGTACCCTGATCGGTGCGCAGTCGATAGAAGTACAGACCCGAGGCGACCCGGCCGCCACGATCGTCCCTGCCGCTCCAGGTGACGGTATGGGGGCCGGCAGGCATGGCTCCCGCAACCAGCGTGTGGATCAGCTTGCCCTGTACGTTGTAGATGCACAAGGAGACATCGCCCTTGCTGGGCAGCGTGAAGCGAATATCCGTCTGCGGATTGAACGGATTGGGAGTGTTCTGCCCCAGGCTCAGCTGCTGCCGCGGCAGGTCGCCGACCGGACTGGAACCGTTGATCGTGAAATCCGCAGCCGACTCGTCCGAGCTCAGATTCCCTGCCGAATCGAGTACCTCGACGCGCAGGCGACAGGTGGTCAGCGGCAGGTTCGGCACCTGCCAGAGGTAGGACTGATTGAAAGCGCCGCTCTGGATCTCTTCCCAGCTCGAGCCGCTGTCCGGCGACAACCACAACCGGGCCTCGACGACGCCAATGTCGTCATCATGCGTCCAGCTGATGTTGTAGAGTTCATCCACGGCGAGAATCTCACCACCATCCGGCGCCATCAGTTCGACGGTCGGCAGCGCCGACTCGAACGGCAGGTTGAAACCGGTGACGGTCAAATCGTCCAGTCCGGCCTCGACGACCGAACCCGAGCCGTAGTCGCTGGCCAGGAAACGCAACTGCATCTGGCTGCCCAAACCCGGTGCGATCGATTCGAGCAGGAAGGCCTGCTCGCTCCACGACCGATCACTGGCCGTGGTATTCTCCACGTCCAGCCACGCGCCGCCATCGAAAGCGACCTGCACCTGCCAACTGTCCTCGTTCGGACTGTATCCGGTGTTGTTCGTGTACCAGCGCCAGTAGCGCAGTTCCAGACCGGAGAAGCCGGTCACATCGATGGTCGGACTGAGCAGGGTCGTCAGGCCGCTGTCGACGTCGTCAACGCCCTGCGAACTGCCGAGTGGATCGTTGCCGGTAATCCAGCACATCGATCCCGGGACGGAATGGTCGTCTTCGGGCACGATCTGATCCGCGCCGTCGGCCACTCCGTTGGGATCCGCGAGCTCCCACAAACCGGAACTGGCATCGTCACCCGCAGCGCCGGCAGTCCAACCGTTGACCGTTTCCATATCATCGCTGAAAACCTGCACGGAATTCGTGACCACGAAACTGTAGGGAGCAAAGGGTCCGCCCGTTGGACTGACACTCGCATTGAGCGCCAAATCCTGACCGGTGAACCAGAACTGCACCCGCGATCCGGCCGGTTGGCCGGGAATCGCCATTTCGAACTCGTCGACAGTTCCGGTTGGCGTCAATGCGAGCTCGAAAGGCCCGCCGGTCGTCGAGGATGTATAGTAGCCGTGCGTCGCATCGATACCCGTCTCATCGGTAATCGTCGTCGTCACGCTGTACGGGCCGGTCGTGTCGTTCCCCGGGTCAGGAACGACCGTTCCGCTGAACAACGGTCCAGCCACATCGACCAACGAGAAATCCACCGTCGTGGTCAGTCCCTCGACCACGGCCACTCCGTAGGTCGTATCGGGGGCGAAACTTGGATGGTCGATCGCCACGTCATACAGGCCGATCGGCACGCCGCCCAGGTAGTCGCCCGTCGTTGCGGTGACCAGGTTGCGCGAGCTTCCCAGGACACTGATCGTGGCGCCTTCGACGGGCGTTCCACCCGCGGTCTGATTGGTCACGTGACCCGCCAGCGTGCCCTGGATCTGGGCCTGCACCGTCGTCAGCAGAATCGCCCGGCCGGCTGTCAGGGCCGCCGCGCCACCGGGATACTGGTTCCAGTAGGTATACAACAGGCCGTCGGAGCGATCCTCATTCTGGATACCCACGGTCGCATAGCCATTCTCCGCATCGACCTGGTTGACCGTTGCATACTGCAGCAGGATCTGACCGTCGCCGGTATCTCCGCTCTCGTACGCCGGGTCCTTCAGGATGGCCTGGAACGTCTCGAGACTGTCGCCCTCGTAATTGCGCAGACGGCGCCACTCGATCACGAAACGATGGTTGGCCGCGTCGTACCAGGTGAAGACACCGCCATCGCCCGAGGCCAGATAGAGCTCGTCCCAGAACACCGAGACCATATTGTCCGGCGAGCCGGGAGCCGGCATTGCCCAATTGCGGTAGAAGCGCTGGTAGGTATTGCCGAAGGCGAACCAGCCGTTGGAGCAGATGCTGATCTTGTCGAAGTCCTGCCCATAGAATCCGAAACCGAAGGGCAGGTCGACGGTCTTGGTGTCGTCCTGGTAGCGGCCGAAATCCGTCAGACCCACCGAAGTGCCCGCACCGCCGACGGCCGGATCGATTTCGACCCAGTCGTAGGTCGGGGCCTGCGCATAGGCGGCGTCGGTGTCATCGAAGGCGTAGTACGGATAGACACCCGGACCCGCCGGATCGGTCGAAGCGGCCGTGCCAAAGCTGAGCGGTACTTCGAGCTGGGCCGTACCGCCCTCGTCGAAGACGACCTCCAGCGACAGGATCGCCAGGTGACCCGGGATGCAATCGCCCGCGACACTGATGGTGAAAAGATCGGCCGCGTTGTTGGCGGAACCGCTGACGCTGACGGCTGGCAGGGTTCCCGCACCGTCCACGACACTCACCCAATTGTCGATGCTGCTGAGTGTCAACGCGGCGCCCGTCGTGGGCAGATTGCCACTATTGACCAGCGTGACTCGCACGGTGCCCGTATCGCCCGGATTCATCCCCGCACCGCCCGCCAGTTGGGAACTGGCAACCCGCGCCGCAGGACCGGCCACCTCCAGCTGGACCAGACCGGTGAAGTTCTGGCTTGCGGAGGTCGCGACAAGGTCCAGAGGTACCACCGTACCGCCCGCAACATCCGCTGCGATCTCCACCACGAACGCCACGTCGCCGTTGGCCTGCGCCCCACTGTTGATGTAGCCGTAGGCAGAAGCATCCTGCACCACGGTGACTTCGCCCACGGGACTGGTCAGCGTGGCCGTCACATCGGCCGCGCCACCGGTGCCATGATTGTCCAGCGGCACCACGATCTCGATCGTTTCGCCGGCCTCGGCCAGGCCATCGCTGTCACCCGCACTGGAGCCGATCAGGTCATCATCCAGAACCGGTGCGGCGGGATTCAACGAAATTGTCTGCGCGCCGATATTCACGCCACCCAGCCAGGGCTTCAGATTCACACCCGTCACCGTGACCAGCAACTCCCCATCGACCAGACCGGCCAGCGGCAACACCACGCGGCCATCAGCGCCGGTCTTCGCATGAACACTGACCGCGCCTTCGAGATAGGCCGCCACGATGGCATTCGGTACCGGCAGCCCCGAGGCCTCGACCAAAACCTCGACGCCCGTG
>JANTGJ010000128.1 GCA_024762975.1 Candidatus Krumholzibacteriia bacterium
GATTACCCGGGCGGGGTCGATCTGTGTATCCCCTGCCCGCCGCTGTACCAGGTCCCTACCCGTTGGGGGCAGAGCCGACTTTCCATTCCGTAGAGAATCTAATGCGGTTTACTGTGTAGAAAAAGGCCCTTCCGACTCGGGAAGGGCCTTTTGTTCCTGAATGCCGAAATGTCAGGCGACGACGTTCGGGCTCTTTCGGTACTTCAAAGGAGACCTGCCGCAGCGGTCCTTGAAAGTACGAGAGAAATGAGCCAGGGAGTTGAAGCCGCATTTCTTGCTGATGGCATCGACCGAAAGATCGAATCGGCGCAGCAGGCACTTCGCGTTGTCAATCCTCACCTGAATGAGATAATCGCTGAAGCTCATGCCCACTTCGGAGCGGAACAGGTTCGAGAAATAGCCCGGTGACAGATTCACACGCTCGGCCATCTTGTCCCGATTGATGTTCTCGCTGAAATGTTCCAACACGTAACGGCAGGCATACTCCGCTCGGTAATCCTGCAATTCGTGCGACGCGTGAACCGTGGCGCCGTCCTCTTCGACCAGGACGATATCCGGCAGAGCCTCTGTCCAGAGCTTCTCCCCGTCATCGTTCGGCAGGAACGAAAAGTCCATCTCCGCGGAACCGGTCTCGTTACCGATGATCTTGCTGCCAAAGGCACTGTGGGGATTGAATTCCGGTTGCGCTTCGCGATTCAGGAATTCAGTCACCATGTGGGCCGATTTGACAACATTCGACTTCTGGGCCACCAACACCGGGGCATTCGTAACAGTCTGGTACTTGGCCAGGACACTCCGCAACGCATCGGGCGTCTCAGCCGCATACACGAAGATGAAGCTTGTTGTAGATAATGCCGACGTCGACTCAACCTGTTGCAGGCGGTGCATCAGGATCTGGGATCCGAACAGCGCCAGGCAAAGTTCAGTCGGGTTGGATTCAGCCCAGGGACAGAGAAACAGAATCCTCTGGCTCTCTTCCCGGCCGTGTACCAATTGCTTCGGATAAGTCGGAAACTCGATCACGAAACTGGTCCAAGGCTCTTGTAAGGCTTCCAAACGTTCTTCCACAGTAAATACCCCCAATGGCGGTTAACACCGTAGGGCAGCGCAAAGGTGTACATAAACACAAATTACTTAACAGGAGATATAATACGACAGGGTCAGGGGGTTTGTCCATCAAAAACAATCGGAATTGTCGATATTTCTGGAAAATTGTCCCACTTTTGGTGATCCGACTGGGGTTTTTCTGATTTACGGAGACGTCTCCGAAGGACGATTATCACCAACAGGGCAAAGCACTTAGTAAAGATTTAACGTAGGTAGATAATTCGACGCGTAACGCTCCAGTCGTCCATCTGGAGCTTGCAGAAATACGGGCCGGATGCGACCGGTCGGCCATAGCTGTCCGTTCCGTCCCAGTGTACCGCGACGTCGCCATCGCTCTGCCAATCCTCGAACAGGGTCACGAGTTCCTGTCCGTTGATTCGGTAGATCTTTACTGTGACGAAGGGAGCCTCATGTTCCCACGGGACCGGTGCATAGAGATCCAGATCGACGGGAATCTCTTCTTCATCGTTTGGCTCGAAGGCCTCACCCACGGTTTGGGGAACGTGGAATTGGACCTGAATCGATTCCCGGAAGGGGTTCGGGAAGCCGCTCAGCAGGTTCTCGGCCAGGGTCAAACGGCTGGGTTCGGCATCCGGATCGCGGACGGGGATCAGCTGGGTCTGATTTTCGCGGTCGGCCAGTACCTCGTTGTGGGCACGTATCTCCGGGTCGGCAGGCCGATAGGAGCCGGCCGCGGCCGTGCGCAGCACCCGGCCATCGAGCCAGCGACCCTTCAGCTCGAATGTCGAGTTCGGATCGGTACCGTTCCCCCCTGAATCCAGAAACAGCTCTGCCTGGTCCGGCAAGGAAAACCGAAGTGTCAGTTCGCCGGAGACTCCATGGTCCGGCGATGCCACAAAAACACCGTAGGGGTCGCTCAATTCGGCGACTGGATCGACCAGCAGCGCCGGCGTCATCGCCGTCCAGCGCACACGCTTGGCCTCGCCCTCGGTGGGTCGCCAGAACAGATCCAGCGGCGACCCCAGGGGTAGATCATTCAACACGAAGAGGTCGGGATCGGGCCAGCCGTAGGACTTTTCGGTTGTCACCATGCGCAACAGCAATTCTCCCTCACCGGCGCGCGACCAGGTAAAGGTCGGGACTGCGGCCCGGCAACAGATCGGACAGGGAGGCGGAACGATCCAGGCCGTCCGATTACCGGATACCGGATCGGTAACTCCGCGTTCGACCCGTGCGGCATCGCACAAAAGGCGATTCAACTGTAACCAACTGTCAGCAATGCAAATCGCGTAGGTGCGGTCGCCGCCATGCAGCAGATTCAACTGGTCGCGCTGGATCCGCACGGCGCTCGATCCCGGATCCGTTCCCAGCGGCACCACGCCGATCCAACGACCGTCCTCGTGCACCCCGGGATAATCCAGTTTGGCGACATAGGCACGGCAGTGCTCCGTCTGCGAGTGGCCGGCCAGATTGTGGCGGCGGTGGACAACGGGAACTTCCTGCCACGAGCCGAGAGACAATTGCAGACTGTAGTCCGGGCGACCGGCCGGGTCGCTCTGCCCCGAAAGCCGCAGAAACAGCGCCGAAGCAAGATGCGGGTAGGCCCAGTGATAGAACTCGAAGCGCTGTGCTCCGCCGTGGGCGTCAACGACGACCATCGCATCACTGATGGCGGCAAAATCTTCGTCGATTCGGCCGTCCCCGTCGTTGTCGCGCCCGTCGAGAGGATCCTCGTCGAAGAGTCCATCCCCATCATCATCGGCCCGCGAGAGATCGCCGCGCCGACCTCCGGTGATTCCCGCAGCCGCCATCGCGGTGAACGGTTCCTCTGCACCCCAGGCACGCTGAGCCCAACCCGATTCGGTGGGTGCCCTGCCGACAAGCAACTCCTGGCCGGCTGCGGTGTCGAAAAAGGACAACGCGCCGGTATCCAGCAATCGAATCTGTACATCGGAGGAGGCACGGTAGGTATGCAGTGGTTTTTCGGCGGTCTCGGCAAACGCACCACAGCACAGCAGGAGGACCAGCGGCAACAGGAAGATCCCGCTGCCGCTGATCGATGAGGCCGGTCGAGTACGTCGAATCCCGATCATGGCTGCATACTAGGAGATTCGGGGTCCGGAATGCAACCCCGCCGAAGAACTACTCCTCCGGCTTCTCCGGTGCGTCCTTTCCCTCGGATTCCGGGGCCGCCGGGGCGTCATCGCCCTCTGCGGCAGGGTGGGAACCCGGATCCTCGGTGATTTCGCCGTTTTCAGCGGCGCCTTCGTCGTCCTCGTCACCATTCATCGAATCCCGGGGAATCTTCGCGATACCCCCCACCAGGTCGCCCTGATTCAGATTGATGATCCGTACACCCAGGGTGTTGCGGCTCTGCTGGCTGACCGAATCCGAATCGATGCGGATCATGATTCCATTGCGCGTGATCACCATCAACTCGTCGCCCTCGGCCATATCGCGGATGCCGATCAGGGGGCCGTTGCGATCGCTGCACTTGATGGTGATCAAGCCCTTGCCGCCTCGTTTCTGCACGCGGTACTCATCCAGCAGCGTTCGTTTTCCATAACCGTTCTCGGTGATGGCCAGCAGCGCCGAACCTGCCTGTTCCTCGCCCACGCAGACCATGCCGACCACCTCTTCCTTCGAGCCCAGCGCCAGGCCCCGCACTCCGCGAGCCGTGCGGCCCATCGACCGTGCATCCGTCTCGTGGAAGCGGATCGACAGCCCATTGCTGGCGGCCATGACGATGTCGCTCTGGCCGTCGGTCTCACGCACCGAAACCAGGTGCTCGCCTTCGAGCAGGTTGATGGCGCGAATGCCGGCGTTGCGCACGCGACTGAAATCAGCCAGCGGAGTCCGTTTGATGATGCCGAAGTTCGTGGCGAAGGCCAGGTAGTGATCGTCGCGGAACTCGCGTACCGGCAACACCGCATGCACCTTGTCGCCCGCCTCGATCTGGATCAGGTTGACGATCGGCTGGCCCTTCGAAGTCCGACCGGCCTTCGGAATCTTGTACACCTTCAGCCAGTAGAGTTGTCCCTTCTCGGTCAGCACCAGTAGATACTGATGGGTCGAGGCCACGAAGAGGTTGTCGACGAAGTCCTCGTCCTTCGTCCCCATCGCAGTGATGCCCTTGCCGCCACGTCCCTGCTGGCGATAGGTGTCCAGCGGGATCCGCTTGGCGTAGCCCTGGCTGCTGATCGTCACGACCATCGGTTCGTCGGCGATCAGGTCCTCCATGTCGATTTCGCCCTCGTCCTCGACGATGGTCGTGCGACGGTCATCAGCGTAGGTGTCGCGGACCTCGTGGATCTCGTCACGAATGATCTGCAGGACCAGGTCGCGACTGTCCAGGATCGCTTTCAGTTCGGCGATACGCTCGATGAGTTCGCGGTACTCGTCCTCGATCTTCTGGCGCTCCAGTCCCGTCAGTCGCGCCAGGCGCAGATCCAGAATGGCCTGGGCCTGTACCTCGGAAAGACCGAAGCGCTCCATCAGGCCGGCGCGCGCCACATCGACCGACTCGCTGGTCTTGATCAGTTCGACGATCTCGTCGATGTTGTCCAGGGCGATGCGATAGCCCTCGAGAATGTGCGCGCGTTCCTCCGCCTTCCGCAGTTCGTACTTCGTACGTCGGATGACGACTTCCTCGCGGAATTTCAGGAACTCCTGCATCGTTTCCTTCAGGGCCATGACCTTCGGCTGGTGGTTCACCAGCGCCAGGTTGATCACGCCGAAGGTCGTCTGCATCATCGTGTGCGCATAGAGCTTGTTCAGCACGACCTGCGGGAAGGCATCCTTCTTCAGGACGATCACAATGCGCATGCCCTCGCGGTCGGATTCGTCGCGCAGATCACTGATGCCCTCGATCGAACCGCTGCGTACCAGCAGCGCGATCTTCTCGATCAGCGAGGACTTGTTCACCTGGTAGGGCAGCTCGCTGACGATGATCCGGGCCTTGCCGCTGTCCTCGATCTGCGTCTCGGTGCGCGCGCGCACGACCACGCGTCCGCGACCGGTGGTGATGTAGTTGTAGATGCCGCGACGGCCATGAATGATGCCACCGGTGGGAAAATCCGGACCCTGCACGTAATCCAGCATCGAGGCGGGCTCGATCTCGGGGTCTTCGATCAGCGCCAGCAGTCCGGCACAGACTTCGCCCAGGTTGTGCGGGGGAATCTTCGTCGCCATACCGACCGCAATACCGTCGGCGCCGTTGACCAGCAGGTTCGGCACCTTCGAAGGCATCACCGAGGGCATCATGCGCGAACCGTCGTAGTTCGGAACGAAGTCGACGGTCTCCTTGTCCAGATCACGCATGATCTCGGTCGAGAACTTCGTCAGACGGGCCTCCGTATATCGTTCGGCCGCGGCACTGTCGCCGTCGACCGAGCCGAAGTTTCCCTGACCGTCGACCTGCGGATAGCGCAGGCTGAAGTCCTGGGCCATGCGGACCATCGTGTCGTAGGCCGCGGCGGTTCCATGCGGATGGTAGTTACCCGTGGTATCACCGGTGATCTTTGCGCTTTTCCGGTACGGCCGGCCCGGCTGCAGGTTCAGGTCGTTCATCGCCGTCAGGATGCGACGATGCACCGGCTTCAAACCATCGCGCACATCGGGCAGGGCACGCGAGATGATGACGCTCATGGAGTACTCCATGTAGGACGTCTTCATCTTTTCCTCGATGCCCGCCTCGATGATGTTGGCACCGGCGGCATGCGGTACGGCCGCGCCTTCCGCCTCGGAACCCGGCGTCGAATCCGGGGTCGATTCCGAGGTGGGCTCATCCACGTTTTCGTCGCCCGGTTCGTCCGGTCCGTTCAGATCATTCTTGTCGTCGGCCATTCCAGTTCCTTCTCCAGTGTCGTCTCTTGATTACCCGTGATGCGCGCAGGGCGGCATCAGATATCCAGGTTTTCCAATTTGATCTCCGCGGCGTTTTCCTCGATGAAACGGCGGCGCGGCTCGACCTCGTCACCCATCAGCATGGTGAAGATATGATCGGCCTCGGCCGCATCCTCGATCGTGACGCGCGTCATGGTCCGGGTCTCCGGATCCATCGTCGTTTCCCACAGCTGCTCGGGGTTCATTTCACCCAGACCCTTGTAGCGCTGGACGTAGACGCCCTTCTGTCCGCCCATTTCCTCGACGATTCGATCCTTTTCCTGATCGCTGAAGGCATAGATCTCGGTCTTGCCTTTCTTGACGCGATACAGCGGCGGCTCGGCGATGAACATGTAGCCGTTCTCGATGATCTCGCGGAAGTAGCGGAAGAACAGGGTCAGGATGAGCGTGCGGATGTGACTGCCGTCCACGTCCGCATCGGTCATGATGATCACCTTGTGGTAGCGCAACTTCGTAATGTCGAAAATGCCCGCGCCCACGCCGGTTCCCAGCGCGGTGATGATGGTGCGGATCTCGTCATTGCCCAGGATCTTGTCCAGACGCGCCTTCTCGACGTTCAGGATCTTGCCTTTCAACGGCAGGATGGCCTGGAATTTCCGTTCCCGGCCCTGCTTGGCCGATCCGCCGGCCGAGTCACCCTCGACCAGATAGATTTCGCATTCCTGGGGATCCCGGCTGGAGCAGTCGGCCAGCTTTCCGGGCAGCGCAGCCGAATCCAGCGCCGACTTGCGGCGGGTCAGGTCACGGGCTTTGCGCGCGGCCTCACGTCCCTGCGCCGCGGAAATGCATTTGCCGATGACGGCCTTGGCCTCGCGCGGATTCTCCGCCAGGTACTCGGCCAGGTAGGTGTTGACCAGGGCCTCGACCTGGCCGCGCACCTCGGTGTTGCCCAGCTTGGTCTTGGTCTGCCCCTCGAACTGCGGCTCGGGAACCTTGACCGAGATGATCGCCGTCAGACCTTCGCGCACGTCATCACCCGTGAAGCCCTTCATATCCTTCTTGAGCATGTTGTTGCTCGAGGCGTAGGCGTTCAGCGTGCGCGTCAGACCACCGCGGAAGCCGGACAGGTGGGTGCCGCCTTCGGTGGTGTTGATGTTGTTGGCGAAAGTGAACAGCGACTCGCTGTAGCCTTCGTTGTAGTCCATCGCGATCTCGATCTGCACGCCGTCGCGCTCACCCTCGAAGTAGACCGGTTCGGCGCAGATCGCGTTGCGTCCCTCATTCAGCCAACGCACGTATTCGACGATGCCGCCCTCGAAGAAGAAGGTCTCTTCCCGTTCCTTGCCCTCGCGCTCGTCGGCGATCGAAATCTTCAGGCCGCGATTCAGGAACGCGAGCTCACGCAGACGTCCGCGCAGCGTATCGTACAGGAAGGTCGTCTCGGGAAAGATTTCGGGATCCGGCAGGAAGGAGATCGTCGTGCCCGATTCGTCCGGCGGACACTCGCCCACGGTCTCCAGGCCTCGCGAAACCTGTCCACGCTCGAAGGCGATGGCGTAGACCTTGCCCTCGCGACGCACCTCGGCCTTCAACCAGGTAGACAACGCATTCACACAACTGACACCGACGCCATGCAGGCCCCCGGAAACCTTGTAGCTGCCCTTGTCGAACTTGCCGCCCGCATGCAGGCTGGTCAGCACGACTTCGACGGCCGGCTTGCCTTCGGTCTTGTGCATATCGACGGGAATGCCTCGGCCGTTGTCGATGACACGAATCGTCTCGCCCTCGCCGATAACGACCTGCACCTCATCGCAGTAGCCGGCCATCGCTTCATCGATGGAATTGTCCACGACTTCATACACCAGGTGATGCAGCCCGCGGATTCCCGTGTCACCGATATACATCGCCGGGCGCTTGCGCACCGCCTCGAGTCCTTTGAGAACCTGGATTCCCTGGGCGGTGTACTCTTTCGAACCGTTGGCGCCATTCTGGGACCGACCCGGCTCGACCTTCTCGTTGTGTTCGGAATCTGTCATCTGTCGTTTCCCGTCTTCCTTGGGCTCGGGATCGGGCGTTGCCAGCGCACTTCGGTGACCGCGCCCTTGCCGTACTTCACATTGAGTTTCCTGATGATGTCCGGGAGCAGTAGTGTCAGTTCCTGGCGCCACATGCCGTGGTCGGCGTCCAGGTACAGCACGCCCTCGCGGATATCCACCGCCCGCGAGTGGGCGGCAATTTCGGGGCCGACGACCTCGCTCCAGTCATGCAACAGCTCGCGCTCCTGCATCCGGTCGTTCAGGCCGCAGGAATCCAGCACGTCGCGCAGGATGCCCGAAATGGGTTGCGGCCCCGTTCGGTCGCGACGGTCGGCCATACCTTGCCTCTGTTCCGGTGTTCCTGTTTTTCCGATCGGCCGGGATCGCACCGGCGAATCGTCTACGGGGATTCGGTCTGATCGAAACGGCCAGCGTGGACCGACCACGTTTTCATCTCCGGCGGATCCCAGCCGGCGACATCACCCGGACGGGCGGTCGCGATAAAAACCTGGTGCAACCCCGAGGCCATCTCCTGGAGCCGCTGGCCCCGTTGCGAATCCAGTTCGCTGAAGATGTCGTCGAAGAAAATGACGGGTCGAATCCGCCGCTTCTCGTGTAGCACATCGCTGCGCGCCAGGATCAGCGAGATGGCGGCCGCCCGGCCTTCTCCCTGCGATCCGAAGACCCTCAGATCGAGTTCGTCCTGACGAACTTCGAAGTCGTCGAACTGCGGCCCGCACAGGGTTCTCCCACGCTTGATCTCGGACTCCATAATATAGTCGATTTCGCTCAAAATATCCCGCTCCAATTGCTCTTTTTCGCAGAAAGAAAGTGGGCTGGGAATCGGGTCATTGGAGGCATTTTCCGGCACTTCCTCCGCGAGCTTCGAACGCACCGTCTCGAGGGCCGGGCGGTAGGCGAACTCGAGCCCGCAATCGCCCCCCGTCAACGCCCGATGCGAAGCGTCTGCATAGGGTGTCAATCGGTGAGCATAGTCGTCGCGGCCGATGGAAATTTCGACCGCATGGTGCGCCAGTTCACGATTCCAGGCGCGCAGCTCTTCGCGAGCGGTCGAGTAGTCGGCGAAGCCGCGCTTCAGATCGCGAAGCAATCCGTTCTTCTGCTTCAGCGTGCGCTGAAAGGCGGTCAGGTGCGATAGGAAGATCGGTTCGGACTCCGAGACCCCCTGGTCCACGAAATGGCGTCTGCGGCTCGGCTCGCCGCGTACCAGGCGAATGCTCTCGGGATCGAAATAGACTGTATTCAGAATACCGACCAGATCGGCGCGACGACCGACCACTTCGCCATCGAGGAAAAAACGGTTCCCTTTCCCGCGCTCGAAGGCGAACTCGCAGCGCATCACATCGTCCGGCTTGGTTTCGATTTCCAACTGCACGAAAGCGGATTCGGTTTCGAATCCGATCAGGTCGTCGATTCTGGCTCCGCGGTGGGATCGTCCGAGGGCATAGTAATTCAGCGCCTCGAGCAGATTCGTCTTTCCTTCACCGTTTCGCCCCAGGACAAGATTGACCCGGGGCGAAAATTCGAAGGTACTTTCCTGGAGGTTGCGGAAACCGCGCACCGTGGCGGATAGAATCCGCACAGCTAACTAGTCTCCCGCAAGGCGCAGCGGCATCAGCAGGCACAGCAGGCCCGTTTCGACACCATCCTCGCTCACCGGCTTGATCAGCGCGGCATTGGCCGAATCCTGCATCGACAACACGACCGATTCGGCCTTGATGTTTTTTAGAATGTCCTGCAGATAACCGTAATTGAAGCCGATTTCCATCGCATCACCCTCGTAGGCCACGGGAATCTCGTCTTCGGCCTGCGTACCGTCGGTACCCTTGGCGCTCAGTTCCATGCGGCCGCTTTCGACACCCAGCTTGATCTGACTGGTGATGCGGTCGGCACTGATCGAAACGCGGCGAATCGACTGCATGAAATCGGCCTTGTCGACCGTCACATGCTTGTCGTTTCCCTCCGGGATGACGGCGTTGTAGTCGGGGAACGGCCCCTCGAGCAGCCGGGTGTGCAATATGGAATTGCCGGCCCGGAACGACAACTGGTTACTGCCGATGAACATGGTAATATTACCGGACGCCTCATCGTCGTCCTTCAGGGCGGCGGCAATCCGGGGCAACTGACGCAGTCCGGCGGTGTCGACGATCAGATCCTTGTCGTCGGAATAGGTCCAATTCATGTTGCGGCGACTGCGAGCCAACCGGTGGGCGTCGGTCGCGACCAGGGTCAGCGTATCACCGCGCAATTCCCAGAGGATTCCCATCAGCGCCGGACGTGTCTCGTCGCGGGAAACCGAATATTGGGTCTCGTTGATCATTTCGATCAGCAGGTTGGCCTCGATATCCAGGCCGTTCTTTTCCTCGAGTTCCTTGAGCGCCGGGTATTCCTCGACGTTCATCGTGTTCTCTGTCAATTTCGAACCCTTGCCGGATTCGATGCGCACCTGCTCACCGGTCTGCACGATGGTCACCGGTCCGGGACGCAGATTCCGAACGTAGGGAATGAACCGGACTCCTGGCAGGGCGATTCGACCCTCATCCTTGATTTCCACCTGGTCGGTGCTCGTGGCGATCGAAATATCCAGGTTCGTGGCCGACAGTTTCAGCCGTCCGCCCTCCGCCTCGATCAACACGCAGGTCAGGATGGGAAGGGTGGTCTTCGAAGGCACGACATTCGCAATGACGTCCAAGGCCTTCTGGAGCTCTTCCTGCTGGATCACGAATTTCACTGGGGTCCTCCGTTTCGGAAATCGTTTCGGATGGTGATCCGAGATTCGTTCCGGGATTCGTTCCGAGAGTCTATCGGGTTTTGTCCGGTCGTTTCCGGGGAAGGACATGATAGGCGATCCCCCATTGGGAATCAAGTTCCCTTGATGCCCTCCTAATAT
>JANTGJ010000129.1 GCA_024762975.1 Candidatus Krumholzibacteriia bacterium
TTCTTCCATTTTCCTCTACTGCAGTTTCAGTGACGACATCCCCACCAGCAGAAGCAGGATGCCCACGATCCAGAAACGCACGACGACCTGGGTTTCAGACCAGCCGCCGAGTTCAAAATGATGGTGCAGCGGAGACATCCGCAACAGTCGCTTGCCGCCAGTCTTGCGGTAGTACAGAACCTGGGCCATGACCGACAACGCCTCGGTCACGAACAGGCCGCCGATGATGACCAGCAGCAGTTCCTTCTTGACGAGAATCGCGATCGTTCCCAGGGCGCCGCCCAGGGCCAGGCTGCCGGTATCGCCCATGAAGATCCGCGCCGGATGTGCATTGAACCACAGGAAGCCGAGACCCGATCCGACCACCGCCGCGCAATAGATCGCAAGTTCGCCGCTCTGCGGCAGATACAGCAGGTTCAGGTATTCGGCAAAGACGCTGTGACCGCTCAGGTAGGCCACCACCGCATAGCCCGCAAACGCAAGCGAACTCAAACCGATCGCCAGTCCGTCCAACCCATCGGCCAGATTCACGGCGTTGCTGGTGCCCGTGACGACGAGTACTACCACGGGGATATAGAACCACTGCCAATCGATCAGGACGTTTTTCAAAAAAGGCACGCTGGTGCTGGTGACCAGATCGGTTCCGTCCCCCCCGTAGACCAGTACGGCGCCCAGCAGGAGTCCGTAGCCGACCTGTCCGATCAACTTGAACCGGCCGATCATTCCCTTCGGGTGCTTTTTGACGACTTTCAGATAGTCGTCGATAAAGCCGATCACGCCCATCCAGACCGTTCCGACCAACGCCAGCTGGATAAAACGATTGGTCAGATCCGCCCACAGCAGCGTCGGAATGACAATCGCAGCCAATACGAGCACTCCGCCCATCGTGGGCGTCCCCGCCTTTTTCTGATGATGCTTCGGACCGTCTGCATCGATGGTCTCGCCGATCTGCAGGGACTCCAGTTTGCGGATAATCCAGCCGCCAAAGATGAAGCTGATCAACAGAGCCGTGACCGCAGCGTACGAAGCGCGGAACGTGATGTATTTGAATACGTTGAATACGATCCAGTGCGAAGCCAATGGATAGAACAGGTGGTAGAACATCGTCAGTCTCCCGGTTTCGTCTCGAAACCCGCCTGCAGCCGCTCAATCACTTTTTCGAGGCCCGCACTGCGCGAGCCCTTGACCAGGATTCGGTCGCCGGGGACGCTGTTGCGAGCCAGCCAATCTGCCGCATCATCCGCATCGGCGCAAGTGTCGGCCCGGCCGCCGGCGGCTGCAAATCCCCGGGCCAGCGGTTCGGCTGTGGATCCGACGACGACGATTCCGACCAGTCCCGCCTCCAACAGCTCGGCGCCGGTGCGCCGGTGCAGCTCCGCGCTCCGCTCGCCCAGCTCGGCCATGGTGCCGATCACGGCCAGCGCCCGGCTTCCGGCCCCGGCCGGTAGCGTGACCAGCGTCCGGGCCGCAGCGACCATGCTGGAGGGATTGGCGTTGTAGCAATCGTCCAGAACGAGACGCCCCGTCAGTTCGAGCAGGACCCCGCGGTGGGCCGATCCGGAGAACTGCTCCAACCCGCGACGGAGCGTCGCATCGTCCAGACCCAAAGCGCGGGCCGCCAGGATCGCGGCCGCCAGGTTGGCCGCATTGTGCTCACCCGGCAGCGGTACCGGCCAGAGGGTGCCATCCAGTTCCAGCGCCGTGCCTCCCTCCCAGCCGGCCGGCAGCCAACGCCACCGATGATCGCCGGCGGTTCGGCCCAGCGTTACGACCGGACAGTGGGCCCGCTCGCTCCATTTCTCGAAACCCGGGCTTTCGCAGTTCAGGATGGCGGTTCCGTCGCCCGGCAAGGCATCCAGAAGTTCTCCCTTGCCCTGGATGATGCCTTCGAGCGAGCCGAATTCGGCCAGGTGCGCCGCGGAGGCATTCGTGATCACACCCACCTGCGGTGCTGCCATCCGTGACAGCGAGGCGATCTCTCCCCGTGCCGAAGCGCCCATCTCGATGACGGCGAACTCATGCCGTTCGCGAAGCGAAAGCAGGGTCAGGGGCACACCCAGGTGGTTGTTCAGGTTCCCGGCGGTAGCCAGCGTATTTCCAGCGCTGCCCAGCAGGGCAGCCGTCAGATCCTTGGTCGTCGTCTTGCCATTGGTCCCGGTGATGCCGATGGTGCGCACTGCCCGGCGCTGCCGCCAGCGGGCGCCCAGTTCCGACAGCGCGGCCATCGGATCGGGGCTGGCCAGGATGCCACCGCCGGAAGCGGCACGACCGTTCCACTGCCGGGGATCGACATCCGCCAGTACCCAATGTCCCCGCTCCAGCGCGGAGGGGATGAAATTGCGGCCGTCGGCGTGCTCGCCGGCCACGGCCAGGAAGAGTTCGCCGGGTTGAAGCGCGCGGGAATCCAGCCCGGCCCCCAGAAAGCCGGCGGTTTCGGCCGCAACTCCGCGATGCAGAGCGCCGTCCACAGCTTGCAGGCTGCCGGCCAGCAGCCCCCGCTCCTCGAGCAAGTCGATCGCTGCACGGATGAGGAATTGAGATTCAGGCACGCCCGCCCTCCCGCTCGATCCATTCACGGACGATCTCGCGGTCGTCCAGTTGCAGTACCTGCTCGCCCACCAACTGGTAGTCCTCGTGTCCCTTGCCCGCGATGACGACGATGTCACCGGCCTGCGCTGTACGCAGCGCCGCTTGCACCGCCTCGCGACGGTCCGCGACCTGCGAGACGGTCCGGGCACGGGGCGACTCCACGGCATCCACGCCGGCGCGGATCATCGAGATGATTTTTTCGGGATCCTCACTGCGCGGATTGTCCGAAGTGATCCAGACTCGGTCGCTGCAGCGGGCCGAGACCTCTCCCATCAGGAAGCGCTTGCCTTGGTCCCGGTCCCCGCCGCAGCCGAAAACGGTGATCAGATGGCCGTCGCCGAGTTCATCGCAGGCGGCCAGCACCGCCTCGAGAGCGTCGTGGGTATGAGCGTAGTCGACGACCGCCAGGGCGCCCTGCGGCAGATCGAAACGTTCCAGACGTCCGGGCACCTGAGGTACCCGTTTCAGGGCTTCCGCACATGCCTCGGGTTCGAATCCCAGGGCGATTCCCCCGGCCATCGCAGCGGTAAGGTTTTCGACATTGAACCGCCCGACAAGAGGACTCGCGAGCGTGGTCGTCGTTCCACCGCAATCCCATTCGATGTCGGTACCGGCCAGACCGAGTTGGGCCCGCCGAACGACCAGGTCGGCCCGATCGCTTCCGGCACCGCCGGTCGAGAACCGAATCGTGTGCAGCCCTGCGGTGTCCAATCCCGCCAGCGCCGGATCATCGACGTTCAGCGCCACCGCTCCGGACTTGCGGTCAGTCCCGCGGCACAGCTCCAGAATCCGCGCCTTGGCTGCCAGGTAGGATTCCAGATCCCGGTGGTAGTCGAGATGGTCGCGCCCCAGATTGGTCATCACGGCCAGGTCCAGTTCCAGACCCGCGGTCCGATCCTGGTCCAGCGCGTGGGAAGAGATCTCCATCGACACGGCGTGGCAACCGTTGGATACCATCCTGCCCAGCCAGTGATAGAAGACGGGGCCACCCGGAGTCGTCAAGGGAGCCGGGACCCCCTCCTTTCCGTCCTCATACCGGATCGTGCCGATCAGACCGCAGGGACCGTGAACCCCGGCCAACAACTCGCGCAGCAGGAACGAGACCGTGGTCTTCCCGTTGGTTCCGGTCACCCCCGCAGCCAACAGCCGGCGATCGGGACACCCGGCCAACTCACGCGCAGCCAGCGCCGGTACCGGTCGCGTATGGGCGGCCGTCAGGATTTCCGCACCCAAAGAGTCGCAGCGATCGGCCCGATTCCGTTGGATCACCACGGCTTCACAGCCCGTCTCGACGGCCTCACCCAGGAAGTCATGCCCGTCCCCGGCAGTTCCGGCGACGGCAACGAACAGCACGCCCGGGCCGGCCTGGCGTGAATCGGCGGTCACTTCACGTACAACGGCAGTGCCCGTGCCGTGCAGCTCCAGGCCGGGTATTCTCTCAGCCAGCTCGCGGGTCGTCAGTTCCATGTCCCGTCTCCGGTCACGCTCCGCATCCGCAGGCGGACACTGAGCTGTTCGATCTTCTGCCCCGGCGCGGGATCCTGTTCGCGGACATAGCCGGCGCCGTCCATCTGCAGGGCTACGCCCAGACGCGCAGCCAGACTGCGTGCCTGCCGATTGCTCAGCCCGGTGAAATCGGGACACAGGGTCTCGGCCGTGGCGCCCTCCTGCGATGCCGAAACCGGTGCCTCGAAGCGACGGGAAACCGTCAGCGTCACCAGCGAACCGGCCCCCGTCCGCGTTCCAGCGGCAGGAACCTGTTGAACCACCACACCGGATTTTTCCGCACCGGCGAGCACCAATCCCGCCGCCCCCAGGCGTTGAGCGGCGCTGGCCACCGAAAGATACAGTACGTCCGGAACCGCCACGGTCGGCTCGGGAGCGGCGGCGGCCAGATATCCCGTGCGCTGCCCTGGAACATCGACCAGCCAGCGCGTGGTGTTCTTGATATCCTCGACGATCTCGCGAAACAGCGGCACCGCACTCTGTGCCGCGTAATGATACGATCCGACCGGTTCGTCCAGCACCGTGAGAATCACCAGACGCGGTTGCTCGACGGGCAACAGGCCGGCAAAGCTGGCGATGTACGCTCCCGGCGTATACCCGAATCCGTCCCGGCTTTTCTGCGCTGTACCGGTCTTGCCACCGATCGTGATCCAATCGACCTGCGCACCTCTGCCCGTGCCCTCGCGCACGACTCTCGCCATCGCCTCGCGCAGCAGTTCAGCCAACGGCTCGGCCAGCACGCGATGCAATACCGCGGCCTGTCGTTCCTCGGCCACGGTGCCGTCCGGATTCAGCACGCGCCGTACCAGGCGCGGGGCCATCAGATTGCCTCCGTTGGCTACCGCACAGACAGCCAGTCCCAGTTGCAGGGGGGTGGCAGCGACTTCCTGCCCGATCGCGATGGTCGGTTTCGAACGCCCGGACCAGGATACCGGCGGTTTGAGGATTCCGTCCTGCTGTCCCGGATAGGGCAGCCCCGTGGTCTGGCCGAAACCGAAATGGACGAGGTCCCGGTACAGCTCGTCGGCGGCCAGGTTCCCCACCGCCCGGGCGAAATAGATGTTCGAGCTCTTCGAGAATGCGCGCATCAGCGGCAGGTCGCCATACGAGTGACCCTCGTCGTTGCGAATCGTGAACGAGCCGAAATCTCCGTTCGTGCAATCGAATACGGTCGCGGTATCGATGGCGCCGTGCCGCAGCATCGAGGCCAATGTGAAGATCTTGAAGACCGAGCCCGGCTCGTACATCGAACTGAAATTGCGATTGTTCCAGACCGCCAGATCCGGATGGCGACCCGCACGCGTCGGAAGTAGCGGCCAACTGGCGGCGGCCAACACGTCGCCGGTGGAAGGTTGCAGGATCAGCACCGAACCGCCGATGGCGCCGTACTGCTCGACGGCGTCTGCCAGGCGCTTTTCGGAAATTTCCTGCAATCTTTCGTCGATCGTCAACTCCAGGCTCTGGCCGTGATGCGCTTCCTCCAGAACGATCCGCCCGAGATGACGAGCCGGATCCGCGGCGGCCAACTTCTGGGCCAGCCCCGCGCGGCCATCCAGGTACCCGCCCAGCGAATATTCCAGACCCGTGGCATGAACTTCGGCTCCGTCGTTCCGGTAGAACCCGATCAGCGCACCGGCGACTCCGTCGAAGGGATAAACCCGCGCCCGCTCGTCCTCCAGCGTGATCGCCCGATAGCGACCTGCTTCCTGCATCTGCTCAAGTGACAGCACGACGCCTGTGGCCAGCACCACGTGCTTGCGGCCGGCGTCGTCGATCCTGTGCTCGATGTCCTGCGGATCGCGTTGCAGCAGGTGGGACAGTACCTCGATCATCTCCGCTTTTTTGGTGCGGTCGTTCAACAGCGAGCCGGCAACCCCCAACCTCCACGTACGCACCGACAGCGCCAGCGCCCGGCCTTCGCGATCGTAGAGATTGCCCCGGACCGCGTCGATGGGGATCTGCTGACCCCATTGGTGGTTGGCCGTCGCGGCATAGCGATCGTGTTGGATGATCTGGATCTGAACGACACGTCCGGCCAGCAGGAGCCCCAGGACCAGAACGCCGACCTGCAGGAATCGCAGGCGGCCCCTACCGGGGTGGGCGGGATTCATCGCACGTCCCCGGCCACCGCCCGCGGTACCAGCGAGACGAAGCGAGGGGCCGCGGTACCGGTCGCCATCTCGCCGGCCACCGCATCGGTCCCACCGCCGATATGTTCCAGCCAACGCGACCAGGCCGCCGGAGTATCATCCTCCCAGTCATCCGTCCGGACCAACACCAGCGCCGGCTCGACGGGATCGGCCAGGCCGAGTTCAGCCCAGGCACGCTCGCGAATCACGGCGGGTTGGGTCGCGTGATTCCAACGGACCTGCAGGTCTGCTGAGGCCGCTTCCAGACAGCATTTCCGATTCTCCAGTCCGGCAATCTCGGAACGCAGCGCGGTCACCTCGTTGGACAGGAACACCACGCCGGACAGGATCATCGCGATCGCCGTCCCTCCCAGTATCCCGACCACGACCCGGCCCGCGACCAGACTGCGTCGGTGTGCCATATCCGGACTGCGTCCCGGTGCCTTGCGTCCCGATGTCCGATTGCTTCGAGGGGCCCACTTCATCGCGGTCTCTTTCGGTTTCCGGCTCGCGCCGGAGCTACAGTCGCTCTGCGGCACGCAGACGAGCACTGCGCGATCGCGGATTCACTTTCTCTTCTTCGGCGTCCGCCACCACCGCTTTTTTTGTCAGTGGTTTCAACGTCCGCCGGTGATCACAGGCACACATCGGCAGTTCCGGCGGGCACACGCAATCTCGCTTCTCGCGGTCGATGAATCGCTTGACCCGTCGATCCTCCAGCGAGTGATAGCTGATCACGACCACGCGCCCGCCCTTGCGCAGGACCCGGGGCAACTGCTCCAGCACTTCGTCCAGCGCCGCCATTTCGTCGTTGACCGCGATGCGCAGTGCCTGGAAGACGCGACTGAGCACCGGTTGTGGTTTCACCCCGCGCGGCAGCGAATCCTCGACAATCTGCTTCAGGCGGGTCGTCGTATCGATGGGCGCTTCCAGGCGAGCGTTGACCAGGGCGCGCGCGATGCGCCGACTGCCCCTTTCCTCACCGAACTCGAAAATCAGGTTTGCCAGATCGTGGGAATCCAACTCGGCCACCAGGTCGGCCGCCGTCTTGCCCGAACCCTGGTCAAAGCGCAGATCGAGGGGACCACCGAAGCGATAGCTGAAACCCTTGCCGGGATCGTCCAGTTGCCAGGAACTGACGCCCAGGTCCAGCAGTACGCCGTCCACGCAATCCCAGCCCTGATCCCGGATCGCACGACCCAGATCCCGGAAAGAAGCCTGCGCACAGTGCAGTCCGGGATGGTCGCCGGCCAGTTTGTGGCATTCGGCCTGGGCCACGGCATCCAGATCCAGGCCCAGCACTTCGGCACCGGCCTCGAGCATCGCGATGCTGTGTCCGCCATAACCGAAGGTACCGTCGACAAGGCGACGGCCCGGTCCGGGTCGCAGGTATTCGAGGGTCTCGGGTTTCAGGACGGGTACGTGTCGGACCCCGGTCATGACCGCCGGCCGAGCAGGATATTGTCCAGCACCCGCCATTGCGATTCGCCGACCGGTCGGCCGACCAACTCCCCACTCCAATCCTCCATGCAGAGAATGGCCTTGAGGTAGTCGTTCCAGCCCTGCAGATAGAGCTGATGCCGGAACTGCTTCAGATTCCGGTTCCAGCGGATGAGGGAGCGGGTGACGCGATAGTCGAGATGCGTCAGCCGCTCCCCTTCGAGAATGACCCGGCAGCCTGTTTCCGCCAGTACGGGAGCCACCCGCGCTGCCAGTTGCTGCATTCCGGGTTGATCGAAGATCCCCGAGAGAGTGACCCTGACAGTCCGATCTTTCTGCTGGACTTGAATGCTCAGATTCGAAGACTTGGCTTCGATCCAGACAGACTGTCGGGCCATCTCTCTCGGCATGCGGGCTCCTTCCCTGTCGTCGCCCCTCCGTGGGCTCAGCTGATCGTCTGTTGTGTTCTCGCGGTGCGCGCCGGTTGTGGAACGTGCTTCAATCGCGCATTCGGTTTCAGTGTCGGGCGGGCCCCGATCCTTCAGGGCCCCGCTGCCCGACTTCTCCCGGCAGGCCTCCGTGCCGCCGGCCGCTCGTCCTGTGCTGTCTGTGCTCGTCGCTCGTCAGACTAGCGGTAGAACTCGTCCAGGAAGCCGGCATCGGGATCCTCCCCGCTGGCCTCCACCTTCTCCAGTGTCGTCGGATCCCACAGTTCCATGTAGGAGACCATTCCGACCACGGTGACCTTGCCTGTGATCCCGACCCGGCCCAGGATTTCGGGATTCACGGCGATGCGCCCCTGACTGTCCGGTTCGACGATCGTGCTGCCTCGGCTCATCCTGCGCAAATTGCGTCGCAGTTCCGGCCCCGGCTTGCCCTGGCGCATCCGGTTGAAGTTGGCGATCCACTCCGAGTACGGCTGCAGGGCCAGCGATCCATCGGCCCCACCGGTCACCACGTACTTCTCGTCCATCTCCGGGCCTCCTTGCCGGAAACGGAAGGGCAGATTGAAGCGCCCCTTCTTGTCCACGGAACGATCGTACGATCCGTGAAACGTGAAGGAAGAGCTTTCGGTGGCATCTGCCGGTCGCTCGAAGTCCATGATTTCACTTCGGTTCGGGGAATTCAGATCGGGCTCACATCCTGTGGCCGAAGGGAGAAATGTGGCGGGTCACTGCCATCCTTGGCTGCCTGGGCCGTTCCTTCGGCCCCCGCCCCATTTCACCAACCTGATCCAACGTTTTCCCCACTGATCACCTTTTTACACCACTGGGCACCACCGGAGAGTAGTTCTTCCCCACAGCGGAGTCAACCCCCTTTTCCCGCTTTTTTTAAAAAAAGTCTCGGAACATGCTAACCTGTAGCAACACTTCGCGTTAGGCCCATATCGGAGAGCCGACGACCGGAGAGAGCCGATGATTCGGTCCCAATGAACCCGACAAAACGCCCGATCGAGAATGGATCAGGCGCCGAGGGGGCCGCGACAGTTTTCCAACTCAGGAATGGCAGTGTAGAATCGAACGCGTGGGATCATGCAGATAGAGGATACCGGACCACAGGGTGTACAGCCCGTAGCCGATCACGGCGATCGCAGCGAGACGGATCATCCAGCGGCGCAGCCCGTCGCGCTGGAACAGCCCGACGAAGAAGCCCAGCGAGAACATGCCCGGTGAGGTGCTCAACCCGAAAACCAGCATCACCACTCCGCCCCAGAACGGACTGCCGGTGGCCGCCGCCGTGACGGCGAAAAAATAGACGAAGCCACAGGGCAACAAACCATTGAGCATGCCCAGGAAGTAGAGGCTGTAGAGGGAATCATCCCCCAGCAGGGCCCGAAATGCGCTGCCGTACCAGCGGCTCTCGCTGATCGGCGCGGACCACGCACTGAGAAAATGGAAACTGCCGACAAGAGACAGTCCGGTGATGACCATCGCCAAGCCGGCGACGAGCATCAGGATCCCGTTGGTCACGTTGTTGAAGGTCGTCACGCCGCCCAGGTAGCCGAAAAGTACGCCCAGCAACGTGTAGGTCTGGGTACGGCCCAACGAGTAGAGCACGTGCCCCACGCTCTGGCGGCCGCGACTCCAGCCCGCATCCAGCTTCTTGCCCGAATAGGCCAGCACGATGCCCCCGCACATGCCGATGCAATGGCCGAAGCCGCCCAGGAATGCGATCGTCACGATGGGAAGCAGGTCAACGATCTTCAAGGATCACCTTCCTGACGTAGGGATCGGTCAGATTCTCGCCACGGGCCATCATGGCCGTCATCGTCTCGAAATCGACTCCCTCCTCGTCCCCGGCAGCCGGCGCGAAACCGTACCCCATGGCCGTCTCCGCATTTCGCACGTACCTGGCCCGACGCCCGTCGATCCAGTCGCCACTACCCGGGGCACGCACCCAAACGACTATGCGATCGCGATCACCACGCCGCTCCAGCCACAACGCCAAACACCCGACATCGTCGAAGAACCAGGTCCTCCCGTTTTCGTCCACGGCCTGGCAGGCATGGGTCAGGTCTTCGATCGGCATGGCGCACTGGGTATCCTGGAATCGTCCGCTCTCCATCGGCAGAGGACGCCGGTCCGAGTTTCCAGTCAGAATCGTGACGGGGCGTTGCCGGCTTGCAAGCGCCAGTACCAGGATCACGACACAGGCGATCAGGAGCAAGGTCGTCAATGCGGGTCCGACAAACCGTTTCAAAGCCACACTCCGTTGCGCAGGCGATACAGAACCACCGGAGCAATACACAACAGTACAAAGATTCCGATCAACCACCGGCTTCCAGTATACAACCGACTCTCGGTACGGCCCACCGTCCAGGCCAGCGCCGGTGCCGCCACTCCGAGAAAGACTCCGACCAGCAGGGTACTCCAGAGTGCATATCCGTAGTAGCCATACTCCCGTTGCAAGAGGCAGAACGGGCAGTGGTGCGTCGGCAACTGGTAGACATAGGTCCCGAAGAAACGCACGACGGCCTGGTAGGCGATCCCCAGAAATCCGACATTGACGACCGCGTGCAGCAATCCGTACCGCCACCAACCCGTTACCACGTGCAGCAGGTAAAGCAACCCGAACAGGGCCAGCAACAAGGGGGTCGACAGCAGCGGATCGCCAACATCC
>JANTGJ010000130.1 GCA_024762975.1 Candidatus Krumholzibacteriia bacterium
TGGCCGTGGCCGGGATGTACGCCCATGGCATCTCGACTCAGCGGGTCAAGGAGATCAAGCGCCGGACCAGCGTAGCGATCCGGTTCCCGAATGAGGCGTCGCTGTTACGGGCAGCCGGCGAGTATACAGAAAGAATGTCGCTTTGCCGGACCTAACGCCGGTACAACGCCTTCACGCGATCCCAGGCGACAGCATCTGTCGCAACGGCATCGTCGATCACGATCAAATCGCCGGTGGTGTGGGTGACCGGGATCATATTGTTTTCGGGATCGCGCAAATCGGTACCCAGAAAGTTCACGGGCGAGATGCCCCCCTGCAGCGCGGTGAAGTGGCAGGTGGCGATCACTCCTCCGATGTCCTGGCCGACTCCGAGGCTGGCCCCTGAGAAGTGGATCAACTCCGTGCCGGGGTGCGTGTAGTCCCAGAAGAAATAATCGGGAGCCGAAACGGTGAACCAGGGACCGGCGTCGATGCCGTCCAGGCGAACGACAAGGTGATCGAAAGCGAGACTGATCTCCATCCCCATGATCGTGGCGCCCTCGGGATCGAGGACGAGATCCACGGTAAACTCTTCGAAATCCGGCTGGGAGGTCGGCGGGTCAACGCTCAGGTGCTGGGCAGAAGCGCTGACTGCACCGATCAGCATCATCAGGCAGGTGGCAAAGACGAATCGCATTGATTTGGTCCTCTCGTTGCGAGGGGCAAAACACGCAAAAACCGGCGGGCGGGCGACCGGTAAATCAAAACCGCATGAGCTCAGAAATAGATCCCCAGGGCGAGGTATGGAAAATGACATATTTCGTATGGATTGTCAATACGGATGCGTAGGCAACGATCTGCCCGGGTCCCGAGTCAATCGACCCCATTCGCGTGTGTCGGTTCGGAACGGCACCAACCGAATTTCCCGATCCGCCGAGAGCGTGTTCCGGAGGGAAGCGGAATCAAGAAGGGCCGACTGGTTCGCGGCTGATCCTCGCCCAGTACCAGCAGTTCACCATTCGGCCCATTCAAGAGGCCGGTCCAGGGAATCCCCCACCGACTGTTTTGAGAGTACCACAAAGCATCCTTGATAAATGCTTGTTATTACCCATATACTGCCTATAACGCATGGGTAATTTGACCGAGCCATGCCATTGCCGTGCGTTTTTTTGGGGGATCGTATGAATAAGCTTCGACATAACGAATCAAGATTTCAAGCCAATCGATGGCGGGAACGACTGGTCGAGTTGGGTGTCCACGCACCGCGAACGGAAGACTATCATTCCAGGAATCTCGAGGAAACCCAGGCGATCCTGCGAGCACGTGAGAACGAGTTGAACTGCATCTACAGCTTCACTCAATTGATGGACCGGGAGCAATACAGTATTGACGAATTTCTCTCGCGAGTCGTCGACATCCTTCCGCCGTGGTGGCAGTACCCGGAAGTGGCTTGCGCCCGGATCGAGATGGGCCCGAAGATCTTCCGTAGCTTGTACTACGAAGACGGACCCTGGGAGCTGATCTCGCCGGTGATCTTTCCCGGCGAAGTTCCCGGCCAGCTCACCATGGTCTACACCGAGGATCGCCCCCGCGCCGACGAAGGCCCCTTCCTGAAGGAGGAGCGCAAGGTGCTCGACGCTGTGGCCGGCCGCCTGGTGCGAATGGCCCAGCTCAAGCAGACCAACACCAGGCTCGCGGAATCGCGGAGGCAGATCGAGATCGAACGGACCTCCCTGCGCGAAGCGAACACGGCACTGCGCCTGGTCCTGGATCGTATCGAGGAGGATCGGAACGAGACCCAACGCGAAATCCTGAATAATCTGGACACCCTCCTGATGCCCATCATCCGGGAGCTCGAATTGTCGGTGGCCCCCGAACAGAAGAAATTCGTAGCCTTGCTGGTCGAAAATCTGAACCACATCACCTCGCCTTTTGCCCGGTGCCTGGCCCATGAAAATCAATCCCTGACCACGACCGAGATCCAGATCTGCAAACAGATTCGCGATGGGATCGGCAGCAAGCAGATCGCCGAGCTGCGGGGCACCTCGGTGGCCACGATCCACCGGCATCGGGAGCACATCCGTCAGAAACTGGGCATCAAGAATCAAAAGGTGAATCTGGCGAGCTACCTGCAGAAGATCCTGTAAGCAGCGGGGGGCCGTTGTCCCACCGCCGGATGGCAGGGAAGGCGCAAACGAAAACCCCGCCACTCCAGGAGCGGCGGGGTCTCTCAACCATCAACCCGTGGGTTGAAGGACGAACCTACCAACGGCCGCCGCCACCGCCGCCGCCACCGTAACCGCCACGACCGCCGCCGCCACCGCGGGGCTTGTCCTGGGCCTCGTTCACACGCAGCGCGCGCCCGTCCATTTCCTTGCCATCCAGGTTCTGGATCATCGTGGAAAGGTCGTTGTCATCGACTTCGATGAAGCCGAAGCCGCGCGGACGGCCCGTCTCGCGGTCCATGATCAGGGCGACGGAGTGAACCGTACCGTGCTGGCCGAACAGTTCCCTGACATCATCCTCGGTCGCGCTGAAGGGCAGGTTGCCCACATAGATCTTCTTCAAGTTCTTTTCTCCAAGTGTCGGCGTGCCGACTTGACCAAGCATTCGGGATCGCCAGCTTTTTCCGGCAAATCCGTCGTGCTCAATTGGGCCCGGTGATTCTCTTGATCACCCAGCCGTACTCTCCCGATTGTCGGGAGAATCTGATGAGCCCGCCGGCCGGTGGTACTGCATCGCTGTGCAGCGGGCACAAAATTCGAGAGTCCGAGAGATTTCTGAAGGTGTGTCGGGCATCCCCGACGCCCTGCAACGAAGCAGATTCCCGTGGAAGATAGTGATGCGGACTTCAATGTCAACGAATTCGAATCAGTTGTCGCATGGCGCGGGGCCTCCCGTGGGGTGCGAAAACCTTCTCGGCGACATCCTCTGATCACGGAACGGGCGCGATGAGCGATCCCTCCCCGTTCAGGCCAGGCACCGCGGCGTTATGCAAAAGCGGCCCCTTGAATCGGAAAGCGGCGGATCCATGACCACGACCCACCGCAACCTGTGCGCCCTGGCCCACGTGGATACGGGATTGAATGGAATCGAAAAGGGGACTGTACTGTCCTGGCCCGGTGGACGGCCGGGGGAAGCCGTTCAACCGCGACTTGACACTCCCGGCCCTCTGCGGCATACTTTGATCGGACGCCGTACAAAGCCTGTTCCGCAGGCGATCGGTACTGCAAACCGGCCAAACTGGCCGTTTTACTCCCTCTCTCCGCGGAGGCGACGCCGTGAAAGCGAATCGTAGCGAACTGCTGGCCTGGACCCTGATCCTCGGAACGGTCCTGCTCACCGGCTGCAGCGACCGGAATATCGATCAATTGAATCCGGCCTCGGGAAATACCGATCCGCTGGTTTTCGACGATGCCTATGCTGCGGATTCCTACTTCCAGCCGTTTTTTGAGACGCACTATACCGGCACGAGCATCGACTCGGTCTTTGCCTATGGCGGCTATCAGTTCGACGGGGCCCGTTCATTAAAGTTCGAGGTTCCGCCCGCCGGGTCCGCGCTGGGTCTCTACCTGGGCGGCGTGATCACTTCGAGCGGCGCCCGGGACCTGTCCGGGTACAACGCCCTGACCTTCTATGCCCGCGCCGAGCAGCCGACGACGCTCGATGCCGCCGGCTTCGGCAACGACAACACGGGAACTTCGCTGTACGAGGCTGGCCGGTCCTCGCAAGGCGCCCTGCAACTGACGACCGAATGGCAGTTCTTCATCGTCCCGATTCCCAACCCGGATCGCCTGATTTCCGAGCGTGGATTGCTGACCATCGCCGAGTCCGTGACCGAGCACCCGGAAGGCAACCACATCTGGCTGGACGAAATCCGCTACGCGAACGTGGGCAACATCGAGGTCTGGCGGCCGGCGATGAATTCGGGCGGGGTCACCTATTTCGCCGGATCGACAGTGGACGTGACCGGCGCCTACACGATCTTCCGCGTCGACGGCGCACCGGTCATCGTGTACCACTCGCCGCACTACTTCGACTACACCTCCAGCGACGAGAACGTCGCCGTCATCGAGGGCAGCAACATCCGTGTGGTCGGCCAGGGCACGGCCCAGGTGACGGCCAAGCTGGGCGACGTGGATGTCGCCGGTCGCGTCGATGTCTCCGGGTATCTGCCTCCGACGACCGGCGCTGCCGCCCCGGCACTGCCCGCCGGCAGTGTGATTTCCTTGTTCAGCGACAAGTACAACGACGTGCTCGTCGATACCTGGCGCGCCAACTGGGGTGACGGCATGTCCACCCAGGTGCAGGATTTCGCCGTCGCCGGCAATGCCGTCAAGATGTACACGACGTTGAACTGGGTCGGCATCCTCTTCGAGAGCCGCAACATCGACGCGTCGGAGATGACGCACTTCCACCTGGATCTCTTTGCGCCCGGCGGGACGAACTTCAGTGTCAAATTCATCAGCTTCGCCAGCGGTGAAGGTGCCGAAAGCAGCAGTTTCACGGTGGACGAGAACAGCGACCCAGCCTACGCGGCCGGCCAGTGGGTTTCGATCGACATCCCGCTGGCCGCCTTCGAGTTCGCGGCCGAAATCGAGCAGCCGCTGACGGCGCTCGGCCAGCTCGTGCTCAGCTCGAGCAACGCCGGACTGGTCCTGGTGGACAACGTGTACTTCCACGACTAGGATTGGGCCTCGTCATTGTTGTACCGTAGAACGAGGTGACCGAGTGAATAACGACCACCCGATCGGGAAGGGTTTGCGCCGGACCGATCCGGACAGTCCCCGCCCGCTGGCCGATGCCCTGTTGCGCCTGATCTGGAACCAGCGCCGCATCTCGCGCGCCGAGATTGCCCGCATGGCAGGCCTATCCCGTTCCACCGTCTCCGAGGTGATCAACGAAATCCTGCCGACCGGCCTGGTCGCGGAAATGGGCGAAGGCCCGTCGGGCGGCGGCCGGCGGCCGATCGTGCTGGAATTCCAGAACGACGCCGCCTGCATCCTCGGTGTCGAGATGGGCGGCGCTCACGTGGCGGTGGCCCTGACCAACCTGCGCGGACAGGTCCTGCACTGGGAAACGCAGGACCATCGGGTTCGCCGCGACCCTGCAGGAACGAGAAAGGTAGTCGCCGATCTGTGCGCGCGTTGCCTCGAAACTGACGCTGCGGCCTCGCGTCCGCTGGTGGGGATCGGCGTGGCGGTTCCCTGCCCCGTCGACCCGGCCAACCCGAATCGGCTCTCTTCCGTCGTGCTCCCCGAGTGGCATGAAAACCTGGGGCTCGAACCGCTGGCCGCACGCTACGACGTGCCTCTGCTGATTGACAACGATGCCAACCTCGGTGCCCTGGCGGAGTACTGGTGGGGCATCGGCGGCGAAACCGACAATCTTGCCTACATCAAGGTCGCCACCGGTGTCGGATCCGGACACATCATCAACGGTGAGATCTACCGGGGATCAACCGGTGTGGCGGGTGAGATCGGTCACGTGGCGATCGACCCGCAGGGCAAGCAATGCATCTGCGGCCTCCGCGGTTGCCTGGTCACGCTCGTCGGCGCGCGCGGGCTAGAAGCGAGGGCCCGCGAGCTGAGCGCTGAGATTCCGGAGAGCTCGCTGGCCGGGCGCGATGTGCTCGTCCAGGAAATCGAGGAAGCTGCCCTGGCCGGCGATTCCCTTGCATTGAAAGTGATCCGCGAGGCGGCCGACAACCTCGGCACCGCCGTGGCCGGCCTGCTGAACCTGATGAACCCCGAGACCGTCGTCTTCGGCGGTGATCTTTGTCGCCTGGGCGAAGTGCTACTTAAGCCGTTGCGCGAACGAATCCAGGCCCGGACTCTGGTCAGCTCCGTCGCCGCAGCCGAGATCCGCGCCAGCAAGCTGGGCCCGCAATCGGTCGCCATCGGCGCAGCCACACTCGTACTCAAGGCGGGACTGGAAGACTCCCGTATCTTTTCGTCGGTCACGAGCACGCAGACGAATGGAACCGGTACATGAGATTCGCGATCTGGGCCGTACTGCTTCTGGTCCTGGGCTGGGCCGCAATCGGATGCCGCGACGAGATCGAACCCGAACCGGAAATCGGCCTGGTCTGGGCCGACGAGTTCGAGGGTCCTGCCGGCCAGCTACCCGATTCGACGAAATGGTCCTTCGATCTGGGCACTGACTGGGGCAACCGGCAACTGGAGTGGGACACCGCGCGGCCCGAGAACGTCAGCCTCGATGGCGAGGGAAATCTGGCGATCACCGCCCGCGAGGAGGAGTTCGCCGGTCAGCCCTACACCTCCGGTCGGATCAAGACCCAGGATCTTTTCGAACGCACCTACGGCCGTTTCGAGGCGCGCATCAAGTTGCCGGTCGGCCAGGGCATCTGGCCCGCTTTCTGGATGCTCGGTGCGGATATCGACGATGTCTCGTGGCCGGGTTGCGGCGAGATCGATATCATGGAGTATCTGGGTCAAGAGCCGCGCTCGATCCATGGCACGATCCACGGCCCCGGTCACTACGGCGGTAGCGCCATCACGGCCAAGCACACGATCTCCCAGGGGGGATACCACCTCGGTTTTCACGAATTTGCGGTCGACTGGGCCCCGGACTCGATTACCTGGACCGTCGATGGCTTCCAGTACCACCAAGTGCTGAAGTCCGAACTGCCGGCGGGGGCAACCTGGGTCTACAATCACCCCTTTTTCCTCCTGTTGAACGTCGCCGTCGGGGGGCGCTGGCCGGGCAACCCCGATGAGACCACGACCTTCCCGCAGACCCTGCTGGTCGACTATGTGCGGGTGTACGGCGAGTTGCCCTAGACCAGGCATACGGTGCGATGAGGGTTCCGGCAGCGATTCTTTGCTGGTGCTCGCAGCGCCGCGCTGTTGAATCCCGCGCCGAAGGCAGGCACGAAAGCGGCCCGACTGATTGTAGCCGGGCCACCTTCCTAAGATCCGCGAAAAGCTAGATCGACATCATCATGAATGTCCGGATCTCCCACTCCTGCCCCTCGTCCAATCCCTCGGGATAAAGCTCGCCCTCGGCATCGGGAGCGGCCACACCCTCGGGTGCGTAACGCGGAGAGTAGCGATCCAGCGTGCGATAGGTCCCGCGGACACCGATGCGCGTGTCGTTCTCCCCGTAGAACCAGTTCGGGGTCCCCAGGTGGTAGCTGATCTCACCCATCAGCTGCATCGGGTAGGTCTGGTTGAACTCGTGGTGGTAATCGTAGGGGCCGAAAGAGTTGGTCGCGAACAGACCCGATACCGAAATGCGCGGCCACATCAGGCGCGTATTCAGACCGAACATCGTATCGAGCCGATCGTCGTCACCGCGCGGCTCCTGCGTACCCAGCATGAGCGTGCTGACCTGTTTGGCTTCGCCGAACAGCTGCAATTTGTTCACGATGCGGGCGTGGATATGCCAGAGATCGCCCCAATCGCGGGCCGGCGTGTTGCCCGGGTGCGGGTAGATGATGCCGGTATCCGAAACGAACAGACCGGCGTCGGCCGTGGTCTGGTGCTTGCGTAGCACCAGGCCCAGGTTGAAGGCGAAGTCCGCGCTCTCACGCCGGTCGTTGTCCCATGCGTAGAACCAGGTCGCCGGCTGCGGGTCGAAGGTGATCAGCATCTCGGCCGCCGTGGTTTCGCGATTGCCGAGCACCGCGAACGGATCCGTCTGCGTATTGCGGGGACGACCGACCGTACCCGCCAGATCATCGGAGTGAGGCATCGGGCCCACAATCGGTTTCTGCCACAGGAAGTTCGGACCGAACTGCCAGTCGCCGTGGTTGAAGGTCACACCGGTCAGGGCATTGGTCTGGTTACCCGAGCCGCTGTCCTTCAGTTGCCAGCCGGTGAAGGTGTGGATATTCGAGGGGCCACCGTCCGCCACCAGTCCCATGTAGGCACCCTGGCCATACCAGCGCCACTGCCCCCGCTGCCAGGTCAGCTTGCCCTTGAAGCCGAAGGTATCCTCGGCCTTGATCTGATCTTCCTTCACATCCCCGGGCGCAATCTCCCCGGAATTGACAATGTCCTCGTCAATGATCTGGAAAGTATCGCCCTCGCGCGGGTGGCCCGCCCAGAGCACACCGCCCTCGAAGTCGAAAGCGCCGTAGCCCTTGGTTGCCTGCAAGGACCATTTACGGTTCTTGGGCACGGGGATGGCGATCGAACTGGTGGTCTCGGTCTGCTGCGCGAAATCCTCCTGGAAGATCGTGGTCCAGCCGAAACCGGCGAAACTGCGCTGATACTTGGCGAAGAAGGCCGGATTGGCGCCCCACCACAGCTGTGGGCCGAAGGCGATCTTCAGTCCGCTGAACATCCGCTTGCCGGCGATTTCCACACCCAACGGTGCCTCGCCGTTGTAGATGTCCAGGTTCTCGCCGTAGAAGGCGTCGCGGTACAAGCCGAAAAAGTCACCTTCGTACTGCCAGTGCAGATGGCCCGTGCGGTAGAAAGCGTCGAGCATGAACCAGTGATCGTCCCAGTTGATCGAGGCCTGGTAGACCTGGATCCGGTTCAGGTCGGTCATATCGAACTCTTGACCGTCGACATCGGCGACGGTACGCGGTCGGCCGCGATTCTCGTAGAATATTTCGTCGATCGGATTCTTGGCCACTCGGCCCAGCATGTTCAAAGACAGGCGACCGACGACATTCGAGTTCGGCTGGGCTTCGACGTCAACGTAGAAGCTCTGCTGGTGATCGAAACCGCGGAAGGCCGGGTACTGGATCGGGTCGGTCAGATTCTCGGGGATGGAGGTGTTCTTTCCACCGGTGCTGAAGGTCTCGAATTCCATGCGCAGATTCGAAATCCGTACCTTGCTCAGCCGATCGCCGAGCAGGGCGGCCTGGTCGCCGCGGGCCTCGGTCACCGCGCCCATCGGACTGATTTTCCCGAAATGTTCCCGGATGGTGTCGAGATCTGTTCCGGGAGCGTAGGGGTCGAGGCGATAGGCATCGCGCAATGCGTAGTAGGCAGCACGCGGGTAGACCTCGTAGAGACCACGCGAGTCGTTGAAGCCCTTGGCGCAGATGCCCCACCACTCCTCGTTCATGTTGTTGTCGCCCTCGCGGTAGTCATAGGGATAGCCGGCGTTGGGCCACGAAGCGTTGGTGTCGTGAATGTTCAGGCGCTCTTCCTGGCGGAACTTCCACCAACCGTCGCTCCACTGGAACACCATGCCGCCGATACAGTTGCCCACGCGGCCCTTGCCCGCCGATTGTTCGTAGATCTCGCGCCACTGGCCGAGCAGGAAGTAGGCTTGGTCAATCTGGTCTTCCTTCATCGTGATCGCGTTGAAGGCGTCGCAACCGAACTCGGTGTACATGATGGGAATGCCCAGTTTCCGGTCGACTTCCTCGTAGAGGTCGCGCGCCGAGATGCCGCGGTAGACGTTCGTACCGAAGACATCCAGGTTCTTGCAGTATTTCGCGATCAAATCAATGTAGCCCAAGTCTCCGTTGGCCATCGTCACCGGGATGTCGGTGTCGATCTCTTTGATCTCGTTGATGACCTCGCCGAAGAGCGAATACAGGTACTCGGCCTTGGCATCCCACTGTTCCGCTGCAGGCAGCGCCTCGATTTCGAACGAGGACCAGGTCAGGCCGTAGTTGTTCTCGTTGCCGAGCATGTACATCAGCAGACCCGGAGTTCCCTTGTACTCCTGGACCAGGTCGCGGACCTCGCCCTTGAGAATCTCGCGCGCCTGTGGATCGCTGTAGTCCGTGTTCGGGATCCACAAGCCGTCGATCGTCATGCCGTAGCGACCGACGGTGTGGTTGATCACGGTCCAGATGCCGTAGGTCTCGTAGACGTACTGGATCCAGCGTGGCGGCATCCCGGCGTAGTGACGGATGACATTGACACCCATCGCCTGCATCAAGGACATTTCCTTCGACAACGCCGCCTTGATGAAATCATCCGGTTTGCCCCAGAAATCGTACGAGTAGTTCTGCCCGATCGGCATGTACCCCCAGTTCATGCCGTAGACCATCATCGGCTCGCCGTCGATGAGCAAGCGTGAGCCGGACTCGTCATTGACGACCTTGATCTCCTTCAGTTCGGGCGTCGCGAAGGCTGGCAATGCCAGCGCAACAACGCTGATGAAGGCTGTCGCAAAAGCGATCCGCCGGAGGATGCTGCTAATTTGCACGGGAATCTCCTTGGGTTTCCGGCAGCCATGCCTCGTCGAGCGCGTTCGACTGGGCCACTTTCCGGTACCAGTGGGCACTATCTTTCGGGATTCGATCCAGGGTCGCGGGGTCCAGGGCGTACAGGCCGAATCGCTTCTCAAAGCCCAGCCCCCACTCAAAATTGTCCAGTTGCGACCAGATCAGATACCCGGCCACCGGCGCGCCATCGGCGATGGCTCGATGCACCTGCTCCAGGTGCCGGTGCAGGTAGTCGATGCGGCGCGTGTCGCGAATGCGGCCTTCCTCGTCAAATGGGTCATCGTAGGCCGCGCCGTTTTCGGTCAGGTAGATCTTCGCCGGTGCATAGTCGCGATAAACGTCCATGATCGCGCGATGATAGCCTTCCGGGTAGACTTCCCAGTCCATGTCCGTCAGCTCTTCCTCGGCGGCCATCTGGACCGCTTCGGGCTTCCCGTTCTTCCCGGCGCGCATCACGTTGCGGCTGTAGTAATTCAGGCCCAGCCAGTCCAGCGGCGCCGAGATCTCTTCCAGATC
>JANTGJ010000131.1 GCA_024762975.1 Candidatus Krumholzibacteriia bacterium
GAGATAGGCCGCCACGATGGCATTCGGTACCGGCAGCCCCGAGGCCTCGACCAAAACCTCGACGCCCGTGGCCGAAGAAGTCAGGGCCGTAGGCAGGGTCACCGTCAGCGGGGCCGGCTGCGCCGACCACATGGCCGTCGCCGGATCGCCCATCAGGTTGTTCCAGGTCGACCAGATCTCGACCTCCTGCGGTTCGGTCACGATGTAGTTGTTGTACATGTTCAACTTGCCGGCCGTCAGTGACGGTCCGAATCGCGGATCGCCGCTGGCCAGCACGTTCTGCACGATGCCCAGGAACATCGAGTTGTTGTAGCGCGTGTGCGTACCGGTGGTCGCCGTACCGATCGAGCCCACGCCACCGCCATTGGCAGCGCGCAGGAAAGCCTCGCTGCGGCACACCGGGTCGGACCAGAAACTACCGGTGTCGCAGGTCAGGATCACGGCATAGGGCAACTTCTGCTGATTGCCCAGCGACGAGATGTAGCCCGTATTCAAACCGCTCATGTTCCAGTAGCCGCGGTAGGTGAAGAGGCTCTCGCCGGCACCGATGGTGCCCATCATCTGACTGACGAAATTTCCGCTCCAGATCGTATCGATCTGCGTGTAGTTCATGGACTGGAGCTGCTCCTTGACGAACTGGTTGACCCAGATCGTGGAGTAGCCCGAGCTGGACGGGTCGCCGGTCAGACCGGCGCGGGTGAACCAGTCCGTATCGTCGGTCAGCCAGGGATCGTTTTCGTACTTCACGATCTTGGTCACGATATTCGTCAGTTCCGTCGTGCTCGAGGCGCTCAGACGTCCCAGATGCACGTCCGCCAGCACGTCGCCGCCATCCAGCTGTGTATAGGGATGATCGCCTTCACCGGTATAGCCCGAGAGGTTCTCCTCCCAGGTGGGAATAGCGACCGAACCATCCGCGTCTCCGACCAGTACCACCATTTCCAGAGGAGTCTTCAGACCCTGGTAGAGATTCTGCAGATAGGTCTTGATCGCCGCAGCGGTGCCTCCGGTCTCGCTCGTCGTGGTCGCGATCACATGGTAGCCCTGGCGCTCACGCCAATCGATCAACGGCTGGATCGCTGCGATCACTGCCGGATCATTCTGGGAAATGATGACCCAGGAACCCAACGGCACCGTCTCGAACTTGCTCTTGTCGAATCCCAATGTCGTCTGCTGTAGCAGGGTGGCGAAAGACTCGGGCAGCGGGCGCGCGGCGGTCAGTCCCTTGTCGCCTTCATTGCTGGGTACGAATTCGAATTCCGCCTCGATCCGACGGGCGGCAGTCGCCAGGTGGGTAGTCCGGTCCCAGGTCACCGGGTGGAAGGCCACGGGCACAACCCGAACCCCGTGCATCCGGGCGGGTGTGCCTACTTCCACGCGCTGAATTCCAGCCGCTTTTGACGTGTCGGAATACCACGCCCGATCAAAATCGAAAGACTTCGAGCCGCTGTCGGCGATGCGCTGCGCCGGAATCGGCCGCAGGGTACCTTCGAGAGTCTGTTCCTGCGCACTGATCCCCACAACACGCAGGGTCATTCCGTCCGGCACGGCGAACAGACGCGACAGGACCGGCAGCGCGGGGCGACCCGGCTGCCCCACGAGTTCGCCGCCCAGGGCCTCGATCTCCGCAAAGGCCTCTCCGCCCTGATCGACATCATGGATCGTCAGGTCCGGAATCGCGAGCCGGACGGTGGCACCGGAGGCGCTCGGGCGCAGGAGTTCCCACTGCGGAGCCTCCAGCGAATCGTCCAGGACAATGGTGCGGGTCTCGGTCGCCCAGGCACCAGTTGCCACCAAGAGAATCAAGCAGAGTATGAGCGTTTTCGATTGCCAGAAACGCATGGTCGAAGGCCTCCCCAGATACCAGATCGAGCGAACGAGCCGGGAATGAGCGATGAGGTGGGTGCGAGCAGAAGGCGCACATCCCTGATGATGTCAATGAACGAGTATACTCGATCTCGAAGGCCAACAGAGCGTATTTGTTATCACATTTTTGCACGATCTAGGTATGTTTTCTCGTCTTTTGTATCGCCTGGTGCGTTTTCGTCACGAATGCGTGAGCATTTCTCTCTGGCTTCCGGCTTCCAAAAACAGATATAATAACAACTTCCCCCGCTTCACCGCGGCGCAGCGGAATCGTCCCGTCCGGTCCAGGAGATCTTTCGGGAGCAACCGAGGATACAGCCATGAGAAACCCGTTCGCCTTGCTCCTGATCTTGTTGATCGCACCGGTCGCGCTGGCTCCGGCCGCCTCGGCCGCGACGTTGCACGTGCCTTCCCAGTATGCCCAGATCCATGCCGCCGTGCAGGCCGCCAGCGCAGGCGATACGGTTCAGGTCGCCGCCGGTACCTATTCCGATTGCACCCATCCGACCGAGGGCGCGGGCACGACACCGGCCTGTGTGATCATGAAATCGGGTGTGACGCTCATCGGCGCCGGCCCGGACGCGACGATCATCGACGCGCAGGGCCTGGGCCGCGGCATCTTCGTCGAACAACTGGGAGACTGTCGTATCGAGAACCTCCAGGTGACCGGTGCCTATGCGGAGATCTACGGTGCGGGCATCCTGATTCGCAATGTGAATGCCGGCGTCGAGATCAGCGACGTGCGCGTGACCGGCTGCCTGGACGGCGGCGTGGTCTGCATCGATTTTGCTCACCCGGTCCTGTCCAATCTGGAGATCGACCACAACGAGGCCAAACAGGGCGGCGGTTTGGCCATCGAGGAAAACAGCAACCCGCTGGTCCAGGACTGTGTCATCCATCACAACAGTGCTCCCTCGGGCGCGGGAATCTTCATTCGCACGAACTGCGCACCGACGCTCGACAACTGCACTGTGACGTTCAATACGATCACGGCGGACTTCGGCAACGGCGGCGGCATCGCGGTGCAGAATGCAGCACCGATGATCACCAACAGCTGGATTGCGAACAACTCGACCCTGGGCTACGGCGGTGGAGTGGCCTTCACCTCGGGTGCTTCCGGAACACTGCAGAATTCGGTGATCCAGGCCAATGACGCCGCAGGCAACTACAGCCTGGGCGGCGGCGTGGCCGTCAGCCAGAGCGATCCGGTCCTGACCAACCTGCTGATCGCAAGCAATACCTGCTCCGGCTTCTACGCCGAGGGCGGCGGCATCGATGTTTCGTTTACGCCTTCACCGACCATCACCAACTGTACCCTCGTCGAGAACGCGACCGGAGCGAACGGCTTCGGCGGCGGCATGTCGGTACAGTTCTCGGCGGCTCCGACAATTGAACGGTGCATCATCGCCAATGCGACCGTGGGACAGGCGATCTACTGTCTTTCGGCAAGCCCCGTGGTCGGTTGCACGAATGTGTGGGGCAACGCCGGCGGCGATGCGCTGTGCGGCACCGACAATGGCGGCAATTTCAGCCTGGATCCGGAATTCTGTGGAACGGCGGAGAAGCCCTTCGACCTGCAGCCGACCAGCCCCTGCGCTGCGGGCAACCATCCGGACGGCCTGTGCGCCGGCCAGGGTATCGGATCGCAACCCGTCGGTTGCGGCGGCTCGCCCGCCCCCCTGCCGGGCCTCGTCGGACTGGAACTGGGCAATGTTCCCAATCCGTTCAATCCGAAGACCACGATCTGGTTCGAGCAGCCGGTCTCCGGCAAGGTGAGCCTTGCGATTTACGACTTGCGTGGTCGAGTGGTGGGCGGCAAAGTGTGGCAGCAGGCTCCGGCCGGCCGGACGGAATACGACTGGAACGGTCTGGACCAAGCCGGACGCGCCCTGCCCAGCGGCGTCTATCTGTATCGCGTCGAGACGAACCACGTTTCCTCCACTCGAAGGATGAGTCTGATCAGATGATGAACAGCCCTGCGGGTTCCCGTCCGGTCCGCGCCCTGCTCATGGCCCTGGCCGCCCTGGTGGCGGCCGGGACTGTTTTGTACGGCGCCCCGACCCTTGCTGAATCGATGCCCCTGCCCACTGCCCCATTGCATGCCGAGGTGACCGCCAACGTCACCGACCTGGTCCTGGGCGTATCGGACGATGCCGGCGATCCGGCCAAGTCGCCGACCGGGCTGGGCGGATTGGTCGCCTTGCCCCGGGATGCCGCGACCGCCGACGTGGTGCTGAAATCCGGCATCGCCGATCGCGTCAGCATTTCGCGGATCATGACGATGCGTGGCCGGCCGGTCGCGATCGTACAGGCCGAGGGCGTTCGATCGCGGGAAATCCAGCTCGAGATTCACCATGACGGAAATTGGAGCGCGGATTCGGCATCCCACCGGCTGGACTCGCCACAACTGGCCGCCGCGTTGGGCGCGACACTGCCCGCAGCCTCCGCGAACAAGTTGCGCGCATCCGGCAGTCGCGGTTCGTACGTGATCGTGCACGCCCCTGAATTCGTCGATGCGATCGCACCGCTGGCGGATTGGAAACAGCGCAAGGGCATGCCCGTGGTGACTGTCAGCACCGACGAAATCGGCGCCTCGACCGACGCCATCAAGGGGTACCTGCAGGACGCGTACGACCACTGGGAATATCCGCCCGAGTACATCCTGCTGGTCGGTGACATCAATACTATTCCGAACTACACCTTCGAAGGCACCGCTTCGGAACTGGCTTACTGTCTGCTCGACGGGGACGATTTTCTCCCGGACGCCATGCTGGGCCGATTCCCGGTCGAAAACGATACACAGGCCCGCACGCTGATCAACAAGACGATCGCCTACGAGCGAACCCCGTATGTGGAGGATCCCACCTGGATCACACGCTCGCTGATGGTCGCCGGTTTGACCGGTTCGACCACCCCGCCGCATACCTTGCATTTCTGCGGCGAGCAGCTCGAGAGCATGGGCTTTACGCAGGCGCCGGCGATCACGTCTCCGGTTCCCCTACCGCCGCTGATGGGCGCGCAGATGATCAAGCAGCATGTCGACGCCGGTGTCTCGATTCTGGCCTACCGCGGCTGGGCCTATGGTTCGGCCGGTTGGGATCCTCCGGTCTACACCGTGGACAACGTTCCGGCGTTGGAAAACGGACCGATGATGCCGGTCGTGTTCAGCTTTGTGTGCCTGACGGGGGATTTTACGGCCTCGACACCCTGCCTGGGCGAGGTCTTCGTGCGCCAGGGCTCACCCGACACCCCTGAAAACGGCGCCATTGCCTTCATCGGCAACGGCGAACACTGGTCGCACACGCGCTACAACGACGCACTGGCGCTCAGTACCTTCGAGCGGATCACCGACCCGGGTCTGAACACACTGGGCAGTCTGCTGACGGCAGGCAAGCTGCGCTTCGCCGATTATTTCCCCCATCAGATCGATGCCGCGACCTACCAGGAAGAATCGGTCGAGTTCTACTTCCACATCTACAACCTGCTGGGTGACCCGGAGTTGAACTATTGGCGCGGAGCTCCGATCGCCATCGACGTGGACGCTCCCACGACGATCGCGCTGGGTCAAAATACGCTCGAGGTCACCGTCAGCGAGACCCAAGGCAAGGGCCCGATCGCCGGTGTGCGCGTGGGCGTGGTCCAGGACGGGAAGCTACTGGGATCCGCCTACACCGACGAAGGCGGCCTGGCCTATGTGGTATTGGAGGCATTCGACAGCGAGGATCCGGTGGACGTAACCGTTTCGGGTGCCTCGGTCATTCCCCGGGAACTGACGTTGAACACCGACCCGGTGGGCGGCTTCCTGGCCGTCACCGGCGGAGAGATCACGGCCGAGTCCGGCGGCTATGCCGATGGAAGCGCCAACCCCGGCGAATCGGTCGACCTGGCGATTTCCTTCGAGAACACGGGCAACGCGACCTCCACGCCCGCCACGGTCACCGGCGTCATCGTCCGCGGCCCGGCGGTATGCTCCGGTTCACTGGAATTGTCGGCGATGGCTTCCGGAGACCAGGCACAGGATGCTCCCGGACTTTCACTGCAGATCGCGGCCGATGCCGCCGATGGTGAAGTCGTCACCCTCGAATTGACGGCCGACCACGGTGGCGGCGTCGTCGATGTCAACGCCTGGGAAACGAGGGTTCGCGCTCCCGCATTGCAAACGATCTCCTTCGGGCCGGAGTCCGGTTTCGTCCAGCCCGGTCAGTTGAATACCCTGCAATTGAGCCTGCGCAACAATGGTTCGCTCGGCACGGCGGGCGGGACTGCGGACCTGCAGCTGATCGGACAGGACGGCGCAACCCTCAGCGACGGCGCGGGGACCTTCGGTGCCTGCGAGCCGGGGGCGCAGGTAACCAGCGGCGCGGATTTCACGCTGAGCGTGGACCCCGAAACCGCCGTCGGAACCGTGCTGAACTTTACCGTCCTGTTGACCAGTGACGAGGGGCAGATAACCAACACTTCCTGTGCCGTCGTTGTCGGCGACGTGGACCTGACGGCGCCCTCGGGCCCGGACGGCTATGGCTACTACGCCTACGACAGCGCCGACCTGGACTACCCGGCCAGTCGCCCGGTGTACGATTGGCTCGAGATTTCAACCGCCTTCGACGGCCCGGGCACGGAGCTGGATTTTTCGATGCCCGACAATCTGGGCACCGCGGTGCAGGTGGATCTGCCCTTCGATTTCCGCTACTACGGTCAGCTCTACAACCGCATCCGGGTCAGTGACAACGGCTGGATCAGTTTCGATCTGGGTACGAACTACAATTTCTACAACTGGGTACTACCGTCCAAGCACGGCAATGATGCCCTGGTGGCGCCCTTCTGGGACAATCTGACGACACAGGATCTGGTCGGCGAGGTCACCAACCCGAACGGCATCGATCCGGACGGGATCTACGTCTACCACGATACGGACCGCCAGGCCTTCATCATCGAGTGGAGCCGGCTGCAGCACCTGAAACCCGAGATCCTCGGCCTGCAGACCTTCCAGGCCGTGCTGCTGGATCCGGCGGCTCATCCCACCGCGACCGGCGACGGCGAAATCCTGTTCCAGTACCGCCGGGTAGCGAACAACGACTACCTGCGCAACTATGCTACTGTCGGCTGGGAAGATCCGCTCGGCACCGACGGACTGCAGTTGACCTACTCGAACACCTACTGCCCGGGAGCGGCGCCGGTGCATTCGGGCCTGGCCATCCGCATGACCACCGAGCCTCCGGTACGCGTGCCCTTTGCCGTTGAGACGTTTACGGCCCGGTCCGAAGCCGGAAACGTGCACCTGGCCTGGACCCCGGCCGACGAGCGTCCTGTCCTGGGCTGGCATGTCGACCGCACCGATGCGAGCGGCACCCTGCGTTTGACCGAATCGCCCCTTCCATCCGGAGCGCGCGAATTCGTCGATACCGCACCCAGTCCGGATCCTGATGCCTACTACAGCCTGCAGGCGTACCACCCGTGGCAGAAAACGAGCAGTCCGGGAGAAACCCGGATCACAGGATCCGGAACGACGCGCCTGGCCCTGTCCGCTGCGCGTCCGAATCCCACACCGGGCCAGACCCGGCTGGGCTTCGCGCTTCCGCGCTCGGGTACGGTTCGCCTTCGGGTGTACGATGTGGCGGGACGCCTGGTGCGGACGCTGCTGGACGGACGAGTCGAGTCGGGACAGGATTTTGTGACCTGGGATGGCCGCGATGAGGCCGGATCGGCCGTGGCCGGTGGCGTCTATTTCTACCGTCTGGAAGCCGAGACAGGAGTAGTGACGCGGAAACTCACGCTCGTGCGTTGAGACCCCGTCCGGTAACGGAACCATGAAGTTGGTCCTTTTCCTGCTGGCCCTGTTGCTCATCCTGGGAGTCTGGGAAATGATGCGGCATATCCGGCACCGACGTCGCATTCCGTTGCGGGTGCATGTCAACGGCAGTCGGGGCAAGAGCTCGGTGGCGCGGCTGATCGGCGCCGGCCTGAAGGCGGGAGGTCTGCGTGTGGTAGCCAAGACGACGGGCAGCGCCGCGGCGCTGGTCCATGTCGACGGCACCGAGTCGCCGATCCGACGGCGTGGCGGACCGAATATCCGCGAACAGTTGGGGGTCTTTCGCGAAGCCGTCAGCGAAGAATGCGATGCACTGGTCATCGAATGCATGGCCGTGCGACCCGACCTGCAGCGCGCCTGCGAGCATTCGATCGTGCGCGCGACGCACGGAGTGATCACGAACGTCCGACCCGACCACCTCGAGGTAATGGGGCCGACGATGGACGATGTCGCCCTCAGCCTGGCCGGCACGGTACCGCGCAGAGCGAAGCTGTTTACCGCCGAGGACGTGTACGCGGATTTCCTGGCGAAGCGGGCCCGCAAGTCCGAGTCGAGTTGCCGGATCGCCACGGCCGACGAGGTCGACGACGACGAAATGGCAGGCTTCGGCTACATCGAATTCGCGGACAACGTGGCCCTGGCGCTCGCCGTCTGCGAGGACGCCGGCGTCGAACGCCGTACGGCCCTGGAGGGCATGTGGCAAGTCACGCCGGATGTCGGGGCGCTGACGCGCTGGAGCTACGAGGAGAAAGGCAAGCGGGTCGATTTCATCAACGCCTTCGCCGTGAATGACCCGGTCAGCTATGTCAAGGTCTGGCAGCGGCTGGGGCTGCTCGCCGACCCGCAGCAGGTCATACTGCTGATGAACGTGCGCGGCGACCGCCAGCGTCGCAGCAAGGATTTGGCTCCCCTCCTGGGAAGGGAGTTGCCCGCTTCGCGCTATGTGCTGGTCGGTGAAGAGACCGCCGTATTCGCCGACCTGCTGCGGCGTGCGGGGGTCGCGAAAACAGGAATCGAAGACTGCAGCCGGCTGGACGCCGCCGGCTTGTGGGATCAATTGGCGGCCTGGTCGCCTCCAGGGGGAGTGGTCGTGGGCATCGGGAATATCGCCGGCATCGGCAACCGACTGCTCGACCACCTGCGTGCAAGGAGCCAAAGCGCTTGATGTACCAAAGCATCGGTCTCGGGCTGGTCGTCAGCCTGGTTTTTTCGGAGATTCTCGGTCTGGCCGCCGGTGGGCTGGTGGTCCCGGGCTACATCGCCCTGTACCTGGACCAGCCCCTGCGGATCGCCGGGACAATCCTGGCTGCGCTGGTCACCTACGGGTCGGTCAAGCTCATCAGTCGCGTGGTGTTGCTCTACGGCCGCAGAACGATGGTGTTTTGCGTACTGGCCGGCTATCTGTTCGGATACCTGACCCGCTACCTGCTGATCTTCAACGCCCAGATCGGTCTGGGGGTCGACTATTCCGTCCTGCAGTCGATCGGGTACATCATTCCCGGTCTGATCGCCTACTGGATGCTGCGGCAGGGCGTCGTCGAGACGCTCTGCACGATGCTGATGGCCGCGTTCATCGTGCGCCTGGGCCTGGTCGTGGCCCACGGAGGGAGGCTCATTGAGCTGGCGGTTGGATAGACGTCGAAGGCTGATCCTGCTGGGATTGGCGGTGACCGCGCTGCTGCTGCAACTGCTGCTGGAGCAAACCCGTGCGCCGGTGCGGCAGCGCGATTACGACCTGAAACTGGATGCCAGCCGCCGCGCCGACGCGGCCTTTGCCGCCGTGCGCGCCGTACGCGGGCTGGAAGAAGGACGAATCGACCTGGTCAACGACCCGGCGGGCACGGGCCTGATCGGCCCGGAGTTCAGCCTGATCACCAATGCGCGCGGCAACCTCGAGGCCAAGCTGACCAGCGCCAATCCGAACTTCGCCGGATTGTTGGTCCAGTACTTCCGGCAGGCGGGCCTGAAAGCCGGTGATCCCGTGGCCGTGGCCATTTCCGGTTCGTTCCCCGGCTTGAACATCAGCCTGTACGCGGCCCTGGAGACCCTGGATCTGAACCCGGTGGTGATCACTTCGATCGGCGCGTCCATGTGGGGCGCGAACGACCCCGCTTTTACCTGGTTGGACATGGAAGCGCTGTTCGCCCAGCGCGGCATTTTCACGACCCGCAGCGCGGCGGCCACCTACGGCGGTGGCAATGACATGGGACGCGGCCTGAGTCCCCAGGGGCGTCGGCTGATCGCCGAGGCCGCGGCCCGCAACGGGATCCAGATGTTGCCTTCGCAGAACATCGAGGATGCCATCGCCCGCCGCATGGCCTTCTACAGCACCCAACGGCGCGGCCACTCGTACCGCATGTACGTGAATATCGGCGGCGGCGTGGCCTCGATCGGAAGCTCGCACAATCGCCTGCTGCTGCCGACCGGACTTTTCCAGGACCTGGGCGAACACAACTGGGCCCGCAAGGGCACGATGGTGCTGTTCGCCGAACAGGGAGTTCCCGTGATCCATATGCTGAGTATCGCCGACCTGGCCCGCAAACACGGCCTGCCGGTAGCACCGGACTATCAACCCCTGCCGGGGGAAGGCGAGATCTTCGAGCGCGAGATGTATCGTTTCCCGCTG
>JANTGJ010000132.1 GCA_024762975.1 Candidatus Krumholzibacteriia bacterium
CGAAATCGAAGTCGCCGACGGCGGTGTCGGCATCCAACCCGACGATCTGGCCGTACTCTTCGAACCGTATACGCGAGGCAATGCGCCGCGCAACATCAAGGGTGTGGGACTTGGCGTGGTGATCATCAAGAAACTCGTGGAGGCGCACGGGGGGCAGGTCGAAGTCACCAGCGCGCCCGGTCAAGGCACGACTTTCCGGTTTACGCTCCCCCTGTCGGAGCCGGAACCGGCTGAAAGTCGACTCATCCCGGACCACCCGGAGTCCGCCGAACCGGTTCCGGAGGCCGTAAACTAATCTGCCACCGGGTGCCTCGCATCCGTCCGACCGAACGATCGACCCGCTTCCCGTTCCCTCCGGAGACCGCAATTTCCGCGGCCGGCAGATTTTGCCGGTCACTCTTCCTGGACCCCGCAAAATGGCTTTCGCTGCGATTCCTGCCCCTTCGAGGACGAGTCTGTCCGGAAAATTCTGCCACGACCGAACTTCGGGGCCGTACCCGGGGGGATCGTGCCACCCGGCATGTCCCTTGCGGTCCGTCCGGCGAATGTTCTGTCCAGGAAGTGGTCGGGACTCCGTGGGGCGCACCCGAATCGAAAAGGAGCCGCCGTGATTCGCAGCCTCAGTACCGCCGAAGATGCCCTGTTGCGCCAGCAGGTGCGTATCGATGCCCTGGCGAATAACCTGGCCAATGTGAACTCGACCGGTTTTCGGCAGATCCTGACTCGCGTAGCCGAAAAGACGGATCCGGCGGGGAAGGGTGGCGTCGCGGCCACAGCGCAAAGGACGCCGGCAGGTGGCGATCGCAGCGGGGCGCCGCTTTCGATCCAGATGGATCATGCGGTGGATATTCGACCGGGCGCGGTGCGGGCCACCGGGCGAGCCACCGACGTCGCGCTGCTGGACAATGGCTTCTTCTCGGTGCAGACCGATGCCGGCGAACGCTATACCCGCGCCGGTTCCTTCGTGCTGAATTCCCAGAAGCAGTTGACGACCCCGTCGGGTGAACTGGTGCTGGGTACGGGAGGGCCCATCACTATCGAGGGCAACTCGTTCGAGATCGAGTCGAGTGGAACGGTGATCGTCGACGGTAACAATATCGGGCGCCTGAAAGTGGTCGATTTCGACGACGCTACGCGTCTGATGCACCAGGGCGCCAACCTGTTGGAAGCTCCGGTGGATATGCCGCCGAAAACGCTCAGTGCTGAGGAAGTCGTGGTCGCTCAGGGGAATCTGGAGGGCAGCAACGTGGACCCCGTCTCGACCCTGGTGTCGATGATCGAGGCCCAGCGTGCTTTCGAGATCCAGACCCGAATTACCAGTACGGAAGACGAGATGCTGCAGAAGGCAGTGAACAATCTGCCCAGCGTCCGGTGATGGTTGAATCGATGGAATCGCGGGCCGCCGACGGCCAAGAAAGGTGAAGTGATATGTTGCGAGCCATGGGAACCGCTGCCTCGGGGATGAAGGCCCAGCAGATGAACATCGACACCATCGCCAACAACCTGGCCAACGTCAATACCACGGGCTACAAGAAGAGCCACGCCGAGTTCCAGGATCTGCTCTACGAGAAGGTGGTGCCCAGCGGGCAGATCAATGCCGAGGGTCGTGCGAATCCCACCCGCGTCGAGGTCGGGCACGGAGTCAAACTCGTTGCCACGAACAAGAATTTTGGACAGGGAACCGTCGTCTCCACCGGAAATCCGCTGGACGTGATGATCGAGGGGGACGGCTTCTTCCAGTTGCGTATGCCGGACGGGACCATCAAATACACGCGGGACGGCAGTTTCAAGCTCGACGCCGAGTTGAACGTGGTTTCCTCGGCCGGGTACCGTCTCGAGCCCGCGTTGACGGTTCCGTCCGATACCACCGAATTGGCCGTTTCACGCGACGGGATTGTCAGCGTCATGGTGTCCGGTGACGATTCGAACGTCCAGGAGATTGGTCAACTGGAGTTGGCGCGGTTTCCGAACGCGGCCGGCTTGGCAGCTCGTGGAGGCAACATCTACGCCGAGTCGCCGGGATCGGGTGCACCCATCCTGGCCAATCCCGGCACCGACGGTATCGGCGAGACCTCCTCCGGATTCCTGGAGATGAGCAACGTCGAGACCGTCGACGAACTGGTGAACATGATCTCGGCCCAGCGAGCGTACGAACTGAATTCCAAGACCATCACCATGGCCGATGAGATGTTGCAAACAGTCAACCGGTTGAAGAGGTAGGCAGTTGTACTCGTTGATCACGGCACTGCTTCTGGTTTTGATTGCGGTCCCCGCCTGGTCCTGGGATCTGGCGTTGCCTGATACCGCGGTTGCCGAGGGTCCGCTGATCGAGCTGCGCGAGATCGTCACGGGCCCGATGCCCGAGCAGGCCGCGCGGATCGTTATCCAGACCGAACGCCGCCCCGGTACTACGGAGACCATCTCACGGCGGGCTATTCTGCGGACACTGGTATCGCGAGGGTGCGCGGCCGGGGTGCGGATGCTCGGCGCTGAGCGCTGTGTCGTCGTTGCTACGGGCCGGGAACTGCAGGCCGGAACGCTGCGAGGCCCCATCGAACGCGAACTGGTGGGAAAAATTCCTCCCGCCGCACAGGGAGCGCCGGCGTCTTGGCTGGAACTGAAGATTCCTGATACCGCCATTCATCTCGCAGCTGAACCGTCGGTTCGTATACGAGATCCCCGGCCCCTGAAACCCGGTCGCAACCAGGTGAGCATTGAACTGGAGAGTGGCGGAAAGATCGAAACCATCCCGGTCATCGCGATTCTGCATAGCTTCGCGGAGACCGCCACGGCCCAAACAGCCGTCGTCAGGGGGCAACCGTTGGACCCGAGACAGTTTACTTGGAATTGGCAGGATCTAGCCGGCGATCGCGGCGATGCGGTGCTCGGGCGGGAAGCGCTGGCGGGCAACTGTAGTGCGCGAACACTGGCCGCCGGTGATCCCTTGCGTTCACTGGACCTGAAGCCGACACCGGTCGTTCGGATCGGCGACCCGGTGGAGTTGCTGATCCAGCGCGGCGCGGTCGCGGTATCGGTCCGCGGATTCGCCCGACAAGCCGGATGTCTGGGACAAACGATTCCCATAAGAAATGAACTGACCGGTCGACTCGTGAACGCCCGGGTGACCGGTCCCGGACTCGTGGAATGGAGACGATGAGATGAATGCAACACACGCCCGATGGAGAGTCGCGATACGATTGCCGTTGTTGGCTGCCGTCGCGTGTACCCTGTTTCCGACCGGCGCCGGCGCTTCTGAACCTCTCGTCGATTTCGAGACCGGCGCCTCTCTGGTCTCGAACATCAAGGCGCATCGTCTCGGCGACCTGATCACGGTAATCATCACCGAGAGTACGACCGCTGACGCGAGCAGTGACATCAAAACCGACAACAAGTCCGAGCACTCGGGTGGCCCGGGGTTGGGCTTCCTGGATTTCATCAATACGTGGGACCTGAAGGCGGAGAACAAGTACAAGGGGAAGGGTGATACCAAACGCTCGGGGAGTCTGCGTGCCGAGATGACCGCGCGCATCACCGAAGTACTGCACAACGGAGACTACCGGCTGGCCGGCACCCGCATGATCAACATCAACGGCGAAAAGCAGTTGATCGAAATCACGGGCATCTGCCGCGGTCGCGATATCCAACCCGACAACACCATCATGAGCACCTTCATCTCCGACGCTCAGATCGCCTACACGGGCGCTGGCCTGGTCAATGACGGTGCCGATCCGGGTGTGGTCACCAAGATCATCAACTGGTTGTTCTAGGAGCGAAACATGAGCCTCAACGCCAAGAATACTCGCAATCTGCTCCTGGTCGGCGTACTGGCCGTGGCGGCTTCGATGCCGGTGGTTTCGCATGCGGGAGATTCCCGGATCAAGGATCTGGCCCAGGTGTCCGGAACGACGGCAGAGCCGCTGCTGGGTGTCGGACTGGTTGTCGGCCTGAACGGGACCGGCGACGGCAGCAGCTCCCAGGCGACAATCAATTCGCTGGCGACCATGTTGGAAAAATTGGACATGACCGTCGACCCCAGCTTGTTGAAGCCGAAGAACGTGGCCGTCGTGACGGTCACCGGAAGCCTGGACCCGAACTTTGCCGCGGGCTCGAAGATCGATGTGACCGTCGAGTCACTCCATGACGCCTCCAGTCTCGAGGGTGGGCGTTTGTTGATGACCCCCCTGAAGTCGCTGGATGGCACGTTGTGCGTCGTCGCCCAGGGTGCGATCTCGATCGGTGGCTTCAACATCAAGGGAGGCGCCGGCAACAGCTTCCGGAAAAACCACGCCCAGGCGGGAATCGTACCCAATGGCGGAATCGTCAAACGAAAGTTGGGAGGGGAATTCGTACACGGCGGCGAGGTTTCCTGGCTGCTCCATGCCCCGGATTTCACGACGGCCGCGGAAATCGCCCGATCCATCAACAAGAATTTCGGCAAGGAGCTGGCCAGCGCCGCGGACGCCTCCCGCGTTGATGTGAAGGTGCCGCCCGAATACAGCAAGCAGCCGGTCATGTTCATCGCCGAGATGGGGGAGATGCGAGCCCGGAGCGACGCCTCAGCCCGCGTGGTTCTGAACGAGCGTACCGGCACGATCATCGTGGGCCGGAATGTCGAATTGAAGGAAGCGGCCGTTGCGCATGGCACCCTGAAGGTCATGGTCAACACGACCTATGGGGTCTCTCAGCCGAGTTCATTCAGCGACCGGGGCGTGACGGTCGTGACACCGAACGTGAAGACCGATGTGCAGGATCACGATGCGCGGGTGTTGCATGTGCCGAATACCAGTACCGTTGCCGATGTGGTCGGAGTCCTGAACGAGATCGGCGCCAGTCCGCGGGACATCATTGCCATCCTCGAAGCTCTCAAACAGGCCGGTTCGCTGCAGGCGGATCTGGTCCTGATGTAGGAGGATCCCATGGATCTGCCCGGACTGGGACCTGGAACTCTCGCGGCCGATTCGGCGCTCGACGCCGCCCGCGGTGAGCGACTGCGTGCACTGGCAGGTGGCCTGGAGAGCTCCGAGAATCGCGAAGGCCTGAAGAAGGCGGCCCAGCAATTCGAAGGCGTTTTCCTGAACCAGTTGATGAAGGCGATGCGCTCTACGGTGCCGGAAAACGAGTTCTTCAACTCGGGTGGCCCGACCAAGTTCTACCAGCAGATGTACGATACCGAGATGGCCCGGGCTCTGGCCGACGGAGACCAAGGGATGGGCATCGCACAGTTGATCATCCAACAATTCGATTCCAACGTGGCTCCTGCTGAAGACGCGGCCGATGCGGCCGGAGCGGATGCCGGTACGGCCTCGATGCGCCCCTGGTCGGAGACGATCGGTCGCTACGGGTCCCAGGCTGTTTCCGGCCGCGAGGGTGGCCGCATGATTCGCCTGCGCCGGATGGCCGAACTGCACGAAACTGCAACTGCGGATACTCTGCGGCGCTTCGAGGGACCCCTCGTCGCTGCGGCGCGGGAGACTGACCTGGATCCCGGCCTTCTGCTGTCCGTGGTCATGGAGGAGTCCGGTGGCGATCCGACAGCCGTTTCCCATGCCGGCGCCGAGGGCCTGATGCAGCTGATGCCCGGAACGGCCGCCGACCTGGGGGTTACCGATGCGTCCGACCCGCTCGAGAACGTGCGCGGTGGCGCAAAATATCTGAAACAGATGATGGATCGCTTCGATGGCGATCTGCCCTTGGCGTTGGCTGCCTACAACGCCGGGCCCGCTCAGGTGGACCGCGCCGGCGGACGCATTCCCGACTTTCCCGAAACCCAACGCTACGTCGAGCGCGTTACGCGCCGCTGGGGCCAGTTGGGGGGTGGCACGGAATTCGCAGTTCCCGAACGTTGAATGGCGAAAAATCAGCCATGAACGGACTCGAATCGGAGAGGAATGATGGAAACCCAAGGGCGTACGGCGAGTCTGGCGAACGAGGACGGGCAGTTACTGGCCTCTTTGCTGGAAATCGAAGAACGGAATTACCGCCGCCTGCTTCGGCTGGCCTGGCGACAGAATTCTTACATGCGGCGGCAAGATGTGGACCGGCTCGAGCTGAACGCCCGGGATTGGTCGTTGCACCTGCCGCGGGCCAACGAAGCCCGAATCGCTCGCGAACGCTTCGTCGCACAACTGGGCAGAAATCTCGGGTATCCGATTCCACCGAACAAGATGATCGGCCTGCTGGACTTCGCTTCTCCGGAGACCCGCGAACGCGTCGTCGAGTCCGTGAGGATTCTGCAGGACACGACGATGCGTCTGGCTCGCCAGAACGAATTGAACCGCAATCTGGCCGAGTACTGTCTCGACCTGGCGGAAGAGGAGTCGAAACTCTTTCGTCGCGCAGTCACCGAAGACCCGAACGGCTGTTACGACGACGGCGCCCGGCCCAGCGGCCGTGGCCCCGGCGGCGTATTGCAGCGGCAGGCCTAGGAAGGGGAAGCAATGCCCGGCTTGAATTCGGTCATGGACTCCAGCCTCTCGGCGCTCTTCGCCGCGCAGGCGGGAATGGCAACCACCGGCCACAATATCGCCAATGCCAATACCCCGGGCTACAGTCGGCAGCAGGTATTGCTCACGTCGCGCAAGCCCGACATCCTGTCCTACGGTGCGATCGGGCGTGGGGTGGACGTTCTGGGAGTCCGCCGAATCCAGGATGACTTCCTGCTGCAGAATTTGCGCAGCCAGAGCGCGAAGCTGGCATCCTACAACGAGGTCGATACGGCCCTGTACGAGGTGGAATCGATTCTCGGTTCGGTGGACAACGATTTCCTGGGCACGCAGTTGAACAGTTTCTTCAATGCCTGGTCGGTGCTGGGTACCGGCCCGGCGAATGACAATCTGAAGGAATCGGTCTATCGCGAAGCGGTCGGCCTGGTTACCGCTTTTCATACGATCGACGGATCCCTGACCGATCTCGAATCGAATATCGAAACGACCATCCAGTCCGAAATCGCGAATCTGAATCGCCTGCTGACCGATGTCGGCAATATGAATACGCAGATCCTGGCGGCAGAGTCGAATGGGGAACCGGCCAACGATCTGCGCGACCAGCGCGACCTGCTGATCACCAAAGTCTCGGAGATCGCCGCTGTGTCGGTGATCGAGCGGACGGACGGTACGAAGGACATCGTCCTGGCCGGGCGAACGATGGTCGCACGCGATAGCGTCACTCTGTTCCAGAGCAACTACGAGATGACGGACGATGGGGCGCAGCTGGTCATCCAGACGCAGGGTGAGCTTTCCCGGGTTCAGCTATCCGAGGGCAAGTTGCAGGGACTGCTCGAGGCCCGCGACGTCCATGTGCAGGAAATACGCGACCACCTTGATGCAGTGGCGAAGAAATTGATCGACGAAGTCAATGCGCTCCATGTGCAGGGACGGACCGCGACCAGTAGCGGTCTCGAATTCTTCACGGGTGACTCGATGCACACCATCGACGTCAATACCGCGATCCAGGCGGATCGCCAACTCATCGTCACCGGGGAAACCGACGCCGAGGGGGACCTCGCGCTGGCCGCGGCGATCGCCGATCTGTCCAACGTGGGACTCGGCGGCAACGGCGACGAGAGCGTCAGCGACCGCTACCGAGCCATGTTGATCGACGTGGCCAGTCGTCGCAGCAGCTACAACTTCATGGTGGAGAACCAGAGCAATGTCGTGGCTTCGCTCGAGACGAAGATCGCCAGTGTTGGTGGCGTCAGTCTGGATGAGGAAGGCGCCAACATGGTCCGTTACCAGAACAGCTACAACGCCGCGGCGAAGGTGATTTCTACGGTACAAGAGATGTACGACACGCTGATGAGCATGGTGTAGGCCGAAAGGAATAGTCGCAATGACGGTTCGAATCACTGACAGCTACCTCTCTTCGATCCTGGTTCGGGACCTGAACCAGAGTCTGGGACGGATGCTGAATCAGCAGATTGTCGCCGGCAGCATGCGACGCGTGAACTCCTATGCGGACGATCCCCGTGCCGTGGCGTCCATCCAGCGCTACAACGATATGCTGGCCAACAACGACCAGTATCTGCAAAACGTGGACCGCAGCCGGATGATCGTAGACGGTACCGATGTCGCGTTGCAGAACATCAGCGACGTCCTGGCCGATGTCCGCGTCATCGCCTTGCGCGAGTCCTCGGCGATCGCCACCGAAAGCAGTATGAACACTTCGGTGATCGAAGTGGAAAATCTCGTCAATCGTTTGATGGATGTGCTGAATACCACGGTCGAGGGTAACTATATTTTTTCGGGCCAACGCACCGATTCACCGGCCTTCGAGCGTAGCGGGGACGCTGTCCTGTATCAGGGCGACAGCAACCTGATGACTTCACGAACCGGACCGAATACCACCATGCCGATCAACATCCCCGGCGATGTCTTCATGGGCACGCGCAGCGCCATTCTGGGCGGCACGGTCAATCTCGCGCCGCGGTTGGACGGAACGACCGCGCTGAGTGAAATCAATTCCGGCAACGGCTGGACCAGCGGTTCCATTTCGTTGACCGACGGCTTGCAGAACAACTACATCATCGACCTGACCGGAGCGCTGACCGTGCAGGACGTGATCGACGAGATCAACACCGCCACCGGCGGAGTGATCACCGCATCGATCCGCGCCGATGGAAGCGGGCTCGCTCTGACGGGCATGGGGCCGATCGACGTGGACGAAGTCGAGGGAGGATCCACCGCCACGAGCCTGGGTATCAGTGAAGGCAGTGGTGCCGGCGTACTGGAGGGACGGGATATTCGGACCGTCGCCGACGCCTCGACCGACCTGGCGGATATCGAAAACCTGGCCGGACATCTGCCGCTGGGCGCGATCGAGGTCAGCTACCAGGGTTCGACCTATACGGTGGACTTCACGGGAGATACCACCTTGGGCGCCTTGGTCAGCACCTTCAATGCGGCAGTCCCGGGCATGGAACTCGCCGTCCGGGATTCCTCGATCGCCCTGATCAGCGGCAGTCCCGAGAGCTTCCAGGTCGTCAATGCCGACGCTACGGATACCGCCTCGGTGCTCGGTGTGGCCGGTTCCGGGACACCCGTCCGGCTGTTTGGACTGCTGGAGGACCTCAAGGCGGCCCTCGCTGCGGGAGACAAGGGAGAAATCCGAGGCTCCCTGAATGAATTGTCGGCCGTGGAAGACACGGTCTACCGACTGATGATGACGAATGGTGGACGCCAGAACGATCTGGATTGGTCCGAGAGTATCCTGCGCCAACGTGACGAGCGGCTGCAGTCCAACCTCTCCCTGGAATACGATGCCGATGTTGCGGCGGTGGCCGCCGAATTGAGTCGGGCAGAGGCCAGCTATCAGGCAAGTCTGCTCGTGACCAGCAGGTTGTACGATTCGAATCTGATGCAGTACCTGCGATAACCCGGACGAGCGAGTAGGACCCGCACCCGTCCAGCCACAAGGAGCCGATGATGCCGAAGTTCAATACCGTACGATTCGGGGAACTCCAGTACCGCCAGGAAGATATCGTCCATCTGCCGGAGGGTCTGGTGGGGATGCCCGAATTGAAGAACTGGTTGATCCTGGATATGGGGGACACGGCAGCCATGCGCTGGTTCCAGTCCCTGGATCGGGGCGACTTCGGTTTCCCGGTAACCCAGCCTGACCTGTTCCGGGACGACTATGAGTTCAATCTGTCCCGCGCTGCCTGTAACCGTATGGGAAACAAGCAGGAAGAAGATCTGGTGACCCTGATCATCACGACGGTGCACCCGGGGGGAACCAAGGTCACCGGCAACCTGCTGGCGCCGCTGGTGGTGGACACCGAGACACGCCGCGGAGTGCAGATGACGCAGGACGATTCCCGGTACGGCGTTCGTGAAGAAATCAATTACTTCAAATTTGGGCTTGCCGTGTCCGGGGACTCGTCGGACAATGCGGACTGCGGAAACGAAGATTCGTCTCCAGCGCAAGGTGACGAGCAGAATTCGTCCGCCTCGGAACACGATTCGGCCCGGGAACCCGAAACGGCTGGAGTCACTTGCTGACTTCCCCCGCGGAGGTCGTCAACGTGCTGCCGGACAGGGAGGTCCCGTGCTCATACTCAGTCGCAAACGCAATGAAAAGATCATGATCGGTGACGAGATCACCATCATGATTGTGGATATCCGGGGCGACCAGGTCCAGGTCGGCATCGATGCGCCCCGATCGATTCCGGTCCACCGGCATGAGATCTACGAAGAGATCAAGAGCACCACGCTCGGAGCCGCAGCCTC
>JANTGJ010000133.1 GCA_024762975.1 Candidatus Krumholzibacteriia bacterium
TGGACGAAGCCGGCCGCCGTTTCCGCGACCGGCTTCTGTCGTTCTGAGTCCTTCCGGTCAGCTTGCCGATCCCTGCAACGACTTCGACGGTGCAAGAACCAGTTTGCCATCGATCCGGTCCAGTGTCAGGTCCGAGCTGGTCCGCGCCTCGGCCGAAAGGATCCAGTCCGCCAATCGGTCCTGGACCTCCCGTTGCAGTACCCGCTGCACCGGACGCGCTCCGAAATTCGGATCATAGCCAAGCTGGGCCAGCTCGGCGACCGCTTCGTCGGTGACCGTCAGACGCAGATCCTGCTCGGCCAGGGCGCCGGCGATCTTGGCCAACTCCAGCCGGACGATTTTTTCGATCAGCGAACGGTTCAGCGCGTGGAAGCGTACGATCGCGTCCAGCCGGTTCAGGAATTCCGGCCGGAAGTGGCCCGCGAGTCCACCGAGCAGGCGGTTCTCCTGCGTAGCCGCATCCTGCCCCGGTTCGGGCGCGTACTGTTCGTCCTGACACAGGTTGCTGGTCATGATCACCAGCGTGTTGCGGAAATCCACGACGCGGCCCTTGCCGTCGGTCAGGCGCCCGTCGTCGAGCAACTGCAGCAGGACATTCATGACCTCGGGATGTGCCTTCTCGATCTCATCCAGCAGGATCACCGCGTAGGGGTGACGACGCACCGCCTCGGTCAATTGACCACCCGCTTCGTGGCCGACATAACCCGGAGGGGAGCCGATCATACGGCTGACGGCGTGGCGCTCCATGTATTCGCTCATGTCCAGCCGGATCAGGGCGCTCTCGTCTCCGAACATCTCGGAGGTCAGTGTCTTGGCCAGCTCGGTCTTGCCCACGCCCGTCGGACCCAGGAAGAGGAACGAGCCCAGTGGCCGCGAGCGATCGGTCAAACCGGCTCGCGAACGGCGCACCGTGCGGGCGACTTTTTCGACGGCTTCATCCTGACCCACGACGCGGGCGGTGATGCGTTCTTCGAGTTCACGGAGCTTGGCGATCTCGTCCTCGACCAGGCGTTGGGCCGGGATACCGGTCCACTTGGCCACCAGCTCGGCGATATCGTCGGCGACGACCTCCTCGGCCAGCAGCGGGTGTTCACCCTGGATGTGCTCCAGTTCGCGATAGCCCGCTTCGATTTGCTCGGCCAACTCGCTCAGTCCCTGGTACTTGATTTCCGAGGCGCGAGCCAGGTCACCGGTGCGCTCGCAGTTCTCCATCTCGAGCGTCAGGTTCTCCTGCGCGCGCTGCAGCGTGCGGATGGCGTCGATGGCTTCCTTCTCCTGTTCCCAGCGTGCCGTTACCCGATCCAGTTCCTCGCGCAATTCGGCGATCTGACCGGCGATCATCTCGCGCCGATCGACGGCCGTCGCTTCGGTTTCGACCTCCAGGGCCAGCTTCTCCATTTCCAGCTGGTTCATCGCTCGTTGCAGATCGTCGACCTCGGAGGGTACCGAATCGATCTCCATCCGCAGGCGGCTGGCGGCCTCATCCATCAGGTCGATGGCCTTGTCCGGCAGCATGCGGTCGGCGATGTAGCGTTGCGAGAGCTTCACCGCGGCAACGATCGCGCCATCGGTGATGCGGATGCCGTGATGGACCTCGTACTTCTCTTTCAGGCCGCGGAGGATGGCGATGGCCTGCTCCGTGGTCGGCTCCTCGACCAGCACCGGCTGGAAGCGTCGCTCCAGTGCGGGATCCTTCTCGATGTGCTGCCGAAATTCGTCGAGCGTGGTCGCGCCGATGCAGTGCAGCTCGCCACGCGCCAGGGCGGGCTTCAGGATATTCGAGGCATCCATCGCGCCACTGGTGGCACCCGCGCCGACCAGGGTGTGCATCTCGTCGATGAACAGGAGGATCTCGCCTTCCTGCTCGGTGACTTCGGCAATGACCTTCTTCAGTCGATCCTCGAATTCTCCGCGGTACTTGGTGCCGGCGATCAGGGCGCCCAGGTCCAGAGCCAGCAACCGCTTGCCCTGCAGGCCCTGCGGGACGTCGCCCTCGACCAGACGACGTGCCAGTCCCTCGGCCACGGCGGTTTTTCCCACGCCGGGCGAACCGACCAGCACGGGGTTGTTCTTGGTGCGGCGGCTGAGGATCTGGATCACGCGCCGGATCTCCTCGTCCCGGCCGATGATCGGGTCGATCTTGCCCTCGCGAGCGGAGGCACAAAGGTCCCGGGCGTATTTCGACAGTGCCGAGTCCTCGCCGCCGTTCACACCGCTTTCGTCCTCGCCCTGGTAGGCGCCGGTGTTTCCGCCCAGTTCGAGCGCACGGGTCACTTTCTCCCGGGTGACATCGAAGGTCGCCAACACACTGCCGGCACGCCCCTTGTCACCGGCCAGGGCCAGGAGCAATTCCCGCGTGCCGACACGCGACTCGCTGTCCGCACTGTTCTTGTCGCCGCGGGCGATCGATTGTGCCTCCAGGAAGAGCTGCTGCAGCTCGCGGCTCGGCTCGGGCATCTCGCGACCCTGCAGTGTCGGCATACTCGCCAGCTCGTTCTCCACGGTGCGGAGCACCAGATGCGGATCGATCTCCAGACTGCGCAGTGTGTGGGTGGGCAGTCCGGTTTCATTCAGCAGGGCCCACAGCAGATGCAGCGGTTCCAGCTCGGCGTGATTCATTTCATAAGCACGGGCCTGTGCCTGCTGCACGGCCTCCATGGCGTTGACGGTCCAGTTTTTCATGAAACTCTCCTCTCCTCGAGTGTTCGCTTTTCCCGAGTAGGAGCAGAGGACGTGCCCGCTGGGCGCGATGTGCTGAAGTTTTTGTAAAATGCCGAATTACATAATGTTATGTCGTTTTTGGTTGTCGGGAGTTCGCAAAATCAGTTCTCGTTGTCCTGGTGAGACATGACATAATGGCAGAAGGTGTAATCGGTGGCAGTCTTTTCATGTTCTATCGCCGTAGCACGATCAGCGACGATTCCCTCCCGATCCGGGTTCGTAGCGGGAACCGAGGGATGCCGGAGACCGCTTCGCGTCCCCGCTCGATAGCACCGAGCCTCGGACCGGGGATTTTTCGGGTAGCGCTCTGCAGCGTTTGCTATGCTGACGGCGCGATGGAAGGACCCTCCTTCGAAAGGGAGCGACGCGATTGCGGATTCTGCACCTGCTCAGCCAGCGCCCGGATTCGACCGGCAGCGGCATCTACATCCAGGCCCTGTTGCGCGAAGCGGCGGCGGCGGGACACGAGAACTTCCTGCTCGCCGGAGTGCCACGCGGAGAGGCGCCCGATCTTTCCGAACCGCCTCCGCAGAGCCGCGCCTTCGTCCAGTTCGACGGCGTCGATATCGAGGGTCGGATCGTCGGCATGAGCGACGTGATGCCCTATGCGAGCCGCCGTTTCCGTGACCTTTCCAGTGGGGAGCTGCGGCAATACGAGGCCGCGTTCGCGGCGCTCCTGGGCGAAGTGGTCGACCCGTTCCAGCCTGACCTGATCCACAGCCACCACTTGTGGTTGCTCAGCTCCCTGGCGCGAAGGAAGTTGCCGGGCGTCCCGATCGTCACCTCGTGCCACGGCTCGGATCTACGGCAGTTCCGCAACTGTCCCCAGTTGCGCGAACGGGTCCTGTCCGGTTGCCGGAATCTGGATGCGGTCTGTGCCTTGAGTGAAGCGATGCGGCGCGATGTCGTTGAACTCTACGGGCTGCCGCCGGAACGCGTCCATGTCGTCGGGGCCGGTTACGATCACCGGCTGTTCCGTCCGGCCTCGAAGCCGGCTCCGACTCCGGTCGAGATCGTCTACGCAGGCAAGCTGAGCCGTGCCAAGGGAGTGCCCTGGCTGCTGCGCGCGCTGAGTCGGATCGAGCCGGAAAGTTGGCGGCTGCATCTGGTCGGTTCGGGGGCGGGCGCCGAAGCCGATGAGTGTCGGGAACTGGCGCGAAACCTCGGCGGAAATGTCATCATTCACGGGGCTGTGCCCCAGCCGGAATTGGCAACCCGTTTGCGAGCGGCCCATCTTTTCGTCTTGCCTTCGTTCTTTGAAGGCCTGCCCCTGGTCGTGGTGGAAGCGCTGGCCAGTGGCTGCCGGGTCGTCGCAACGGACCTTCCTGGGATCCGGGAGTTGGTGGGGCGGGACCCTCGGGACGGGGTGACGCTGGTTCCGCTGCCGCGACTGAAAGATACCGACCAGCCGCTGCAGCAGGATGAAGAGTCGTTCATCCAGCATCTGCAGGCGGCTCTCGCACGGGAAATCGAGCAGGTGTGCAAAGCGGGCGGATCGCCGCCTCAACAGCCGCGGCAATTGCTGGCAGCCTGCCGGTGGTCGGGAGTCTATGGCCGGATCGCATCGGTGTGGAAAAACGCCCGGTCGGCGCGAGAGGCCTGACCGGGCGTTGGTTTCCAGCAGAGGCGAAATCGGAAGTCAGCGACCCTCATCCGGTTTCTTGCTGAACGGTTTCTTCAGGTACTTGCGTGCGTAGTCCATGGCGCCGCGATAGTTGTTGTCTTGGTCGATCACGGCCTGATACTCCTGCAGCGCCATTTCACGGTGCCCCATCAGATCGTAGCAATTGCCCAGGTAATTGTGGGTCCAGATCACGGATTCCAGCTTCTCTTTGCGATTGGTCGCCACACCGCGCAAGGCTCGCTTGAAGGCGGCTTCGGCGGCATAGTAGTCGTGCTTATGCATCGAGACCTTGCCCTCGTTGATCCAGCTCTGGATCCCGCCGGCGTATTTCTCGTGCGTTTTGCGGCAGGCGCCTTCGACGACATCATAGAGGCCCTCTCGGAAAAAGAGGTTGGCCAGGCGCTGATGAGTCAACTGGTGGGCTTCCTCCTCGTCTCGCAGTTGCCGCCCGAAGACATGGAATCCACCGTGAATCAGATCCCGGTTCAATCCGTGGATCTCAATGGCTGTCGGGTGTGCCGCCGAACCCCCCGGATTCATCTGCTGGAATTCCACCACGCGGCCCAGGGTGGGGGAATCGATCCGGATATTGTTGCCGACACTGGTGATCAGCCGGTTGTTGCAGAGATTGCCGGCCGGCCAGCGCGGGTCCCCCAACGGAACCCCGATGGCATCCATGAACTCAGCGATCTCCGCCGGGGTCATTTCACTGGTGCCCGGAATCAGCATCTGGCCGAGCGACGTGTCCATGGGTACCCAACCGATCCCCTGCAGGAAGACCTCAGCCGATACATGGGCGCCACCCTCGGTCCATACATTCGTGACCGTACGGGCGGGAATCCCGATGGATCTGCACAGGGCGCAGTAGAGTGCGCTGAACTGGCCGCAGTCTCCACGGCGACCGCGCAGTGTACTCTTGGCATCGCGGTCTCCGACTCCGCCGGGGACGAAGGTCAACTCCGCCATGGTCCAGTCGTAGAGGGACAATGCCTGCCGCCAGGGATTCGTTTCGTCACCGACGATTTGGCGCGCCTGGTCGAGAATTTCACCATCGGTCTGGATCCAGACTTCGGGTTGTGTGTAGGTCGCGAACTCAGGTGCAGTTCTGTCATAGGGCTGGATCTCGTCAGGCTCGAACTCGAATGCGAGGGGAATCTCGTCGAGCAGAAATTCGATCCGGTAGAGTTCGATCACCGGTTTGAGTCCCGGGGTCGGGACCGTACTCCATTCCACAACCCGGTTCCCGTTGCGCGTATCTTCGAGGATGGCGACCGGTTCGGGAACGATGGCCGTGATCTCGATTTTCTGCTCGGGCCGCTCCGGAGGCAGAACGACCCAGAGGGTGATCTGTCCGTCCTCTTGGACACCGGTAATATGATCCACGGCGTACCAGTAGCTACCGGTCAACCGGTCCCCTGCAAGGGCGCCCCATGCGGCCGATACACAGACGGTGACGACCAACCAGGCGATCAGGATCCGGTTCCTATCGTGCAAGCGCATTCCATCAACCTCCCTAGCGATAACCGAACAGGACTGCCCAGATGATCAGGACTACCATCGACAACCCGATCGTCAGTGCCGTGAACCCAAACGCCTTCAAAGCCTTGACGAATCCAGCAGGCAAGGGATCGACCAGGTACTCGTCCAACCTGCCCTCCCGGACCAGTTGCTCGTATTCGCGCGGCCGGTCCTCCTGGAATTCCTCCACCGTCATTCGGCCGGTGAAGATGACCGGATCCATGGGGAAACGGTCCGGCCTGAAGTGCGTATTGAAGAAGTGGATCGTGAAAATGAAGCCCGTCGCCAGCAGGGCCTCGTCCGAATGGATGATTCCGGCCACGTTGATGAACCAACCCGGCAGGACGTGGGTGAACAACTCGGGGAACCACAGGATCAGGCCGCTGGCGCCGATCATGGCCACGCCCCAGAATACGGCGAAGTAGTCGAACTTCTCCCAGTAGGTCCAGCGTCCATAGGCCGGGCGCTCGCCGCGACCGAGGAACCACTTGATGGTCTGGACAGCTTCTTCGCCGTCACGTTTGTTGAACATCATACCCTCGGGACCGAAGATGAAGTTCTTCCAGGAGGTACGGGCCCGTGCGCGTTTGTAGAACAGTTCCATCACGTGGCGCGAGAAATAGAGGAAGGTCAGGATCGCGCCCATGCGGTGCAGCGTGCCGGCCGACTGGAATCCACCCAGTCGGGCAGCCAGCCACTGTGCCCAGGGTAGATACGAGAACTTCAAGGTCATGCCCGTGACCGCGAGCGTCAGGAAGCTGATGATGACCATGATGTGAAGTGAGCGCTCGAGGCGGTTGAAGCGGCGGAACACCTTCTGCCCGGCGGCCTGGCGGCGCAACTGGCGCGAGTGCTTCATGGCCTGGACACTGCGCGGAATCCACAACAGGGTGTGGATGCCGAAGACGACGAAGGTACCGATCAGCAGCGAAGTCATGAACAACCACGTGTAGTAGATGACCGGGTACTTGTCCTTGTTGTGGTGAGTGGCATGGGTCAGGTAGCCCGCGAATTGGCGATGTGCCTGCGCGTGGCATTGGGCGCAGGTCGCGACGATGTTTTCACGCGACAGTGTCGAGTTGGGGTCGCTGACCGGCAACACGTTGTGCTGCCCGTGGCAGTCGGCGCAGCTGGCCGTTTCGGTGTAGCCCAATTCGAAGACCTTGCCGTGATAGGTCTCGAAGTAGGTCTCGGTGACCTCCTCGTGGCAGGACCCACAAGAGTTGACGATCTGTAGACGGAACCCTTCGGCGTCCGTGCGCGCGATCTCGTGCGAGCTGTGGCAGTCGTTGCACATGGGCAACTGCACATCTCCGATCGGTCTGCCGGTGAAGTGGATCGACTGGCGGAATTCGAGATCGATGCCCTGATGACACTTGCCGCAGGTGTCGGCGATCTTCGTACGATGTACGCTCGACCCCAGTTCGTGGCTGGGCAGCATGCCGTGCGCGGTGTGGCAGTCGGTGCAGACGGCGGTCACCAACAGTCCGCTGGCCTCCAGTCCCCTGCCATGGACACTCTGCTTGTAATTGGCCACCATGGAATGCTCGGAGCCTTCGTAGCGCTTGTCCGCAACACCCCCGTCGTCATGGCATCGTCCGCAGAGGTCGGGAATCTGCCGAACGTGTGTCGGCGACGCAGGGTTCTCTTTCAGCAGCACGCCGTGGGTTCCATGGCAATCGGTGCAGTTCGGGGCATCCGGGTCACCCTGTTCGTGAAGGCGGCCGTGGATGCCCGAATTGTAGACGGACACCTCTTCGGCATGGCAGATCGAACAGTCCACCCGGCTGGGAATCGTATCGCAGGGGCGGTTGTGCGTCGGTGTGGCGCCGGTGTGGCATTGGATGCACGAAACCTTCTTGTGAGCGGAGCCGGCCAGCTCCATGGCATCCACATACATGGATTGGCCTACGCTGCCGGGCAACTCGGCTTGCAGGTCGTGGTCTTCGTGGCACTTCAGACATTCGGAGTCGCTCATGCCTTCGTCATAGTAGACGCGGCGCACCTCGTGTGGCTGGTGGCATTCGATGCAGGCGGGCACCATGTGCGGTTGCGATTCCCACAATTCACCCTGGATGACCTTCTTGTGTACGTCCTCGATGCGGGCGTGACATTGCTGGCAGGTCTCGGCCACCCGGTCGCGGTGGATCGTCGACTGGGGGTCGAGATGGTTCCGCACGTTGTGCGCCGTGTGGCAATCGGAGCAGACGGCGCTGCCGATCAGTCCGCGGCGATACAATCCTTCGCCATGGATACTCAACGAATAGTTGGCCAGGATACTGTCCTGGGAGACGGCCACCAGGTCACTGACGCCTTGGCCTTCCTTGTGGCACTGCCCGCACATCAACGGGATGTTGAACTTGTTCACCTTGGAGTCGGGGTTCTCCGGCGGCAGGATGTTGTGCGCTCCGTGGCAGGTCCAACAGCGGGGAGCAAGCTCAACCCCCTCGGCGACGCCAACACCGTGCAGACTACCCCGGAAGACTTCAGCCACGTCGTCATGGCACATTGAACAGTCGACGTCTTCCAGCTCTTCGGCATGTTCACCGTCGAAGTCTTCCAGGTCGGCGTGGCAGTCGATGCATTCCACGTCCTGACGACCGTGAATCGAATTGCGATACTGCTCGAGATCGACGAAGAGTGAAATCACGCGATCGCCGTCGTTCTTGGTCAGGTCCTCGTCCTCGTGACAGTCCATGCAGTCCTCGGCGGTCTGCGAAGCGGCCGGAGTCGAGATCATGATCACCAGTGAGACGACGGTCACCAGCAGGGAGAGAAGGAATCGTAGGCGTCGAGACATCGGGCAACTCCTCAAGGGGGGGGGAGGACGTGGCAACCGAGCCTCTCGATCTTACCAACGAACTCCGCAATCGGGCAGAACGAATCGAATCCCGCAGCTCCTATTATTTACGGTGAAAGCCTACAGGTCAAATGGGCTATGAAGATATTTGTTCATCAGTTGCAGAATGCGGAATCAGGAGGTTAAGTGGCTATTATTTACCGAATTAGTGCTGTTTTAAACATTGATTTCACAGGGTGTTGTTCGCTGGGTTTCCAACATTGATCCATGCGGTGAAAATGATACAGAAAATCACAACGGGTACGCCGGTTTTTGCGAATCGATCCCCGCGCTTTCCCGGAGGGCTTGCATTTTCTGAATGTGATGTTTTCGACGAGGCCAGGAGGAGTTCGCTCTCGTTTCGGATTCCGAGGTGAACTTGGGGGCGAAGGAGGAGTGAATCTCCACATTGGTCATGGGGGTGGATCAACGAACGCAAAACTCTCGATCGAGAATACCTTGTAAAATTCTCGGAATTCATCTCCTCCCGGCACCGCTTCCCCGTTTCGGCAGGGCGCCACTTTGCACGAATGCCGGAAACCGTGGCAGGTCCACAGCCCGAAGCTCGCCGATACCCGTACTATGAAATCGGGCTTCCGATCAAAGCCGCGAAACGGCCGGCGCTCTCGCCATCGCGGCGGTAACTGGGGTACGAATCGCCACAGATCGTACACAATCCCGCAGTGCGAATCCGGCCGGGCGCAATTCCCGCACCCAGCAGCTGAGTCAGATTCGCCGACCAGAGGTCGAAGATCCAGCGTTCGGGCTCCCGGCTGCTCGTCGGTGAGAAAAACAGGGCGGCGCCTGGCCCCAACGCCTCGAGGGCCTGACGACGCACTTCGGCACCGACCTCATAGCAACAGGGGCCCGCCGAAGGTGAGATCTGCGCGGAAAGGGTCCCGGTCTCGGCGCCTGCAGTGATCAGGGCCTCGATCAGCCTCCCGGTGATGCCCTGCAGCGTCGACCGCCACGAGGCAT
>JANTGJ010000134.1 GCA_024762975.1 Candidatus Krumholzibacteriia bacterium
GACCTGCCTGCTGTGTTTGCATTGCGCGGAAATCATCCGAATCCCTTCAATCCGTCAACGATCATCGGTTTCGATCTGCCGCGGGCCACGCACGTTCGTGTCGACGTATTCGATGTCGCCGGTCGTCTGGTCAAGACCCTGCTCGACGAAAATCGGCCCGCCGGCGCCTGTTCGGTGCCCTGGGATGGAACCGACGAACGCGGCTACCGCGTAGCCGCCGGCGTGTACTCCTATCGGGTGGTGACGGACACGAACACTGCGACGGATCAGATGTTGTTGGTAAAATGACGTTTTCGGGTCTGTGACCAGGGGATTCTTTGCGACGTGGACTTCCTTGACATTCCGGAATCGTATTGCTAGGTTTCCACCCCTGAATCTGCGCGGGATGCCTGTATCGGGCGTTTTACAGGGATACGGCCGCCTCGCCAGGGCGGATTGATGCGGCCCTTACTGCATGCAGATCAATAGGTTATCTTTACTGTCAGGCACGGCCTGCACCAGGACCAGAGTGGTTAACTTGGTGTGCCAAGGGTGCGTGTTTGGCGGGTTTTTTCATGGCAGAAGCCGGCTGTTCCGGCTTGCTAAGGAGTGAATCAGTGAAGACCTACAGTATGAAGCAGGGCGAAATCGCCAAGGACTGGCTGGTGATCGACGCCGAGGGGATCCCGCTGGGACGCCTCGCGACGCGCGTGGCCACCTTCCTGCGCGGCAAGCACAAGCCCACCTTCACCGCCAGCCTGGACATGGGTGACAACGTCATCGTGCTGAACGCCGCCAAGGTGAAGCTGACGGGCCAGAAGCTGGACAAGAAGGTCTACCTGAGCCACACCGGCTACATGGGCGGACAGCGTGTTCTGCCGATGAAGAAGCTGATGGAGAGCCGCCCGGACGAAGTCGTCATGCGGGCGGTCAAGGGCATGCTCCCGAAGACCCGTCTGGGCCGGAAGCAACTGACGAACCTGCGTGTGTATCCGGGCATGGAGCATCCGCACGGGCCGCAGCAGCCGAAGACCATCGAGATTTCCTAAATAAGCAAAAGCACGGGGCCCACTCCTGATGGACAGGGCCCGAGCCAGAGGTAGGATCAAGTGGAAGAACGGTATTACGCGACCGGCCGTAGGAAGACCGCCGTCGCTCGTGTCTGGATCACCCAGGGCACCGGTCAGATCAAGATCAACAACCGCACTCCCGAAGAGTACTTCGGCGAGGCCGTTCGTCAGCAGGCTCTGATGCCGCTGGCCAGCCTGGGCGTCGAAGGCGAATTCGACATCTGGTGCACCGTCAAGGGTGGCGGCATCACCGGTCAGGCTGGTGCGTTGCGTCACGGATTGGCCCGTGCGCTGCTGGTGGCCAATGACGAATTCCGCAAGCCCCTGCGCTCCAAGGGCTACCTGACTCGCGATCCCCGCATGGTGGAGCGCAAGAAGTACGGGCAGCCGGGCGCTCGCAAGCGGTTCCAGTTCTCCAAGCGCTAGAATCCGGTTCGTACCGGAACTGCGCCTGGGAAATACGGCAAGTGACCGCGGTTTCCGATCCGTTCGATCGGGCCGCGGTCTTCTGCCGAAATTCACACCCGGCCGGAGATCGGGATCAGGTGGCGTCGCCGCGTGCAGCAATACGCGCGGACAGCGTTCATCCCGTCATCGTGGAAGGCCGGGGAGGCTCAACCTTAGTTAGTCGGAGGAAGAATCATGTCCAGCAATTCAGCCACGAATTCGGCGACGAATGTAGGTCTGCGCGACCTGCTCGAGGCCGGAGTCCATTTCGGACATCAGACCCGCAAGTGGAACCCCAAGATGAAGCCGTACATCTTCATCGCCCGGGGTGGCATCTATATCATCGATTTGCAGCGTACCCTGAAGGCCTTGAACAAGGCCTGTGCCTTCCTGAAAACCGTTGCGGCCAAGGGTGGTAACGTGCTTTTCGTCGGTACCAAGAAGCAGGCGAAGGTCGCCATCAAGGAGTACGCCGAGCAGTCGAACAACCCCTACGTGATCGAGCGCTGGCTCGGCGGCATGTTGACCAACTACCAGACGATCTACAAGAGCGTCCAGAAACTGGAAGAGATCGAGGCCATGATGAAGGATGGCCGCATCGAGAACTTCTCGAAAAAGGAACAGCTCGAGTTCAGCCGCAAGTTCGAAAAGCTGAACACCAATCTCGGTGGCATCCGGGCCATGAAGAAGTTGCCCGACGCGGTTTTCGTTGTCGATACGGCCGAGGAAGAGACCGCCGTCAAGGAAGCCAACAAGCTGGGCATTCCGGTCATCGGTATCGTCGATACGAACTGTGACCCGACCCTGATCAACTACCCGATCCCGGGCAACGACGACGCGATTCGCGCGATCACCCTGTTCACCAAGACCGTGGCCGCGGCCATCGCCGAAGGCAAGAACATGCGGGCCGAGGGTGCCGACGCGAAGCAGGGCGTGGACATGGCTACGGCCAAGCCGGCCCCGAAAGCCGAAGCTGCTGCCAGTGCCAGTCTTGACGGCGAGAAAACAAAGGTCGAGGCTCCGGTCGAGACCCGGGCGACCGAGGCAACCAAGGGTGCCGAGGCCAAGCCGGCCGAGTAGTACGCTCAGTTACCGAATCGAATTCAATTCATCGCGGCGGGCTTCGGATCCACTCCGACGGCCCGCCGGAATCGACGAAAATACCGGGGCCGAGAAACGCGGCCCCGACCGAGGTCCGCCCGTGGCGGACAAGTTGGAGGAGTCATGGGAATCACTGCCAAGATGGTCAAGGAACTGCGTGACGGCACCGGCGCGGGTATGATGGATTGCAAGAAGGCGCTCAGCGAGTGCGACGGTGACATGGAAAAGGCCGTCGAGTACCTGCGCAAGAAGGGCATCGCCTCGGCCTCGAAAAAAGAAGGCCGTGCCACCAGCGAGGGTGTTATCGGCAGCTACATCCACATGGGTGGCAAGGTCGGCGTCCTGGTCGAGGTCGCCTGCGAGACGGATTTCGTCGCGCGCACGGACAACTTCCAGGAGTTCGTCCACAACGTCGCCATGCACATCGCAGCGGCCAGCCCGGTTGCCGTCTCCCGCGACGAGGTCGATCCTACTCTCATCGAGAAGGAAAAAGAGATCTACCGCGGCCAGATGAAGGAGCAGGGCAAGCCCGACGCGATCATCGACAAGATTGTTGAAGGCAAGGTGGACAAGTATTACAGTGAGATCGTCCTTCTCGAGCAGAAGTACGTGAAGGACCCTGATCTTACGATCGAGGACTACCTGAAGTCCATCATCGGCGAACTGGGCGAGAACATGTCGATCAAGCGCTTCACGCGCTACCAGATCGGCAACTAGTTCTTCCGCCTCGAAGCCCGGGCTCAGGGAGCCCGGGCTTTTTTTCTGTTCGCCAGTCGGTTCGGAATTGGTCCCGAAGTGGATTCTGCGGCGGCGAAGTGTATTTCGCCGTTGCCGTGCCCGCCCCATCTGCGAAAGGTGTCGCGACTTGAAGTTCACCAGGATCCTGCTCAAACTCAGTGGCGAAGCCCTTGGCCAGGGCAGTGAACAGTTCAGCCACGACAAGCTAGTGGGCTTGGCCCAGACGATCGGCCAGGTGGTCCAGGGTGGTGTCCAGGTGGGCATTGTGGTTGGCGCCGGGAATATCTTCCGTGCACGTTCGGCCAACCTCGAGATCGTGGACCGGGTCACGGCGGACAACGTCGGCATGCTGGGTACGATCATGAACGCGGCGATCCTGCGCGATTATCTGCGCGCCGAGGGGTTGAAGGCCAAGATCCTCAGTCCGCGCGAACAGCGGCCGTTGACGACGGCTTTTGCCCGTGACAAGGCCCTGTCGCTGATGGCCTGCGGCAATGTTCTGATCTTTGCCGGCGGCACCGGCAATCCCTACTTCACGACCGACTCGGCGGCCTCGCTCCGTGCGCTGGAAATCTCGGCCGACGCGCTGCTGAAGGGGACGCAGGTCGATGGCGTGTACGACAAGGATCCGCACAAATATGACGACGCCCAACGTTACGAGAAACTGACCTACGACGAGGTCATTGCGCAGAGATTGCAAGTGATGGACCTGACGGCGGTGACGCTCTGCGCGGAGCAGGGACTGCCGATGTTCGTGTTCGACATCTCCGACCCGAAGCATCTGCTGCGCGCGATCGCGGGCGAGCAGCCGGGGACGTGGATCACCAACTAGACACAAGGAGTGGCAACGATGAGTGCTGAAGCCAGGGAAAACGCCGAACTCGCGATGGACGAAGTGATGGATACGATCCTGACCCGTCTTTCCAAGATCCGGACCGGCAAGGCCTCGCCGGTGATCCTCGACGGGATCAACGTCGACTACTATGGGGCTGCGACGCCATTGAACCAGCTGGCCACCGTCTCCGCGCCCGAGCCGCGCCTGCTGACCGTCAAGCCCTTCGACCGCTCCTCCATCGGTGCGATCGAGAAGGCGATCCAGGCCAGCAACCTGGGCCTGAATCCCGCCAGCGACGGCATGATGATCCGCCTGGCCATCCCCGAATTGACCGAGGAGCGCCGCAAGGGGCTGGGCAAGGATGCGCGCGAGATGGGCGAGGACGGCAAGGTGGCGGTCCGCAAGGTGCGCCAGGAAGCCAACGATATCCTGAAAAAGGAAGAAAAATCCGGTGATATCACCGAGGATGAATTGCACAAGGACCGCGACGCGGTCCAGGAACTGACCGACAAGTACTGCGCGAAAATCGACGACGTGATCAAGGCCAAGCAGGCCGAGATCATGGAGCTGTAGGACTTTGCCATGAAAGTGCGGGGGATGGACCTGAAGCAGTTGGCAGCGCTGGACGATGACCAGCTCCTGGCGGCGGTTCGCGATCGCGGCCAGGTGCCGGAGCACATCGCGGTGATCATGGACGGCAATGGCCGCTGGGCCAGCCGAAGGTTCCTGCCGCGCGCCGCGGGGCATCGTGCCGGGCGGCACGCCGTGCGGCGCAGTCTGCGTGCCTGCCGCAAGCTCGGTGTCCGCTGTTTGACACTCTATACTTTCAGTCAGGAAAACTTCAATCGCCCGGCGGCGGAGGTGAAAGCCCTGTGGCATTTTCTGCAGGAGGCCCTCCTGGCCGAGGTGGAGGAACTGGATCAGCAGGGCGTGCGCCTGCTGGCTTCCGGTGCCCTGGATCAGTTACCGCAGAAAGCGCAGCAGGCGCTGGATGCGACGATCGAGCGACTGGACGGGAATCGCGAACTGACCTTGAATCTGGCCCTGGCCTATGGGGGCCGTCAGGAGATCCTGCAGGCGGCCCTGGCCCTGGCGCGGCGCCTGCAAACCGGCGAATTGACCGAAGAGCAGGCCGACGAGGAAGAGTTTCGACGGGGTCTGTACTCGCCCGAATTACCGGATCCCGATCTGGTGATCCGTACCAGTGGCGAGGCGCGGTTGAGCAACTTCCTGTTGTGGCAGTCCGCCTACTCGGAACTCCTGATCACACCGGTCCTGTGGCCCGATTTCTCCGAACGCGACCTGATGCTGGCCGTGGCCGATTTTCAAAGCCGGGAACGACGTTTCGGCGCCTTGCCCGACCGCGAGCCAGTGACCCCCGTCGCGAAGGCAGCCGACCTGCTGGATCCCGCGAGATGGAAACGCATACTGAAGGTGGACCGGTGAACGAGGAACCGCGGAAATCCACCTTTTTCCTGGCTCCGGCCTGGCGCCGATTCCTGAACGCCGGCATGGTGCCGCGTTTGACGATCATTCTGCTGGGCGTACCCTGCTTCTACCTGATCACCGTGCGCGGCGGAGTCTTTTTTCTGGTCCTGGTCGATCTAATCATCTTTCTCGGCCTGCGCGAATTCTACCTGTTGATGAAGGCGAAGGGCTATCAACCCTTCGAGGCGTTGGGGTATTTCTGCGCCTTGGCGATCAGCTGGTACGCGTGGCGCGAGGGGATCGCCATCCCGTTGATACTGACCGGCAGTCTGCTGCTGATCATGATCCGCGAGGTGTTTCGCCAAGACATGTCGCGCTCGCTCGAGCACATGGCCGTTACGGTTTTCGGAATCATGTACGTCGGCTGGCTGGGCAGTCATCTGGTGATGCTGCGGCAGTTGCCGGCGGCCGTGGGGGCCGAGGACTACATCGGCGCGCGGCTGATCTTCCTGGCCGCGCTGCTGACCTGGGCGACCGATACGGGCGCCTATATCATGGGTATCGCCTTGGGGCGACATCCGCTGATCGAGCGCATCAGCCCGAAGAAGACGCGAGAAGGTGCGGTGGGTGGCCTGCTGGGAGCAGCACTGGCCGGATGGGGTTGTTCGAACTCCATCACACCCTTTCTGACGCCCCTGGCCGGAATCCTGTTGGGCCTGGTGGTTGCTGCCGCCGCGATCCTGGGTGACCTGGTCGAGTCGCTCATCAAACGCGATGTGGGAATCAAGGATTCGGCGGAACTGATTCCCGGGCATGGCGGTGTACTGGACCGCTTCGATTCGATGTTGTTCACTGTTCCGGTACTGTACTACTACTTCCGGTTTTTCATCGTCTAGGAACCTGGCCACCCTGTGCGGTGTTGGCCAGGAAGCCGAACCGGATCCACCCCGTAACGAGGCGATTTTCTGTTGAGTTCCCGGACTGAGCATCTTCCTTCGCGATCCGGATCCGCCGCCAGTCTGTATCCCTGCGGCCGCGAGTTGCTGCGCCTGCCCCGGCCCCTGCGGCTGGTCGTGCTGGGCGTGACCGGATCGATCGGAACCCAGACGATGGACCTGGTGCGGCGGTATCCGGAACAACTGCAGGTCGCGGCGCTCAGTTGCCGCAGCAATCTGGCCGTTTTGCGCCGGGAACTGGAGAGCCTGCGCAACGATTGCCCGGACCATCCCGAGCCCTGGATCGCGGTCGCCGACCCGGTCGCCCATGCGGAAGCGATGCGGGACGATGCTCTGGCGCCGCGTCTGCTGTCGCCCGGAGAGGACGGCATCGCCGAGGCGGTAGAGAGCCCGAACGATGTGCACTGCCTGGTCAATGGCCTGGTCGGAAGTGCCGGGTTGCGCCCGACCCTGGCCGGCGCTCGCCGCGGACTGCGGATCGCGTTGGCGAACAAGGAATCGCTGGTGGTCGGCGGCGATCTGGTGCGCCGGGAAGTCCTGGCCGCGGGTGCGGAGATCCTCCCGGTCGACTCGGAGCATTCGGCGATCGCCCAGTGCCTGTCCGGCCGGACGCCGGACGAAATCGAGGGCCTGATCCTTACGGCTTCGGGCGGGCCGTTCCGCACCACGCCTGCGGACGAATTGCAACGGGTCGAGCTGGAGCAGGTGTTGAATCACCCGACGTGGAAAATGGGTCCGAAGATCACGGTCGATTCGGCCACCCTGATGAACAAGGGACTCGAGGTGATCGAGGCCCACCATCTCTTCGGCATCGACTACGACCGGATTTCGGTCGTCGTGCATCCGGGCTCGCATGTGCATTCCCTGGTCCGATTCGTCGACGGTGCGGTGTTGGCCCAGTTGGGCACGCCGGACATGAGGGTGCCGCTGCTGTACGCCATCACCGGCGAAAAGCATTGGCCCCTGGATACCGGAAAGTTAGACTTGCTCGAGCTCGGCAGCCTTCATTTCGAAGCTCCCGATCCGGAGCGTTTTCCCTGCCTGCGTCTGGCCCTCGAGGCGGGCCGGGCAGGCGGGTCGGCGCCGGTGGTGCTGAACGCGGCCAACGAGGTCGCCGTCGCAGCGCTTCTGGACCGTACCCTTCGTTATGCGGAGATTCCGCACATTATCGAGGACACACTGTCATCGCTACCTTCGGGGACGATCGAGTCCCTGGCAGGAGCGTTGGCGTTCGACCAACAGGCACGGGGGAAGGCGGCGGAGTTCATCGCCGCACTTTCCGGCCGCGCCGGGTGAGGTAAAGGCACTTGTACAGCAATTTGCCCATTACGATCTTCGCGTTCCTGCTCACGCTGGGGCTCGTTGTCGTCGTACACGAACTGGGACACTTCCTGTTCTGCAAACTATTCGGAGTTTACGTCCGAACCTTCTCGATCGGCATCGGACCAAAGTTCGCCCGCAAGCGCTGGGGCGAGACCGAGTACGTACTCTCTCTCATTCCCTTCGGCGGCTACGTGAAGATGGCCGGCGAGGGCTTGATGGAGGAGATCCAGGACACCGGGACCTGGGAGGAGCGGAAGTATCCGCTGGGTACCGAGGCCGGAAACGCGGAAGCCGAGGGCCTGGATGACGACATCCCGCCCGAGCGGCACTTCTACAATCGCCCAGCCTGGCAGAGGTTGCTGGTCTTTGTCGCCGGTCCCCTGTTCAACCTGATTCTGGCATTCCTGATCTATACCGGACTGGTGATGTCCGGCGGAGTGCAGATCATCCCCTTTACCACGATCGGCAATGTGGCCGAAGCGTCCCCTGCGGCCGAAGCCGGATTGCTGGTCGGCGACCACATCGTGGGCGTCGGCGGTGAGATCCTGGATGACTGGACCGCGATCGAGGAAGCCCTGTTGCCGCCGGAGTATCGTGAGCAGGAGACGGCTCCGGCGCAGACGGTCAACATCGAGCGCGACGGTCGGCCCTTGCAGGTGCAACTGCAGCCCCGGTTCGATGCGGCGTCCGGCTACTGGTCCATCGGACTGGAACCATGGAATACGACGGTCGGGCTGGTCCAAAGAGGCGGACCGGCGGCCGATCTGGGTCTCAAGCGGGGCGACGTGATCACCAGCGTCGATGGACAGCCGGTGACCTCGTTCGGCGGCATCGCCCGGATCATCAACGACGCGGCGGAGCGCGAGATCGAAGTGAGTTGGCAGCGCGAGGGCCAGCCGATGTCCGGCCTGGTGACACCGCAGTTGAAAGAGATTGCCGTGGATCGAACCGGTGGCCGCATTTTCGTCGAGCCGTATTTCGGTTCCCGGAAGGTGGGAGTCGGTGAAGCGGTGAGCCTGGGGTGGTCTCGTACCTCCGGTACGATCCGCGTCACGGTGGGTGTGCTGAAGGATTTCGTGGCCCGCCGGCTGGGGATTGACGCGGTGGGAGGACCGCTGCGCATCGGGCAGGCGGCCGGCGAGATGCTGCGCTGGAGTTTTGGGCACCTGATGTACTTCGTGGCGTTCTTCTCCGTGAACCTATTCCTGCTGAACCTGATGCCGATTCCGGTACTGGACGGTGGGCATGTCCTGTTCCTGGTTTTCGAGGTGCTGCGCGGCGGCAAACCCGTACCGCAACGGTTGCAGGCGATCGCAACCCAGATGGGTCTG
>JANTGJ010000135.1 GCA_024762975.1 Candidatus Krumholzibacteriia bacterium
GGATTGCTGCGCCCCGCAAACCATGGCGTCCGCCTCCCCACTGCCCAGCATGAGTGCGCCGTGGTGGAGGGGCTGCTTCGACATCTCCACAGCCTTGCGCATGTCGTAGCCCCGCCGCGCCCGTTGCTCGAAGAGTTGTCGGGCCATCGCCTCGGCATTGTCGCAATTTTCCGGATCCTTGATGTCCATGCCCTCGAGGCTGATTCCCAGCTCCTGGGCGGCGGCCTGGATGCGTCCCTCGTTGCCCAGCAGGATGGGCTTGGCGAAGCGCCCGTTGGCCAACACCCGACAGGCTTCCAGGACCCGGATGCTGTCGCCTTCGGCGAAGACCACCCGGCGCGGCAGCGCCCGGGCCTTGTATCGGATCTGGTGCATCAGGATGAGGCTGCGGTTGGTCATCTCCTCGAGCCGTACCCGGTACGCTTCCCAGTCGCTGATCGGCTCGCGGGCCACTCCCGTATCACAGGCGGCCTTCGCTACGGCCGAGGCCACGCGCGGCAGGACGCGAGCGTCGAACGGCTTGGGAATGATATAGTCGGGCCCGAACTCGAAATGCTGTCCGCTGTAGGCGTCGGACACCGTGGACGGCGCCAGCTCGCGGGCCAGATCGGCCAGGGCGTGGGCTGCGGCGAGCTTCATTTCTTCGTTGATCTTCGAGGCGCGCACGTCCAGCGCGCCGCGGAAGATGAATGGAAAGCCCAACACGTTGTTCACCTGATTGGGATAGTCGGACCGTCCGGTGGCCATGATCACGTCCGACCGGGCGGCCTTGGCTTCCTCGAAGGTGATTTCAGGGTCCGGGTTGGACATGGCGAACACGATCGGTTTATCGGCCATCGAGCGGACCATGTCCTGGGTCACGATGCCGGCCACGGAACACCCCATCAACATGTCGCAGCCAACGACGGCCTCCGCCAGCGTGCGCAGCTCCGTGTCCTGCGCGAAGTATTCCTTGTACTTGTTCATCCCCTCCTTGCGGCCCTTGTAGCAGACACCCTTGCTGTCGACCAGCAGGATGTTCCCGCGGGGGATTCCGAGCGACTCGAAGAACCTCGAGCAGGCGATCGCGGCCGCACCCGCGCCCGAGACGACCACCTTCAGGTCCGCCAGCTCCTTGCCCTGCAGGTGGGCCGCGTTGATGAGCGCCGCCCCGGAGATAATCGCCGTGCCGTGCTGGTCGTCGTGGAAAACGGGAATGTCCAGTTCCTCGCGCAGCACCTCCTCGATGTGGAAGCACTCGGGTGCCTTGATGTCCTCCAGATTGATCCCGCCGAACGTCGGTGCCAACAGCCGGCAGACCTGGATCACCTCCTCGGGGTCGTGCGTGTCCAGCTCGATGTCAAACACGTCAATGTGGCCGAAACGCTTGAACAGGACCCCCTTACCCTCCATGACGGGCTTGCCCGCCAGGGCGCCGATGTCGCCCATCCCCAGCACGGCCGTACCGTTGGAAATGACCGCGACCAGGTTGCCGCGGTTCGTGTACTTGTAGGCGGCACCAGGCTCCTCGGCGATCGCCTCACAAGGGATCGCAACCCCCGGCGTGTACGCCAGCGAGAGATCGCGTGCCGTCAGGCACGGCTTGGTGGGAACGACTTCCGTCTTGCCCGGGCGCCCCTTGCTGTGGTACTCGAGCGCGTCCTGTTTCTTGTTCGCCATGACTGTTCGTCCTTTCCCGCCCGTCGCGGAAGCAGAAAGTTTTTTCAAGGCCCGTCCGTTACCGGCCGGACTCGGTTCTATCCTACGAATCCTTCCCGTGCGCCAGCCGCTACAAGCTGGCGAACGGGCGTGACTCCGGCATCTCCACGATACCGACCGTCGTCAGGTTCACTACATCCTCAACCGTCGATCCGTACTGCAGGATGTGCACCGGCAGACGAGTCCCCATCAGCAGCGGTCCGATCGAGACCGCATCCCCCATGTAGTTCAGCGACTGCATCGTCAGGTTGCCCGACTGCAGGTCCGGAAAGACCAGCACGTTCGCGTCCCCGGTCAACCGGGCGAAGGGGAAGATTGCGTTGCGCAGATCCCGGTTGCGGGCTGTCGCCAGCTGCATCTCACCGTCGATCTCCAGATCGGGTGCTTTCTCACCGATGATCTCCACCGCCTCCTGGACCTTGTGGGAGAACCGGTGCGAGTTGCCCCCGAAGTTGGAGAATGACAGCATCGCGACCCGCGGTTCCACGCCAAGCGAGCGACTCGTGGCTGCCACCTGTAGCGCAATCTCCGCCAGCTGCTCCGCGTCCGGGTCGATGTTCACTGCGCAGTCGGCCATCACGACAACCTCGTTGGGCATCAGAACCATATGGTGGCTCGAGACGCGACTGATGCCCGGGGCCGGTCCAACGACCTCCATGATCGTATTGAGTGTCCCGGTGAAGTGGGTCGAGGAACCCGCAATCATCATATCGGCGTGGCCGCTATGGAGCATCATGGCGCCGAAGTAGTCCGGCTGCCGCATCCGGTCGCTGGCCGTCGCGGCAATCACGCCGTGCCGCTGGCGCATGCGGAAATATTCCTCGCAGTAGGTCTTGAAGTGGGGGCTGGTGTCCGGGTCGACGAAGGTCACGCCGCCGAGATCCAGGCCCAGCCGCTCGATGTGCTGGCGGATCTCGGGCTCGGATCCCAGGAGGATCGGGCTGGCGATTTCCTCGTCCAGCAACTGCGAGCAGGCACGCAGGATCGTCTCGTTCGCGCCCTCGGTGAAGACCACGCGCGTCCGCTTCTGCCGCGCCCGCATCAGCAGTTCGCGCATCTTCTCGCGGCCGGTGCCCAGACGCACCGAGAGTCGTCCCTCGTACTCCTGCATCTGGATTGTGAGATTCGCCACGCCCTCGGCAATGGCCTGTTGGGCGACGGCCGCCGATTCGCGCACGAAGATCCGCGGATCCAGAGGCTTGGGCAGCAGGTACTCCGGACCGAAGGCAAATCGTTGCCCTCCGTAGGCTCGCTCGACCTCCTCGGGCACATCCTCACGGGCCAGCTCGGCCAGGGAACGGGCCGCCGCCAACAACATCCCTTCGGTGATGCTCGTCGACTGGACATCCAGGGCGCCGCGAAAAATGTAGGGGAAGCTCAACAGATCCAGAATCGCGTTCGGATACTGTCCCAGGCCGGTGGCCACAATCGCGTCCTGCCGGCTGGCTCGCACCACCTCGTATTCGATTTCGGGCACCGGCATGGCCAGCGCAAAGACGACCGGGAAGCGATTCATGGAGCGGATGTGATCCATGGTCAGGAGGTTGCCGGCCGAGGCCCCGATAAATACGTCCGCACCGGACAGGCCCTCGCCCAGCGTTCGCAACGGGGAGGAACTGGCAAACTCGCGGGCGTACTCGTGCAGGTCCTCCTGGTCCTCGTGGACGAGGCCGTCGATGTTGTACATCAGACAATTCTCGGGTTTGACCCCCAGACGCCGCAACAGGCGTGCGCAGCCGATCCCGACGGTACCGGCGCCGCAGATCACGACGCGCACATCCTCGATCCTCTTGCCCGACAGCTCCAGCGCATTCAACAGCGCGGCCGATGCGACCACCGCGGTGCTGTAGAGGTTCTCGTGGTAGACCGGGATGGCCAACTCTTGCCGTAGCCGATCGTAGATCTGCAATCCCTGCGGGGCCCGGAGGTCCTTCAGGTTGATCCCGCCGAACGTGGGCTCGAGCATGCGCACCGTCTCGACGAAGGCATCCACGCCCTCCTGGTTCAACTCGAGATCGAACACGTCGATGTCAGCCAGATGCTTGTACAGGATGGCCATCCCCTCCTGCATCGGCTTGGCCGCGTGCGGCCCCACGTTTCCCAGTCCGGGCACGGCCGATCCGTCCGTCACCACGCCCACCAGATTGCCTCGCGATGTGTACCGGAACACAGCTGACGGGTCTTCGACGATCTCGGAGGCCGGATACGTGGCGCCGGGCAGGTAGGCCGTCCTCAATTCCCGGGGCGTCAGACAGGATTTGGTCGGTACGATCCCGATCTTTCCGGGCCGACCCTTGGCGTGGTAATCGAGCGATTCCTGTTTCTTGATCACGGGTCGACTCCCTCCGGGCCCATCGCGTGCGGGCCGCCGGTGAGCGGGTGATGTACCAGCGTCTCTTCCAGTTCGGTGCTGAAAACGGCAATCGGCCGGGCCTGCAGAAGCCACAGGGAGTTGCCTTCCAGCGCAAATTCGATGTCCAACGGGTAGCCGTACGCCTCTTCCAGATCGACGGCCACGCGCGCGATCTCGCACAGCTCGGTATATTCGATCGCCGGCCGCAGCCGCTGGTGGTAGAGGGTCTCTTCGACGCGCGTGCCGCTGCCGCGCTGGTCGTCGAACACGACCTGCTCCGTCTTGTCGTTCGTCAGATAGTTGAAGTGGGCCGGATCCTCGCCGGTCCGGAAATCCTTGATCACCGTCACCAGATCAGCTGAGACCCGGCCCGAAACGATGCCCTCGCCCTGACCGAGGCCCACGTTAATCAGCATCTCCTGCAGGTCGCCGCTGCCGACATTCACGGTCTGCAACACGCCCGAGACACGGGACCGGACCATCCGCTGCACGACCACCCCGCCGGCCGGTCGTGCGACTTCGTTGCCTTCAACCCGGCGACTGCAGATGGCCCGCTCGGTCCAGAACCCGCTCCAGGTCAGTTTCAGGTGTTCAAGCACCTCGTCGACACCACGCACGAACAGGTAGGTGTCGAACTCGCCGGCGCGCATCTGACTTTCGCTGTCCTCGTCGCAGGAGGAAGAGCGCAGAGCCAGGAACAGCTCACCCTCCGCGGCCTCCTCCAGTCGGGCGCAGGACCGCCTGACCTCACCGACCAGTTCGTTGGGAAGTTCCATCGCGGCCCACAGGGCCCGGATATACGTCGTCTTGCGGGAGTCTTCCAGATCCTCTGCCTGCAGGACCGTTTCGATCGCCTGACCCAACGTGGAGCCTTGTGGGAGCCTGCATTCGGGCAACAGGACCGTCGGATCCGCCGCGCGGTCCAGCATTTGGCCGAAGGCATGATCGGTCACGACGAACCAGTCGGGAACCACCGGTCTGCCGACGAGCCGGTCCACCTCCGCCAGATTGGCGGCCTTCCAACCGATCCGGGCATGGGTCTTGAGGCCACATTCGGACGGGTCCAGCACCCATGTCCCGCGGGTCCGTTCCACCGAGCGCTCGTCTTCTTCCGCTACCCGCCGAGTCGCCTCGCGCACTGTTTCGAGCGCCTCGCAGGGCAGTCCATAGACGCGTTCGATCCGTTCGATCCGCCGCAGCAGATGCCGGCATCGCGGCCCGCCATCCCCGATCCCGTCGAGCAGATTCCCGGCCAGTGTCGCCAGGCGCGACTCGGCCGCCCCGTCCAACACGTGGTCACCGGAGCACTCCCCCCCTGGCACCTCCGGAAGCGCGGAATCGCCCAACAGGTCGCAAGCGCTCACCGTTGCCCGCAATCCGACCAGGACCCGGTAGCGGTGCAGGTAACGCAATCGCAGGCCGATGATCTCGTAGAGGAAGACCGAGACCGGAATGCGTTCGCGCGCCAATTGTTCAGCCGTCCGGCAGGCTTCGGCCAGTCCCACGGCGATCGTGGTCAACTTGCCGGCCACCGACTCGGCCACGGCCGAGTTCGCCAGCAGGAGGGAGATCAACCGGGCCCGGTCCTCGGCCGCCACGCCGCCCAGCGCCCTGCCTGCGGCCAGTTCATGGACCGCGAAACCGGCGAGCGTCGGATCGGTGACCCGGGTGAGCACCTTCTCGATCTGGTGCCGCGCCCGCATCTGTTGGGCGCGGGCCGCCATCAACTCGGTGTCCGACGACGCCGAGCGGGAGCGCCCGTCCGCCTCACCCAGCAGCCGCAGGTTGTCCCAGAGCACGGCGGTATCGCGTCCCTGGCCCAGCACCTCGGCCACGCCTGCGTCCGCGTCCAGGATGACCAGGTCCTCCTCCACCAGTTCCTCGGTACGCTCCTCGATCAGTTCCAGCACGCAAACGTCATAGCCCTTTGTGCTGCGTTCAATCTCCCGATAGACAGCCGTGGAGAACAACAGGGCGGGCCGGTGGCCGGATGTCGTCCACCGCCCGTGCGCCAGGATCGCGGGCTTACCAAACTGGATGGCCAGCAGCGCCGCGTGGCTCAGTAGCGCACCGCCGGACGAGATGATCCCAGCGGACCGGAACAGGAACGGATTGTCCGTCGGGCGCACTTCGCTGGCCACCAGGACAGCCCCCTCCAGATCGGATGGACGGCGCCCCTCGGTGCCGAAAAGCGCGGGCCCCACGGCCCGGCCGGGAGCCACCCGCATTCCGCCCAGGATCCTCTCGCGATCGCCTGGGTTACAGTTGCTCATCGGACGGTTTCCTGAAGCGATCTCCCGCAGCTGCCCGAGCGCCTGTTCGGTATCTACCTGGACCTCGGCGGTCGCCGCGGTCACATAGTTGGCGCCGATCAACAGCGACCAGAAGTGCCCGCAATCGTGGCGAACATTGGAGCGCCAGCGCGCCCTGGCCCCGGATCGACTGCGGAAAAGGAATCCTTCGGTGGCGTAGCAGCCCGCCCGGATGACTCCATGCCGGTCGCGCGCCACATAGACGGCGATCTCTCCGCCCCGGACCACGACGCGCGCCTGCTCGATCTTCAGACCACCGACGAACCCGGTCGTCGTGAATTCCACAAACCGGTCCAGCTCCGACAGCGGACGCGACATCGCAATCGCTTCGAGAGCCGGACTTCCCCCATCGGCCAGCAGTTCGGCAAACCGGTCGGCCTCGTGTTCCAGCGCAAACGCTTCCTCCGGGCCCGGCTGCAATCGACCGTCCACCCATTCCACGCGCCGGCATGCCAGTGCCTGACGCAGCGGCGCCAAGACGTTGGACTCGATCTCCAGAAGCGGGATCGACCCGGACGCCGCGTCCTGCGACCAGGCCACTGTTGGCAATCCCGCCTCCTCGAGGACGCGGTGCACGTCCGTCAGCAGGCCGTCGGGCGCGGGCAAGCTGCAGCGGTCGCAGTAGGGCACCTCACCCTTCCACACCCTCTGTTCGGTCCTGGTCAGACCGCAGCCGCTTTCGATCACGATCGATTTACGCCCCTCATCCAGGATCCTTCCCACCGGCAGAACTCCCGACCGGCGAAAGCGGTCCGCCCATTCCCGGACCACGATGCTCCGGGCTTCGTCCGGCAGCTGGAGCGAACCGATGAACCAGTCGACGTCCATCAGGTACGGCAGCAACCGGAACACGGAACCGGCCTTCTTCATCAAATCGCCCAGATCGCTGCTGCGCTCCTTGTCGTAGCGCACGAACAACCGCGTGCCCGACATCCGGACGTCGAACTCGAGCGTCCGGAAGAACTCGCAGATTCCCTCCAGTTCGAGGTTCGGATGCAGATCCAGCTCATAGTTGCTGACGCCGAAGTACTCCAGATCGATCATCCCGCCCCGCTGCGGCGGGGAATAGTCGATTCGCAAAAACACGGGATGATTGCGGAAGGAGATGTAGTAGTGGACTTCGTTCCCGAACAGGAAAGCGTCAACGCCGGGGAACGATTCGGTCCCATACAGGAGTTGCCGAGCCAGTCCGTCCACGGCCATGCGCACCGGGAACGGGATCCATGGTTCCGGATCCGGCTCGTTGCCCGCCTCGAACTCGATGTAGCGCAGGGCTGTGTTTCGCGCCTTTTTTCCGTCCGCGCGCATCAACAAGAGGTCCACGGTACGATCCGGGGCATGGTCGGTCCCCACGAGTTCGAAACCGAGCTTCAGTCCCTTCTGGTGCAGATAGCGCTTCAGTCCGTGGACCGAGCGGACTTCTCCCAGATTCGCCGGATCCTCGAACGCCAGGATCAGCCGCGTCGGCTCCGGCCCGAGCCGATCCGTATCGGACTTTCCCTGCAACAGAGCCAGCGCCGGCTCCCGGATTTCACTCCAGACGTCCGGCAGGATCTCGCACTCCTGGGCACTGCCTCGGAACAGTGCCACGAACGTCGCAACGACACTGTCCATCGTCTTGACGATTCGGCCCGCCCGCTGAGCATCCAGGGGCGCTACATCGAGGATCTCGCCGAGCAGTTCGGCGTGCTGCAGATTCATCCGCCGGAACCGGTCCACCGGATCCCGCGAATCGCGGCGGCCCGATCCCGCGTCCAGCGTGCCGCCGTGGGCGGTGACGAGGAAGGTGCGCGCCGTCTCGCTCAGGCTGCCGTCGGCAAACAGGTCCGCCTCGGTGGACCGGACCACGATCGGCAGTCGGCCCGGCGCGGACAGTTCGACGTACGGAGTGATCTTCAAGCCCAGCCGGATCCGTTGCCAGCCCAGTTGGGCCACGGCCTCGCGGACCAGGACCGGTCCGAATTCATCTTCGGCGGCGCGGAACATCGCGGCCAGGGAGCGGGAGGCCCTCTTGCTTCCCGCCAGCAGCATCAGATCGGCGTGGGACGCGAGAGTGTATTCCAGATAGGGATGCAGGATCTGGTAGGCCTCGTCGCCCAGAACGCTACGAGCGACTCCGGTCCGGATCGATCCTTCCGTGGCGTCCAGGAGCCGGGCCGCAAGGCGACGGACCGGCAGGCCCGCACCCTTTTCCAGCAGATGGGCCAACCCACCACTCGACTCCAGTGCGGCTTCGATCGTCCCGGCCAGTCGCGCCACGAGATCCGGATCCTCGCCCAGTTCCTCGAGTCGTTCCAGCAGGGCTGCGAATTCCTTCAGCATCGGAGGGTCGAGGGAGAGACGCCCGCGCCGGATCAATTCCAGAACCGCGTCCAGGCCGGCGGCAGCAAAAACAGGGTTTTCGCTGCGCATCACGACACGCAGGAGTTTCCAGGGTTCGGGGAGTTCCGGGGCGGCCCCGACGACGAGATCACAGACCGGTTGGCCGGTGTCGTCATCGACCTCTTGCAAGGCCTTGGCCAAGTCGCGCAGGAAGTTCTGGTCCTCGGTGTCGGGCGGAGAATCGAGCAACGCGGAAGCCCGCTTACAGTCCTCCTCCACCTGCTCGATATCGCTCAGGATCAATTCGAACTGTTCGCGGATCGACTCCAGCAGAGTCGCAAATTCCGGACATTTGGGAGAGTCACTCGTACAGATCGCCTCCAAGCGATACGGACCTGATCTCTGCTCCCCTGGAACCCTGTCAAAAATTTGTCATTGGTGCACGATAGTCCAGTAAAATCTTGATAAAAACAGAGTTAGGTCATTCTTAGTCCTTCCTTTTTAGTTGGATTTCAG
>JANTGJ010000136.1 GCA_024762975.1 Candidatus Krumholzibacteriia bacterium
GGGCACACGTCCAACTGGGCGAGCGCATCGCAGCACGGCGCACGGGTCTTCAATGAGGGCTATGGCGACTGTGCCGGCTGCCACGGCGCAGACTATCTCGGAGGGGTCACGAATACGAACTGCTACCAGTGCCACAACGGCGCGGGCGGGCACCCGTACGACTACGCAGACGGTGACGTGCACGGCGCGGCCATCATCGCTTCCGGACCGGACGGTTGCACCAACTGCCACGGTACCGATTTTCGGGGCGGCTGGGCCGAGGTCTCCTGCTGGCGCTGCCACGATGGCCCGGGAGGACACGAGTCCAACTGGCGAGGCGGTTCGCACCACGGCAACTATGTCGAACAGGCAGGCACGGCCAGTTGTCGCCCCTGCCACGGCGAGGATCTGAGGGGTGGCTGGAGCGATGTCTCGTGCTGGCAATGCCATAACGGTCCCGATCCCTGATCTCTGTCGCCGTTCGGAGGCAGAAGTCGCCGCACCGCCATCCTGGGGTTCCGCCCGGGGCACGGGCAGGTGCGTTCCGCCGACGGCTCAGATGCGTCGGAGACCTGCGAATCGGTGGTGATGACCGAAAATCCCCGAAAGCGATTCCGTACGCTCGTTTGTCATGAAATCTGCTCTACACCCTCCGGAGAGGTGGTACGGAACCGAAAGCGGGACAGGAGTCTTGACAGAGTCGGTTCCGATGGCCATTATTCGCGTCCGCGTACGGAAGGTCGATCCATCGGTCATCTTCCTGCCGAGTACGGGAGGTCCCGCACTTTCGGATCCGGGAGTTTTCTCGACGGTATCCGGTGCGCCCGTAGCTCAGTTGGATAGAGCAGCGGACTTCTAATCCGCAGGCCGCAGGTTCGAATCCTGCCGGGCGCGCCAAAACGCGAATCTTGGTGGTGGCTGTAGCTCAGTTGGCAGAGCCCCTGGTTGTGGTCCAGGTGGTCGTGGGTTCGAATCCCATCAGCCACCCCATTTTTTTATCCGCTTTTCAGGCCCTCTCTGTTACTGTGTCCTCCCGCCGGTAGAAAACAGGATGTCTCAGGCAAGTCTCACCGTGGGGGAGCCTTTCTTGAGCCTCTTGGTGTCGCCGGCGGGCGGATCGCCTGAAAGCAAACGGACAGACGGGCGAGCAGCCCGCAATCGGCAAGGAGGACGCAATGGCTGGCGTCAACAAGGTCATCATCATCGGCAATCTGGGCCGCGATCCGGAGATCAAGTACACGCAGAGCAGCGTACCGGTCGCGAACTTCTCGGTCGCCACTTCCGAGTCCTGGAAGGACAAGAACTCGGGCGAGTGGCAGGAAAAGACCGAGTGGCATCGCATCGTCGCCTGGCGGCATCTGGCCGAGCGCGCCGAGAAGTACCTGCGCAAGGGCAAGCAGGTCTACGTCGAGGGCCGCATCGAGACCCGCAAATGGCAGGGCCAGGACGGCCAGGACCGCTACACGACCGAGATCGTAGCCAACCAGTTGATGCTGCTGGGGCGCCGCGATGAGGGCGACAGCTACGGGGGCGGGGCCAGTCCGGGTGCCGGCGCCGGCAAGGGCGATGGCCCGGGCGGCGGGTTTACTCCTCCGCCGATGGGTGGAGGCGGGGCAGACGAAGACGACGATCTTCCGTTCTAAATCGCCGGGATCAGGCGGGGTTCGATCTCCCCGGGGCTTTGCCTCGGCGGATGCCGAACCCCGTTTTTAGTTCCAGAGTAGTTCTCCCGGTTGGAGTGGCGTGATGTCGTCCGAGATTCCACTCGATTCGTCCGTTGATGCTGCCTTCGAAAAAGAACGCACCGAAGATCGGTTTCAAGCCCTGACTTCACACAGTCGGTACAACTGGCAGGCGTCACAATTGGGTCGCCGGGCCTTGCACGTCTTGCGGCCATGGTCGATCAACAGGTGGCCGAAATCGCGATAATCCGATTGCGGCATCAGATCCGCCAGCTGCTTCTCGACTTTTACCGGGTCTGTCTGGTCAGTCAGGCCCAGCTTTTTCGAGATGCGCCCTACGTGGGTGTCGACCACGACACCGTCAGGCCGATTGAAAATCTCGCCCAGGACGACGTTGGCCGTCTTGCGGCCCACGCCGGGTAGTTTGATCAGGCGCTTCATGTCGTCCGGCATCTCGCCGCCATGGTTTTCCAGTACGGAGCGTGCGGCGCCCTGCAGGCTCTTGGCCTTGTTGCGGTAGAAGCCGGTCGAGTGGATGGCTTCCTCGATCTCCTCGATCGGGGCCTCGGCAAAGTCCGCCGGCGTGGGGAAGCGCTCGAAGAGGCCAGGCGTCACCTTGTTGACTCGCTCGTCGGTGCACTGGGCCGACAGGATCGTGGCGACCAGCAGTTGCCATGCGTCGTCATGGATGAGGCTGCATTCGGTGTTCGGAAATTCCTCACGCAGGATCTCCAGAATCTGCTTCGTGCGCTTCCGCCGAGTGGGTAGTGTCTTGAGTTTCTTCGCCTTTTCGGCCATATCGATCCGGTCCTTGCGGTCGGGGTTCGTCAGACGCTTCGGATTTCTTGACAACCCGGGTGGGGGTTGCTAGGTTTTGCCACCTGCCGACGGCAGAGTGAGCAAGATAGCAGTACCTCCGTCGGCCGGCTACATTGCGATTTCTGGTGCGCCACTAGCTCAATTGGCAGAGCAACTGACTCTTAATCAGTAGGTTCGGGGTTCGATTCCCTGGTGGCGTACCAATTCGATGCAAACGGTCCGTGCTTCCGCGCGGGCCGTTTTTTCGGGCACCCGCTCGCCGTTCTCCCTGAATCGCCACCCCATTGAAATCCCCTACCGCTATGGTGTATCCTCAATTCGATGGCGGCACTCCGTTCCGCCCAAATCGATTCACTCATCGTGGAGGTCTTGTATGAAATCCAAGCTACTGTTTCTGTTGCTGTCGCTACTGGTTGCATCGACGTCGTTCGCCGTTGTCGATCCCGTCCCGGATCACATCGGCTTCTACTTCGACCTGAGTGCCGACTACTACAACATTCGGGTCGAGCCTTTCACCACCGTACCGGCGCACGTGATCGTGACTCTTCCCCATTTCGACGCCTTGTATGGCTACGAGTTCGGTTTCCAGATCGAAGGTAGCCACATCGTGACGAACGTGATGCTGATGGGTACCGGGCCGATCGATGTCGGAGGGGCGCCGGGCAATCACATCGTTGGGCTTGCGGCTCCGATCGTGACCAGCGAGGCGACTTTGCTGGCGACGGTGAATGTCTTCGTGCTGGATGGGGGCGAAGTACTGTTGACGATGACTGGAGCAACACCCAACTCGGTGCCGGAATCGAACATGCCCGCCGTCCTCCTGGCAGGAGATGAGATCCTGCCCGTGGACAATCCCTGCACCTTTCCTGATGGCACAAGCTATCCGTGCGCGGTCATCAACCCGGCGCCGTTCGCAACCGATGAGGCGACCTGGGGCGCGGTGAAGAGTATCTATCGTTGATCCAAGGATTGGCGAGACGAGTCGGGGCCTGCGGCAATCGCCGTGGGCCCCTGGGCGTAGGGGCAACAGGCCTCGCGCCAACTGACGCCGCGCGTGATCCTGTAGCACCCGTACCGGATCCGGATCACGGTTGTATCTCGGCGCCGATCCGGCCGCATTCTGATTCGTCGGGGTGCGCGCCGGGAAGGCACGGGGATTCGGGTTGCAGCGTATAGTCGCCCACTCCGGCAAACAGCGGGTCGGCCGAAAAATTTCCGCCCCCGTCCTCGAAGATTCCCGGCCGATACTCGTCGTTCGTCTGATCGATGATATCGCAACAACTCATCACCACTCCGGAATTCAATTGGTCGGTCAGCCATGGTCCCGAGTTGGACGCGATGATCGTGGTGTGCAGGTCGATCACGGAGTTTTGCAGGTAGAGTCCGGCGCCCTCACCACAGATGTTGTCGGCGATCGTGCTGCGTTCGACCTGCGAGCCGTTGTTGGCCGAGCCGACATAGATGCCTCCACCTCGAACGGCAGCGCGATTGCCGGTGATTGTGCAATTCTCGATCGTGAAGACGACATTCTGGGCCCCGATGCCGCCGCCACTGCCGGAGCAGATGTTGTTGCGGATCGTACAATCCTTCAGCGTGATGCGATCCGAACTGTTGATGATCAGGATACCGGCACCCGACGGGGAACGGTTGTTCTCGATGATGCAATTCTCGAAGGTCGGATGGCCCACGCCGCCGTACCAGATGCCTCCACCCTGGGTGGCTTCGTTGCCGGTGATGATGCAGTTGCGGATCGTCGCGTCAGACAGATGGAAAACCAGGCCGCCGCCCGCGTACGCCTCGCCCGGTACGCCGACCTGGCCGTTGGCCAACCCGCCGGTCAAGGTGAACCCATCCACGGTAATCGCGTCCTTGATCAGCACGCCATGGCTGTCCAGGTTCACGCCGCCCATGATGTACAGCGCGTTGCCCTGCTGCTGGGCGTCGATGACGGTGTGTGCGGCGCCCTCGGTGCTGCGGATCTCGAAGTCGGTAAATCCGCGCGGCACATGCACCAGTCCGTACTGCGGGTGGCCCGTGCCCTGGCCGGTCCAGGTGTAGTTGCCGGGACCGACGAGGATCAGATCGGTTGGGCCGCTGGCCAGGATCGCTTCATTCAGCGTCGGGAAATCGCCGGTGCCCTCGACGTTGACGTAGACCGTGTCGGTGACCAGGGTCTCGAAGGTCAGGGGCGGACACGGTCCTGACATCAGCAGGGCATCGTCCAGGGCGCGCACGACGACGTGGTAGTCGGTAAAGCGGTTCAAATTGGATATCGAGACCTGAAGGCGGCCCGGCTCGTCCGTGGGTTCCCACTCCAGCGAGTCGACATAGGAAGTATCCCAGTTCTCGAGCGTGATCTCTTCGCGCGACAGGGCGATGCGATAGTCGAAGGCTGTGCCATAGATGGAGTCGTCTCCCGCGGCAGCCCAGCTGACCGTCGCCGAAGTCTCGGTCCAATTCGACAATTCGAGGCTGGCGATCGCCGCGGGCGGTGTCGTGTCGAGCGAACCATTGGCCGTGGCCACGACCAGGTTCGAGGGTTGCGACCAGACTTCGCCGTCGGTGCCGCTGGCGAGGCGGAAAGCGTAGGTGGCGTTCGCCTCGAGCCCGTCGACCTCGTATTCGCGTTCGGAGCCATAAGCTGTGTCAGTTGCGGCAACGTTTGCCCCGGTCCAATCCTCCCAGTCGGCGTCCTGGTCACCCAGCGGGACGTATCGCAGATCATAGAGCACTTCGACCGCGGACTTTTTCAGCAGCGTCGGGATGGTCCATGCCAAAGTCACGGCACCGGCGGCGCCACCGGTGGCGTGCAGGTCGTTGACCGCCTCGGTGGGCGGCGTATCGCGGGGGACGATCGGGTCCGTGGGGGCGTCCGAATCGGAGCAACCGGAAATCAGGGCAAGTGTGAAAACGGCGCCAAACGCCAGGCGATACAGCAAAGCACAGCGATTCATGAATCACCTCGAACTGGAGGAAAATGCCTCTGCCAGTATACAATGGATGTACGGTGTTCGATCGTGAAAATCAAACCGTTCCGCTGGGCAAAAGCCATTTGCAAAAACTAAATCTGGCCGCATTCGCCGGGAATGGTTTTCTTAGGCGTTGGTTTCTCAGGCAAATGGGAGCAAACAAAGGCTTTGGCTCTACCGGTCACTGCCGATGTACCGGGTACAGATCCAAAGCACCCCACCCCGAACCAGGACGGAGAGTCGGGTTTGAGTTCGTACACGATGACGCACCTGAAACAACTCGAGCAGGAAGCCATCCACGTCATGCGTGAGGTGGTCGCCGAGTTCAAGAATCCGGTAATGCTCTATTCGGTGGGCAAGGACTCGGCGGTCATGCTGCGTTTGGCCCAGAAGGCATTCCATCCGGGCAAGTTCCCCTTCCCGCTGATGCACATCGATACGGGGTATAAATTTCCCGAGATGTACGAATTCCGCGACAAATACGTCGAGGAAATCGGCGCGCGCTTGATTGTCGAACGCAACGAGGAGTGGATCGCCAAGGGCGCCCATCCGACCCGCCTGGGCAACGACAAGTGCTGTCAGATGCTGAAGACGCGCGGCCTGCTGGACAACCTGTCCAAGCACAAATTCGACGCCGCCTTCGGTGGCGCTCGTCGCGACGAGGAAAAGTCGCGCGCCAAGGAGCGTTTCTTCTCGGTACGCGACGAGTTCGGCCAGTGGGATCCGAAGAACCAGCGCCCCGAGTTGTGGAACCTCTACAACGCGAACATCGACGAGCAGGAGAGCGTGCGCATCTTCCCGCTCAGCAACTGGACCGAGCTGGACGTGTGGCAGTACATCAAGCTGGAAGAGATTCCGATCGTACCGCTGTACTTCTCGCAGAAGCGTAAGGTCATCGAGTTGAACGGCATCATCATTCCCTGCGAGCACACCGAGATCGTGGATCCGGAGGGTAAGCTCGGTTTCGGCGAGGATGATATCCAGGAAATTGACTGCCGCTTCCGTTCCCTCGGCTGCATCCCCTGTACGGGCGCCGTGAAATCGACAGCCACCAGTATCGACGAGATCATCGAAGAGGTCCTGGATGCGCGCCGCAGTGAGCGCGAAAACCGGATCATCGATCTGACGAGCGACAGCTCCATGGAACAGAAAAAGCGCGAAGGGTATTTCTAATGAGCACGGCCGGCATGATGCGAGACTACGAGAACAAGAGCCTGCTGCGCTTCACGACGACGGGCAGCGTGGATGACGGCAAGTCGACCCTGATCGGGCGTCTGTTGTACGAGACGAACTGTATCTTCGAGGATCAGTACGCCGCCGTGGCCAAGACCAGCGAGATGCGCGGCAACGAGCGTGTGGATCTGGCGTTGCTGCTGGACGGTCTGGCCGCCGAGCGCGAGCAGGGTATCACGATCGATGTGGCCTACCGCTACTTCACCACCGACAAGCGCAAATTCATCATCGCCGATACGCCGGGACACGAGCAGTACACCCGGAACATGGTGACGGGCGCTTCCAATTCGGAACTGGCGATCATCCTGATCGATGCACGGCACGGGGTGCTGACGCAGTCCAAGCGCCACGGCTTCCTGATCTCGCTGCTGCAGATCCCGCATCTCGTGGTCGCGGTGAACAAGATGGATCTGGTGGACTACGACGAGAAGATCTACAACGAGATCGTCGCCGAATATCGCGCCTTCTCGCAAAAGCTGGACATTCACGATATCAGCTTCATTCCGGTCAGTGCGCTGGACGGCGACAACGTGACTCAGCGCAGCGAGAACATGCCCTGGTACGAGGGCCACACGCTGCTTCATATCCTGGAAAATGTGCATGTCGATGCGGACAAAAACTTCGTCGATTTCCGGTTCCCGGTGCAGCACGTGCAGCGTCCGAACCTGGACTTCCGCGGATTCAGCGGCACGGTTGCTTCGGGTACGATCAGGGTGGGCGAGGAGATAGCGGCTCTGCCTTCGGGGAAGACGTCGAAGATCAAGTCGATCGTGACCTACGACGGAGAACTGGAGTCGGCGTTCGCGGGCCAGGCCGTCACCCTGACTCTCGAGGACGAGATCGATATTTCACGCGGCGACATGATCGTGCGGCAGAACAACCTGCCGCAGGTGGGCAATCATTTCGATGCGAATCTGTGCTGGATGGATGAGGACGCGATGGATCCGAGCACACACTACGTACTGAAGCACACGACACAGAAGGTGAAGTGCTTCGTCCAGGACATCGACTACAAAATTGATGTGAACACGCTGCATCGCGAGGACGCCGACAAGTTCCAGCTGAATGAGATCGGGCGTGTGAAGTTGAAGACCTCGCAGCCGCTGTTCTTCGATGAGTACCGCACCAACCACGGAACCGGCAGCTTCATTCTGATCGACCCGGTAACCAACCGTACGGTGGCCGCGGGCATGATCCGCGGCAAGACGCGCACTGTACGTGACGTGACCCGCAGCAAGCGCGCCGAGAGCCGCGTTTCGCCGAACGTGAAGTGGGAAACGCGCCTGATTACCCGCGAGGTATTCGAGGAACGCAACGGGCACAAGGGAGCCGTGTTGTGGTTCACAGGCCTTTCGGGCTCGGGCAAGACGACCGTGGCCAGCCAGGTGGTGGCTTCGCTCTTCGAGGCCGGCAAGCAGGTCGCGATGCTCGACGGTGACAATGTACGCCACGGCTTGTGCGGCGATCTGGGATTCAGCGATCGTGACCGCAGCGAAAATATCCGCCGCGTAGGCGAGGCCGCGAAACTGTTCTATGAGCAGGGCAACATCGTGGTATGCACGTTCATTTCTCCATTCCAGGAAGACCGAGACTTCGTGCGCTCGATACTGCCGGATGGCGCATTCTTCGAGGTATTCGTGAAGTGCGATATCGAGGTCTGCAAGCGACGGGACCCGAAGGGCCTGTACGCGAAGGCGATCGCTGGTGAGATCAAGGACTTCACGGGGATCAGCTCGCCGTATGAGGAACCACAGGCCGCCGAGATGGTGGTGGAGACAGATTTGCAGACTACGGAGGCGATGGTGGCGGCGATTCTGGCTAAACTGGGGAACGATGGAGTGATTTAGGTCGCGCGAGATCTGGTGATTCGTGAGTCTAATCGGTATGTGATTGGTGACTCAGGGAGCCATCGCTGAAGAGATGCTGATCGGCTCCGGTCTGCTCCCGGAGATGAAAATACACCACGTGGGAACCGCCCTCGATGCGGAGATAGCCGGCCATTTCGGTTCAACCAGCACGATCCCAGTGGATACGGTACCCGCAGTTTGAACAAAAACAAGACCAGCGCGCGCGTTACCGACGCCGGGGGCGAGATGGATGTTTCCGTCCCGCGCGACCGCGATGATAGCTTCGATCTGGAGCTGATCGGCAAGCGCCGGATCCTGTTGCCCGGCTTCAATGAAACGTTCCTGTCGCTGTACAGATGTGGCCTGACCATTCTAGATGAGTTGGTTGGTCCCGAGGAAATCTATGAGGTGGGGAACTCGACGTCGTCGATCTCCGAGGTTCCAGGTGCGGTGTTGGCATTTTCCAGAGTATCCACCTGTCAGGCCAATAGGAATTGCTCGGCCCGTAGACCGGCGAGAACAAGGGCACCAGATCCTGGCCGAATGTGTTGACCTGACTGCACGGCCGCGGTGTGCAGGACAGATTGCGAATCAGTTGACAG
>JANTGJ010000137.1 GCA_024762975.1 Candidatus Krumholzibacteriia bacterium
TCGCGGCCTGCATCGGATTGATCCCTTGTTGATTTGGCAATGTATCGTACACGATTTTTGATGGTCCCGCAATCCGGTGGGAGATGTGGCGCGTTTTCGTCAACTCCTTCACGGTGAGGAGGTTTCCCACCTGAAATCGTCGGCACGATATGGAGTCTGAACCGACCAGGGCCCTCGGCGGTCCGGTGCGGACGCCACGAGGGTGGAACCAAGGAGTCACCTGCGTTGTCCGTCGGAACCGGTCGCCGCAGAGCGATTGCCACCGCACCCCGCTTGGATGAGACAGGATACCACCGTCACTTCCCCCAATGATCCAACGTTCGCCCGGTCGTGGAACCGGCAGGGATCTCAAGTGGATCTGATTTTATATCAGTAGGTTCGGAGAATTTCCGGAGGCAGAGTACGGCCCCGCCCAGCGATCTTCGCACCATGGAATCGAGAAAACCGAAGAAATCACTCAACTATAAAGATTTCCTGCCGCTACAAATACAGACACTGCAGGCCTGCGTCGCGACGCGACCCGGTGTTGCAACCTGGAAATTGCCAACCTCGAACGAGGCACCCCCGTGGTGTGGTGGCCGAAGGAGTACGGAATGAAGATCGGAATGAGCCTGTTGCTGTGCGCCGTCCTGTTGACCGGCGTCTGTTTTGCCGCTGAAGTCGGCAAGGGAAAGATTCCTGCCAACCACCTGGATGCTGCCACCAAGATCCTGCCCTGGAAGGTCGCAATCTGGGACGTTGACGAAGCCGTCCAGGCCATCAAATCCAAAGAGAAAATTCTGTGGGTCGACACCCGCCCGTCCTCGTTCTTCGACCAAGGAACCGTGCGTGACGCCGTACTCCTGGTCTACAACCAGTCGGGTTCGAACTATCCCGATGGCGAACCGATCTGTACCCAGGCATCCCTCGAGGCGGAGATGAAAAAGATCGGAGCCGACAAGGTCGTTTTCTTCTGCCAGGGCCCCAAATGCCATCGTAGCTACAATGCCGCTTTCGTGGCCGTGACCGACTGGGGCATGGACCCCTCGAAGGTTATTTGGTTTCGCGCCGGATATCCGCAGTTGTTCAAGGCCGTTGCCGAATCGCCCAAGTTGAAACGCAAGGCCCAGCGCTACCTGTGCGATGCGAGCATCGCGAAGTTCTAGAGGCGATGCGGCGGTTCACCCGACAGGCGCCACAACGGGACCTCGAAAGACCGGACCGGTCTTTGGCGCTCCGAACTACCAAAGGACAATGAGCAATGAGTACATGGAAGAACCTCGGCTTACGTTACAAGATCCTCCTCCCGGTCTGTACGGGGCTCTTTCTGGTCCTTGCGGTATTGGGCAGCGTGGGATTGAAAATGCGCAACACCGAGAAGGAAGCCGCCGGTGAGTTGCGGTATGGATCGATCTCGCGGTTGTATGACATCACGGTCGCCAACCGAATGGCCACCATGGAGAAAGCCGCAAATCTGATCGTCGGCACCGACGAAGTACTGGACCTTCTGTCGACGGGCGGTTCGACCGATTCCCGCATGATCCTCGATGGGCTGTACCTGAGTATGGGCGAGAACATGGGCATTCGCCGGTATGCAATCTATGATCGCGACCTGCGTTGCATTTCCCAATTCGGAGAAGCCGATGCGCCACACCTACCGGCCCGGTTGAACCCGGCCCATCGTGCACCTTTCGATGAAACCGCCGAAGAATACGACTATCGCGTCTTCTACCGAACTACTGACGGTCCCGGCGGCACCGAATTGGAGTGTTGCCTGGTGACCGTGGTGACCGACGACGACGACGACGTAGTCGGCTTTGCCGAGGTTGCCACCAAGCCCGAAGTCTTCGCCACCGAGATCCGCGAACAGGTCGGAGGACAGAATGGCTTCCTGGCCCAGGACTCCGAGCAGTTCACGGGCGTGTCCGACGAGATCCTCTTCGCCGGTGTCTCGGACTCCGGCGATACTCATCGGCACGAAGCCGGGACCGCGAGTGGCAAGGCCGGTGACGAGTATTTCCTAGCCGACAAACTTCCCATCACGGCTGCTGATGGTTCCTTGTTGGGTCATTTCTGGATCGTCAACGATGATACCCGGAACGTCCGGAGTCAGAACCGCGCACTGATCCTCGGTGGTTCGATAGCAGCGCTGTCGGTGTTCCTGGCTTTCGCGCTGGCATTCCTGACCGCTCGCATGATCACCCGCCCGCTGATCCAGGCCGTAAGCATGGCCGATGCCGTAGCCGAGGGCGATCTATCGATTCGATTGCGGAACGAAGCAGGCGACGAAACCGGTGTTCTCTCCCGGGCGCTGGATCGCATGAGCGAAGGGTTGGCCGAGAAGGCACGCCTGGCGGCTTCGATTGCGCAGGGCGACCTGAGCCGAACCATCGAACCGACCAGCGAGCGGGATGCATTCGGGATCTCGCTGAAGCAGATGTCCGATCAATTGAACGAGGTCATGAGCGGCATCCACCTGGCCGCCGCACAGGTCGGTGAAGGCTCGCGTGAGATCGCCGACTCGGCGACATCGCTTTCCCAGGGTGCGACCGAACAGGCGGCCTCGCTGGAGGAGATCACGTCGTCGATGACCGAATTGAGCAGCCAGGTGGAGACCAATGCCGTCCATGCCGAGCAGGCCGACCAGCTGACCGACAGGGCCCACGATACTGCGATCCGAGGCGTTGAGCAGATGCGGGACATGACCTCGGCAATGGGCGAGATCAGCCATTCATCCGAGGAGATCGCCAAGATCATCAAGGTGATCGACGATATCGCGTTCCAGACCAATTTGCTGGCGTTGAATGCCGCAGTCGAAGCCGCGCGTGCCGGTAGTCACGGCAAGGGTTTCGCAGTCGTTGCCGAAGAGGTTCGCAATCTGGCCGGGCGCAGCGCCAAAGCCGCACGTGAAACCGCTCAGTTGATCGACGGATCACTGGACAGGGTGCGTCGGGGATCATCCATGACGCAGGAAACAGCGGGGTCATTGGAGGCCATCGTCGAGAGCATCACCAAGGCCTCCGATCTGGTCGGAGAAATCGCATCGGCCAGCTCGACGCAATCCCAGGGGATCGGCGAGGTCAGCCAGGGGCTGTCACAGATCGACGACGTCACCCAGAAGAACACGGCCAGCAGCGAAGAGACGGCCGCGGCCGCCGAAGAACTTTCGAGCCAGGCTGCCACGTTGCATCATCTGGTACAGAAGTTTCAGCTTCGCCAGGAGTCCGGAGCCGCACATCGCGCACCGCAACGATCCTCCCGGCGCCCGGTCGTAGCGGAACCTGCACACGTACCGGAGGTGGGCCGGTCCGACGACAATCCATCCGCGCAGGAGGTCATCGAATTGACGGGCGGCTGGCGGGAATAGACCGCAGACCGAGCGCAGGGGGTCAACGGTTCCGGCGTCTCTGTTTCTTGCGCGCCCTGCCTGTCCCGTGAATGGCACCGACCCGGTCGATAAATTCGTCCATCGGAAAGCGCCCGACGGCCTGACCGATGACTTCGAGCGGCAATTGTTCCAGCTTCCGGAAGCGGACGCAGGACTTTCCGCAATCGAAGCGCTTTCCCGTGGCCCGGTACGCCGTCTCGAATTCCTCCCGGGCCGATTCATCCAGGTAGATGGCCGAAAGATATACCGCCATGTGGTTTTTCTGCGATGCCAGCGCCGCGTAGCTGAGCGGCTGGCCGTTGTAGGTCTCGGGACAAACCGAGAGCGGCACTTCGTAGGCGATCATGCCCCAGTTCATCGATTCCTCGTAACCCTCGGGCAGATTCTCCAGGATCGTGGCCCGGACCGCAGCGATGGCTTCGCGGCGGTCCTCGGGCAACTCGGCCAGGTACTCTTCGACGGTGGTGGCTTTCGACTGCATGGATTCCCTCCATCGGGCGGCGCAACCCTCGGCGCCATGTTGCGTACTGTCCGGGATGCAACCTCCCCCGGACTTCGAGGTGACAAGATGATCAAATTCCTGCTGTGGTGCCTCCTCTTCGTACTGTGTTGGCCACTGGCCATCCTTGGTCTGGTGCTCTATCCCCTGGTTTGGATCCTGCTGTTGCCCTTCCGGCTGGTCGGAATCACGCTGAACGCCGTCTTCGAACTGCTCAAGGGGATCCTGTTCCTTCCCGCTCGGCTATTGGGCCAGCGGCCGGGTCGCTGACGCCACCGGCGACACTCTCGCGATCCAGTCGGCCGACGACCCGTTGGGCATAGACGACCGCCACCACCGCTGCGGTCCAGGTAATACCAAAGACCCCATACCAGATTCCATTCAGTCCGAAATCCCACACGCGGGTGGCCAGGTAGAAGAGCGAGGCCGGCGCGAGCAACTGGCGATACAACCCAATCCACAGGGCGAACGCCGGTTTCTTCAGGCCCTGCAGCGCCGAGGTATTGACGAACATGATCACGTACGCATACTCGATGAACGCGGCGATACGCAGGTAGTGTGCTCCGATCTGCACGACCGCCTCATCCTTCGAGAACAGCCGCATCATGGGCTCGGCCGCCAGAAACATCGCCACTGAACCGATCACGGTGATGATCGCACCATAGAACAATGATTTTCGGATGCAGGTCCGCACCCGGGCGAATAGCCCGGCTCCTCCGTTCTGGGCAGCCAGCGTCAGCACCGCCACGTTCAGTCCGATCGTCGGCAACAGGATGATCTGCTCGATCCGGGTGGCGACTCCGTAGGCCGCGACCGTCTGCTGACCGAATTCACTCAGGAAGTAGGTGATCACGAAGATGCCCAGTGCGACGGTCATCATGTTCAGGCTTGCGGGCAGGCCCTGGCCGAAAATGGCTCGCAGCACGCGCCGGTCCGGGGTCCAATGCGCACCTTCGGAGCGGTACAGCAGGCCGGTACGCCGCGCACGATAGAGCAGAAACACCAGTCCGCCGAACTGCACGAGCACCGTAGCCACGGCGATGCCGCGCACCCCCATCGCCGGCAATCCGAAGCCGCCGTACATGAACCAGGGATCCAGCCCGATGTTCAGGACCGTGGCAAAAATCAGGTAGTCACGGAAGGTCCTCATGTCGCCCTGCGAATTCAGGACGCCGTTGAGCATGTAGAACGGCAACACCACGAGCGACCCGGCCAGGATCACGTGCATGTATTCGAGGCAGATTGACAGGTACTCGTCCGTCGCGCCGAGCAGCCGAAACAGCGAGGGAGCGGCCAGATAACCGACACCCATCACGACCAGCGACAACAACAGGCTCAGCACCAGACCCTGACTGGCGGTACGCGCCGCCTCGCGACGGTCTCCCGAGCCCAGCGCGTTGCCGATCAAGGCGGTGGCTCCGGTCGAGAATCCCGAGCCCAGGGACAGCAGCATGAAGAAAACGGGAAAGGTGAGCGACAGGGCAGCCAGGGCGTCGGTCGAGAAGCGGCCGGCCCAGTAGGTGTCGACGACGTTGTACATCGTGTTGAAAAAGAATCCGACCGAGGCGGGTACAGCCAGGCGGCGAATCAAAACCGGGATCGGCGCGACAATCAGGTCATTGGCCTGCGCGGCGCCCGACGTCTCCTCGACGGCGGTGGCGTTCTGTTCGTTGCGGCTCAAGCTTTCTCCCTCTGGAGGCGTCGGTGAAGGATCGGCAGCAGTACCAGAAGGCCCAATCCCGCGGCCCAGGACAGGTAAGGCGAGCCCCCCGCGCCGGCGGGCAGGAAACCAGCGACGATCGCCACGACGGCGGTGATCAACGCGTAGGGAATCTGCGTGCGTACGTGGTCGTGGGGCTCGACGCCGCACGAAATCGAAGTGACAATCGTCGTATCGCTGAAGGGTGAGCAGTGATCACCGAAAACCGCGCCGCTGAAGACGGCGGCGACGATCACGGGCAAAGCCTCGGGCGAGATGCCCAATTTTGCCGCCAGTGGAACTGCCAGCGGAAAAAGCAATCCCATCGTGCCCCACGAGGTCCCGGTCGCGAACGAGATGATTGCGCCGGTGAGGAAGATCAGCGTCGGCAGCCAGGTCACCGAATGCGCAGCGGCTGCCCACTGGGCAATCCATTCGGCCGTTCCCAACCGGCCGATCACGCTACCCAGGATCCAGGCTGCCAGCAGGATGAAAATCGGCGCGATCATCGTGCGCAATCCGCGCACGAAAGCCTTTCCTGCCTGTCCGAGAGCCAAGCCGGGAAAGAGCAACACGGCCGCAACGGAGGCCGTCGTCGCAGCCAACATCAGCACCTGTGGTCCGGCATCCGAGCCGAAGGCGGCGACCAATTTCGCCCTCTCCAACGGCAGTACGGATCCCTCACTTCCCAGTACCAGGAAGAACGCGAAAAACGAGCACATCAACACAGCCAACGGCACCAGTGCCGAGGCAATCGAGCCGGAGGGAGAATCGGTTGCCGCCTCCGGTTCCCTCAGGCTCGCTGCCTGCACGAACCCCTGCATGGGCCCGGGGTGGAACCGTCCGCGGATCGACACGAACAGCATCACGAGCGTGAACCAGCAATAGAAATTGTAGGGCAGAGATTGCAGGTAGACCGCATACGGATTCGCAGCCAGACCGGCCAGAGCGTAGGCCTCCTGGATCATCGTCAACTGGAAGGCGATCCAGGTCGAGATGATCGCCACGCAGGCCACCGCCGACGAAGTCGAGTCGGCGATGTAGGCCAACTTCACGCGTGCGACTCCTGCCCGATCGGCCAGATCACGACCGACCCGCCCGACGACCATACTGTTGGCCAGGCCATCGAAAAAGCAGAGCAGCCCCAGTCCCGTGGCGGCGGCCTCGGTACGGCGCGCCTGATCCCCTCCGCGCCCGGTCAGTCGCAACAGCAGCGTTCGGAAACCACCGCCGGCTTCCAGCACGGACGCAAATCCACCCAGCAGAAACGTGAAGACAATGGCGCCCAGCTTCCACGGACTCTGCAGGCTGGGCAGAAAGTGCACCGCGACCAGATCGCGTCCGGCCAGGATGGGATTCCCGCCGGCAAGCAACAGGGCCCCGGCGCCTCCCCCGACCAAGAGACCGATCAACGCGTGGCGTGTAACAAGAATCACCAGGAGCGCAACGATCGGCGGCCACAGCATGACACCGGGCGGCGCCGTGAACGCCAACAGAAAGCTGGTGAGCGTCAGTGCAATCCAGAATGCGAGTCGAGAGCCGGACATGCGGGCCGCCAAGTATCGGGAAGAAGAAAAGAGCGGCGTATCATTCGCCGCTCCCGGGATGGAATCCATCAGGAAGGATATCGATATTCTGCTCGAACGGCTACTGCCGACTCGGGTCGGTAGTATCGGCGCCTGCGTCCGGTCTCGGCCTGCTACCGGTACGACGAAATCATGTCCTGTGCTTCCATCCGCCGCAAAACTGGATAGAGCATCGACAGGACCCATGGGTGCGTGGAAGCGGCGATCAATTCACGCGACAACGGCACCGGGCCTCCCTTCGAGTGGGAGATCTTGAAGAACCATACATTGCCACACCATGCAATCCAGGCCACGACGTCGTTGATTTGAAAATGGAAATAGGAATTGCCACGGCCGGGCACGCCCCCTACACTGCGCCCGCTTTCTCTTTTTGCACACCAAAAACAGGGTAACTAGCTATGATTTCAATCAGTTGCTCCACTCGCTTCTCCGTGCCGGCATTGGTTTTTCTGCTGTGTGTCGGCGTTGCGGTACCCACTCCTTTCGCCGCCGAATCCGAACCCGACACCCTCGTGGTGCGCGGCATCCGCGAAGCGTTGGGAATTCACACCCGCTCGGTCATCGACCAGACGCGAATCGAACAGATCCTGCTCGGCAGCCCGTTCCGCTTGATCCGTCGCGGCACCGGAACGGTCAGCGATCTGTACGTCGACGGCATGAAACGCGGCGACATCGCCATCACGATCGACGGTGAACGATACACCACAGCTTGCCCGAACCGAATGGATACCCGCGTGGGCCAGATGGACCTGTTGGAGATCGAGTCGGTAAAGATGTCGCGCGGCGGCGCAAGCCTGCAATCGGGGCTCGCCGGACAGGTCGATTTTCGGCGTCGGTCACCCGGCAGCGAACGCCGCCTCAACGGGCGAATGGTCGGCTCCTTCGAAAATGCCGACGAGTATGAAGGCAGTTTTTCCTGGGAGCAGCATCGAATGCGGTTCGGTGCCCGGATCAGGCTGTTGTCTCCATACACGGATGCGGACGGGGGCACCTTTGTCGATCGGTACGGATACGCGGATGAATTCGACACGGAAATCCACGAAGTGCGTGCCCACGCCGCACACGACCGGGGCGATGTCTATCTTGCCTACGAGAGTTCCAGCGATGTTCTCTTCCCCTACCTGCTGATGGATGAACGCGAGAATGACCATGTCCAGGTGTCGGGTTCGTGGGGCGGACACCGAATCTATTTCAATCACACCAAACACCTGATGGACAACGCCCTGCGCCGAAGCCACACCATGACCGACATGGTAACCGATGCGCAGAACACCCATTTCGGTGCCGTAGGCCGCCTCTACGATCTGCAGATACGCCACTGGGACGCCGACAACCGCATTACTCCTGTAACCAATCCGGCCCTGGAGAAAAACAACCGCATGTTGCCGGATGTCTGGCGTATGGGAGCCACATTCCGACAGCAGGTAGGTGTCCGCAACGATCCGTGGTTGATCGCACGGGCCGGTCTGGTTCGCACTTGGGCGGGCGACAAAAGCGTACAAGACCTGTACCGGGTACTCGAGCCCAATGCCCGGACCGAGCATTGGTCGGTCCCCGTCGGTTTGACAATGTCGAAACGGTGGAGCCTCTCTGGCAAGAGCCTCTTCGGCGTCGCGCTGGACGGTTCGACCGCACCGGCCGGCATCGAGCAACTCTTCATTGCCACGGATAAGCCCGGTACGAAGCCCGATTGGGTCGGGAATCCAAAGTTGCCGGACCCGGCACGCCTGACCCTCCGAGTCGCCTGGCAACAGCGCTACCTCCAGTGCGAAATCTTCGGTTCGCGAGTCTGGAACTATACCTACCTGGTGAAGCGCAAGGTCGAGGGAGCGATGTATCAGACCTATGACGGAGTCGACGCCTGGCTCGCGGGCACCAACG
>JANTGJ010000138.1 GCA_024762975.1 Candidatus Krumholzibacteriia bacterium
GGGATCGAACACGACTCGCCATCGATGTGAATTCTCAGATCGCCGAAAGGAGAGCGAGCCACCTCGCCCCGGAATCCGGTTTCCCGGTAGTAGACCTGCGCGTTGCCGATCCGAGTGCGATCCCCCATGACGAGCATCGCGTCCGTGACCTCACCACCGCTGGCCAGGCCGTACTGGAGGGCCGGCCGACCGCCGGGACCCGGTTGATAGCTCTGCTTGAATCGCGGCCAGTATTCGGTGGTCCCCAACTCGTACTCGCGACCGCCGAGATGGATTTTCTTGAACAGATCGTTTTCGCCGGATCTCCACAGGCGCACCCCGAACGACGCGGTGTGCCCATCGATGCGCGCCTGAATATGCGGTTTTTCCGAGAAGTAGGTATTCGCGGACTCGCCCTCACGGATCCGCATCGTCCCTTCGAAGCCCAGATAGCGGGTCATCGCCGCAGCGATCAGGATGACAATGATCGAGAGGTGAAGCAGCATGAAGCCGGACTGTTTCAACTTGTAGGGCCAGCGCCGGAAGAACAACAGGGTCAGGGAGAGTATCAGCAGGCCCAGCAGGCCCTCGAACCAGGGCGCGGCGTAAACCAGATCGTAGGCCGCGTCGCGGCCGTAATCGGACTCGATAAACGTAGCTTTGGCTGCGGCGAAAGCGATGAGCGCCATCACGACACCGCTGAGTTTCAAAGAGCCGAGGAATGCGACGACAGGGTTGCGCCAGAACTTCTTCACAGTGACCACCTGGGGTTCGAGTCAACCGACGGACGACCGCTTCGATACAGCGGGTGTAGCCGACGGTTCCATCGTGTCCGGAAAATATAGCGGGTCGGTGGGATACATGCCGCAAAAAAACAGATTCTCAAATTGAATTCCTGTTCCTGCAGTCGGCGCCGGGGTTTCCGTCGCACCTCCGCCCCGGAAATTCTGCGGTCGACACCGGTATCTCTCACTGGATCGTGATATTTGAGAATCATCAGATCCGCAACCGAGTGTGCGCCCTAAAAGTTCACGAAACCGTAGCAATCTCGATCCCGCCGAGAAAAAAACCCTGCTGTCACAGGAAAGGCGAGTGGTGCCAATCCAATAATTTCGAGACCTCCCCGTGCCCGTGTTACATATTTCTTGTTACACGTTTCTCATAAAAAAGCAATTATGTGACACAAATTTGAGCCCCATATTCTGATAACTCGTCACTAATAAAATCTAAAAGAAAAATGACTTGACCTTAAAACAATAGTCCTGCTACTCTGCCGGTTGCAGTGGAAACGCAACCCGCGGAGGTCCCCATGTTCCGATTCCCGTTGTCCCGCCCCCGGGGACTTCTGGTCGTCAGCCTCGCCCTCGTCCTGTTGACGACGCTCATTCCGACGGCCAGTTCGGCTCGCAATCCCTATGAGATGCAGATCGCCAAGGAAGGCGATCCCGGCGATGGCGTTCTGGAACCTTCGGTGCAGCCCGACGAGCGTCAGGAGGTCCCGGTTGTTTCGACAGGCGGGTACGATCTGCCGCAGCGGCGTTCCTCCGTACTGAACCTGCTGCCGCGAGTGATCTGGTTCGGACCCGGCTATCCCGTTCTGTGGCTCGGGATCGCGAATGACTTCGCATCCGACGTCGCGGCACCTCCGCACTTCGCCCCGCCGACGATGAACAGGGGGTGGTAGCATGCGGCCCGAGCGTGAATCTCGCCAGAACGCGCATCCGGATCGTCCCGATGTTGCACTCCCCGCCGGCCCCCGCGGACTCGTTCCCGCTGGAATGGCCGAAGCACGTACCTGCTACCGTCAGGGACGAATCGCCGAAGCCCTCGTCCGCCTCGACCGGGTATTCCAGCGCCATGGAGCCGGTTCGCAACGCGATCTGCGCGAAGCGGCTCTCCTGCGTGCCTGGTGTTTGATCGAGAAACGGGAAAACGATTTGTGTCGCCAGTGGCTGGAGAAGTCCCGCCGCGCCGGACACCTGGAGGAACTGGATCCGACCGCGCAGGTCATCGAATTGAATATGCTGCTTTTCGAGGAGCAGTACGTCCGTGTGCGCGAGGAAGCGGCCGCGCTGCTGGCCTCGCTGACAACACCGACTTCACTGGACCACGCCGAACTGCGCCTGCTGCTGGGCGCCGCACTGCGCTGGGAAGGCAAGACCACGGAGGCCGTCCCCCATTTGGAATTCGCGGCCAGCGCATTTATCGTGCTCGAGGAGCCGGGCCGCGCCGCGGTGGCCTACAACTTCCTGGGTTGGACCGTGCTCTCCTTGGGCCACATGAATGAATCGGCGGCCTGGTTCGACAAGAGCCTGGAGATCAACACCCGCCTCGAAGCCCATCAACGCCGTGCGCAGAATCTGCAGAACCTGTCCATCGTGCGCTACAAGCAGGGACGCTACGCGGAGGCCCGCACGCTGCTTCTCGAGGAGCTGGAACTGGTCGCCGAGCGACCCGATATGCAGTGCCGGGCTCGCATCGCTTTGGGCAATGTCGAGCGCCTGCAGGGCGACTTCCTGTCCGCACGGGGCAACCTGCTGGAAGCCTATACACAGGCCGGCAAGACCGGACTGGCCCGCGAAGAAATCCTCGCGCTCGAGTTCCTGGGTGACGTGCTGCGGGATGAGGGCAACCCCGAGCAGGCACAGCGCTACTATCGACGCGGCCTGACGGCCGCCCGGAACCTGGCGCCCGAGGGCGACCTGGTGATGGAACTGCTGCGCCGGCAGGGCGAATGCCTGGACCTGGAGGGCCGTCACGAGGAGGCCCACCATCTGCTGAACGCCGCGCTCGAACACTGCCGCAAGGTGGGCGACGAGCACGAGACCGCCGTGACGCTGCGCTGCCTGGGTGTCAACTCGGCTCACCTGGGATGCTGGCCCCGGGCGATCCTGCAACTCGAGCAGGCCGTCGCCGATCTGCAGCGCCAATCCGCGCGACAGGAAGCGATGATCGCCGGCTACGAACTGGCCCGCCTGCTCCTGAAGCAGCTCGATACCGGCAACGCCCCCGGCGCCAAGGAGCCCTTGCTGGAGAAGGCCTGGGAAATCGCGCTCGGCGCTCGCCAGATCAACCGGCGTATCGAGACACCGCAACTGGCCCTCGAGTTGACGGAGATCGTGAACGAACTGGCTCGTCGTCGATTGATCGAGACGCCGACGCCGCGACACCCACGGGGCTTTTCCACCGGCGGACTGATGTCCAGCCGCGTGGTCGCCGTATCGCGCGGTATGCAACGCACGCTGCGACAGTGCGACGGGTTCGCGACTTCGGATTGCGCAGTGCTGATCCAGGGAGAAGCCGGTTCCGGCAAGCAGTTGCTGGCCCGCCGCATCCACGAGAACAGCCAACGCAGCAGCAAACCGCTCCTGCGCATCAGCTGCGCGACCTCGAACGAGGACCTGCTGGCACGGCAGCTCTTCGGGCTCGCCCGCCGACCGCAGTCCGCGGAGGGCTCGACCGCGGGGTCGAAATCCGCGGGCAGCGAGGGGTTGCTCGGAAAAGCCAACGGCGGCACCCTGTTGCTGGCCAATATCGATGAGTTGCCGATGTCCCTGCAGGCGGAGATCCTGCACCTGCTGAGTGACGGTATCTACCGACCGCTCGGCGGACCGGCCGAGCGCACGACGGACGTGAGACTGGTGGCGACCGCCTCGCGGGACCTGGGTACCCTGGTCAAGGAGGGGCTGTTCCGCCCCGACCTGCACTTCAAGCTGCGCCTGATGACCGTACAGGTCCCCGCACTGCGAAACCGGCCCGAAGACGCCATGCCGCTACTGGATCATTTCCTGACCCGGCTCGAGGGATCGACCTTGACCGCGCGTTCACTCTTCGATTTCCATTCACTCGAAGAGCTGGCCACCTACGACTGGCCCGGCGGAGCCGCCGAACTGGAGGCCATCGCCCAGCGTACCTGGCTGAATCGCAACCTGGGCCGCCCGATCGCGCTGCGCAGGGTCGGCGGGCCGGCCGGTACGGTACTCGAATTCATCGAGGAAGGAACTCGAAAGAACGACGGGAGCGGAAGTGCCGTGCGCCATCCGTCGGGAATGACCTGGGCATCCTTGAACTCGCTGATTCGCAAAGCGGGAGGCAACAAGGCCCGCGCGGCGCGCAATCTGGGGGTATCCCGGATCACGCTCTATCGCTGGTTGAAGCAGTTGAAACCCGAGGATTGACGCCGACGAATGCGGAGGGTCGGCCCCACCCCGCCCCTCCGCTGATCCTCCACGATTGCCCCCGCCGCCTCACTGGCCTACACTACCGCGACCGAATCGGAGCCCCGCAACCTCCCACCGAGGAGTCCGCCTTGTCCCAGCGTCCGCGCATTCGCATCCCTCACGTATTTGTCCTGCTGACGCTGGTCATTCTCATCTGTGCGGTGAGTACCTGGGTCGTTCCCTCCGGTCACTTCGATCGGGTGACTCGCAGCGTCCAGGGCAAGGAGCGCGTGCTGCTCGTCCCGAACACCTTCGAGGCGATGGCCAAGAACTATTCGTGGAAGGGGTTGTTGCTGGGCGAGGAAATCGAGGGCCAGGCGACGCCCGTCGGACTGCAGGGATTCCTGACGGCGATCCCGCGCGGAATGGAGGCCGCCGCAGACATCATCTTTTTCATCTTCATCATCGGCGGGGCCTTCGGCATCCTGCAACGCACGGGGGTGATCACGGCGTCGCTGGGCCGAATGCTCGAAAAGCTGGGCGATCGCGGCCCGCTGCTGACGGTCGTACTGATGTTCTTCATGGCTGTCGGCGGCTCGACACTGGGCATGGGCGAGGAATTCATTCCCCTGGTCCCCATTTTCCTGATCGTCGCCAAACGACTGGGCTATGACCGGATCTACGCTCTGGCGATCGTGTTCGCCGCCGCTGCCGTGGGGTTTGCCGCCTCCACGACGAATCCGTTCACCGTCAATGTCGCGCAGGGAATCGCCGAGATCCCTCTCTCGAGCGGCTTGACGTTGCGCATCGTCTTCTTTTTCACCACCCTGACCATCGCCGTGATCTACGTGCTGCGCTACGCCGCGCGGGTGAAGGCCGATCCCGCCCGGTCCCTGATGCCCGACGATCCGTTCGAACTGGACGAAGGCGCCGGCGGCGTGGACCGCTTCACCGGCCGTCATCTGGCCGTGATCGTCGTCAGCGTGGCGATCTTTGCCTTCATCATCTACGCCGTCCAAAGCTATGGCTGGTGGATGGCCGATATGGCCGGCGGGTTTTTCCTGATGGGCATCGCGGCGATGCTACTGGCACGCCTGCCTCTGGCCGAGGCCACCGATGCCTTTGTCCGGGGCATGGAAGAGATGGTCGTCGCCGCGCTGGTCGTCGGATTCGCGCGCGGCATCAGCGTGGTCCTCGCCGATGGACAGATCATGGACACGGTGATCCACGGCGCGGCCCTGGCACTGAGCCATGTGCCGCGCTACGTTGCCGTACTCGGCATGCTGGCTTTCGAATCCACGCTGAATTTCCTGATTCCCTCCGGTTCCGGGCAGGCCGCCGTCACGGTGCCGTTGATGGCTCCGCTGGCCGACATCCTGGGCCTGACCCGGCAGACCGCCGTATTGGCATTCACCTGCGGTGACGGATTCAGTAACACGGTGATCCCTACCAGCGGTATCCTGATGGCGATGCTCTCGCTGGCCAAGGTGCCTTATGGAACCTGGCTGCGATTCATGATGCCGCTATTCCTGATGCTGATGGCCGCATCGTCGCTGTTCCTGGTCATCGCCGTGGCAATCCAGTACACCTGATATGCCCTGGATCGCAAAAAGCCCCCGCCGAACCCGGCGGGGGCTTTCCTGTTCCGGAACGTAGTGACTATTTCCGATCCGCCATCTGCTGCAACGCGATTCCGTCGTAGCAGAACGAGGCCACTCCATCCTTGATCCCGTCCGAGCCCACGATGAAGTCATCGCCCAGACCGATATTTTCATCAGTATAGACATCCCAGCCCGTACCTTCGCCGCCTCCGTAGACGAAGAAGTAGTACCCGACGATCCGGCCCTCTTCATCCTTCAGTGCGTGATAGGTATATGCCCCGTCGACATAGGCTCCGGGAGCTGTTTCCACCTCGAGTGGGAACTCTTCCAGGTAGCCTTCGCCGACCAGCTCGTGAGGGTCGGCGGGGAACAGTCCGCCGTGGTCGACCCCGTATTGCGTGAAGGCACTGTCCAACTCGCCGACGACATCGTACGAAGCGCTCTGGGAATGTTGTTGCTCGATGAGCGCCGGCAGCTCGAGCGCGAAGCTGCGCAGCATGCCGTACATGCCAGCCATGACCGAGCCCTGGACGTCCATCTCAACAACCAGGCGATCCTCGCGGCTCGTGGTGCGGACCGTCTCGCTCTCCAGGTGATCAAAGAGATTCGAGTACATCAGGTCCATCCACTTTTTTTCCAGATCCGAATCGCCGTACCCGGCCCCCATGCCCTCGGCCAGATCCATGACGCCTGCCATGGTGCGTCCGTACTTCTCTCCGTTCATGTACATCCAGGTGCGGCCCTTGGGGACCCGCAGATCGCCCTTCGCTTCGGCCAGCAGGGCACCCAGCGACTCGCCCGAGACGCCCAGCACGAAGTAGTCCTCGCTGACGGCATAGGCCCCGCCGAACGGAGTGGCGACCACTTCGAAATCACCGACCTGCTCGGGCTCCAGCGAGCGGATCATCTCGGCCATGCCCGCGCCCTGGTCTCCGGCGAACAGGGTCATCAATTCGAGGATGAGATCCCGCAGGGCTGCGCCATCCTCGCTGCCCAGCACCAGGGCAACCGGCAGTGCCATCGGGTTGAACTGATCGCTCTCGGGCAGATCGCCCAGTACGATGTCCAATTCGCCCGACAACAGCGGCAACAACTGCCGCTGCGGATTGAAGCCGTTGATCTCCAGTTCACCGTCCGCGTTGAACGGCATCTCGGCGGTCAATTCGGCGAACTCCGGACGGCCCAGCAGATCGAAGAGCAGATCCAGGTGACCGGCAAAATTCTGAATACTGACGGCCAGGGTCAGCTCGTCCTTGTCCAGGTACTTGGCGAACCCACACTCGCCCTGCGGAATGGAGAACAGTTCGCCCAGCAGACCGGTATCCTCGTCCGTGTCCAGCGTCAGCACCACCTTGCTGGTGCCGCCCTTCTTCGTGGATTCGGACTCGAGGTGCAGTTTGTCGAGCGCCATCAGGCCGAACATATCGACCAGCATCTTGACTTCTTCCACATCGTCGTCGCCGTCAGCTTCCATCGCTTCGATCAACAGCGGCACGAGATCTTCGGTCATCACGGCCAGATCCAATTCGATGTCCGACTTGTTGTCGAATTTGATCACCGGATCCGACGGTGCCTCGGCCCATGCGCTGCTGCCCGAGAGCAACAGCAGGGTCAGCAGAATCCCGGTCCAACGTTTCTGCGCGTTCATGCGAACCTCCTTCAAGGTGTCCCCCGTCATCGTTTCAACAGACCGCCGCTCATCCTGGGCTTGGCCTTGTTCGGATAGGCCGGCGGGCCGGGGATGTCCCATTTTCCGTTCGAGTCCTTCAATTGCTTCTGCAGGTAGTCGATCGCCGCGTCCAACTGTGCGTCCTTGCCGTCCACGACGTCCTTCGGCCAATTGACCACCACGATATCCGGCACGACTCCCCAGCCCTCGATGGGCCAGGTGCCGTCCAGGCCGTACAGGCCGAACTGCGGGGGCGTCGTGCCGCCACCGTCGACCATGTCCTGATGCGGTTCGATGCCGGTCGACCCGCCCCACGTCCGTACCCCGATCAGCGTCGCCACGCCCAGGCGCTGGACCGCCTCGGCGAAGAACTCGCCGTTGCTATAGGTGTCTTCGTTGACCAGCACGACCAGCGGGCCGTGAAAATCACGTTCGGGATTGCGCCCGGGTTTGCCTTCGCGTGGCTGGGTCCCGCTCCACAACCGGCGCTCGAGGCGATCGATGATCATGTCACCGACGAAGCCGCCGCCGTTGAACCGGTCATCCAGGATCATGGCCTTCTTGCCGGTCTGCGGGTACCAGGAGCGGCCGAACTCGACCAGTCCGGCCTCGCCCATATTCGGCAGATGGATGTAGCCGATCTCACCGTCCGACTCCTGCGTCACGTAATCGAGGTTGTTGTCGACCCAGTCCCGATACCGCAAACCATACTCCCGGCGCAGTGTGCGCAGGCGGGTCGTCGTCGCGCCCCGGGCCTCCGGCTTCGAATTCGTGGTCAGGCTGATCATCTTACCGCCCTTGTCCACGAGGTGACGGTACACGTTGTCGCCCACTTTTATTTCCACGCCATCGATCGCGATCAGCCAATCGCCTTCGGCGATGCCCAGGCCCGGCTCGTTCAAGGGCGAACGATAGTCCGGATCCCAGCTGACTCCGCCGACGATGTCCGTGATCCGGTAGAAATCCTTACCCTTCTGCGTCTCGAACTCGCAGCCCAGCAATCCACCGCCGATGCGTGCGCCGGTATCCTCGCGATCGCCGCCGAAGATGTAGGTATGGCCGATATTCAGCTCGCCGATCATTTCGCCGATGAGGTAGTTCAGATCACCGCGAGTACCGCAGCCGGCCACGAACGGCGCGTACTTGTCATACATCGCCTGCCAATCGACACCGTGCATGTTCTTGTCATAGAAGAAGTCCCGCTGGATACGCCAGGCCTCCTGGAAGATGTTGGGGAATTCCTCCATGCGATCGATGCGCAGTTTCAACGCGCCCGGATCCAACTTGCCGTCGCCCGGCTTGGCTTTCTTGCCGGCATCGACGACTCCCAGGTCATGGCCTGCGCGGTAGATCAGCTTCTTGCCGTTCGAGCTGAGGTGATAGTTGGCGATGCCGCTCATCAGTTCGCTGACCTCGGCATCGGCCAGATCATAGTTCAGCAGATCCAGCGCGCCGCCGGTGTGATCATCGACCTGCTGGTACTTGGTGAACTCCGGATCGTTCTTGCGCAGGACCAGGAA
>JANTGJ010000139.1 GCA_024762975.1 Candidatus Krumholzibacteriia bacterium
AACCGGAGCGGCAACTGAGATGACGCGCGGCTTGCCTATTTCGCTGGCCGTTCATACCGTCGTGCTGGTGGTCGTTCTTCTGTTCGGCAACCATGTTTCCCGAAAACCGATGGAACCTCCCCGGTCGATCAGTGTGCGGATGGTTCAGATGCCGCAAACGCGGCCGGAACCGCAGCAAAAAGATCAGCCCACCGAGCTGCCGGCCGAGCAACCGCCTCCGGTCAGGGAGGTGATTCCGGAATTGCCTGCGAAGGAAGTACCGAAACCGAAGCCGGATCCACCGAAACCGCAACCGGAGCCTCAGAAGCCGAAAGCCGTGGCACCGAAACAGCCCGATCCGGAACCCGAGTCCGCGGAAGAAACCGGGGAATCCGCCGAGACGCCGATCGCCGTGTCCCTGGGGCCTTCGGTACAGGGCACGGATGACGACTTTCCCTTCGCCTGGTATCTGCAACGCGTCGAGGGTCTGATCGCGCGCAACTGGAATCCGAGGCAACTCGGATTCGGCAAGCGCGCGCTGGTTTCGTGTGCGGTGCATTTCCAGGTCTCGCGAGGCGGAGGAGTTTCACGGGTCACCCTGGTTCAAGCCAGTGGTACGGGAGTCTTCGATCGAGAGGCATTGCGCGCGGTTCAGACGACCCGGCTGCCGCCTTTGCCGCCGCAGTACCCGGGCTCATCGCTTGGCGTCACTTTCATCTTCAACCTGGAGCCTGGATCCTGATGAATTCCGGAATCCGATTGCTGTTCTTCACCGCGATCTGCCTGCTCATGGCAGTGGGCCCGGTGGGAAATGCCCGAGCGCAGGGTGGCTCAAGCGAGGTCGTGATTCAGACGACCAAGTCCGCCTATCGCAAGACCGATATCCTGGTCAGCTTGCCCGACGTCCTTTCGGGCGGGCGCAAATCGGTTCAGGCCGCCGAACTCGTGCACTCGGTGTTGTACAGCGACATGGACTTCAGCGGATTGATGCGGGGGGGGACTTCCGAAGCTCAGGCGGACTCCATGGAATTCGAATTCGTCATCGAGGGAACGGTGGAAGGGCCCCTGCGCGATGCCGAACAGACCGGCGCGGAGGAGCCGACGACGTTGAGTCTGAACCTGTTGACCTGGCCCGGGCGGCAACTGCTGCTCAACAAGCGTTATCGCCCGCTGCCTTCGCAACTGCGTGCCACCGCCCATCATTTTGCCAACGAAGTGATCTTCTGGGTGACGGGCGAACCGGGAATCTGTTTGTCACGAATCGTATTTTCCCGCGGCCGTTCCGACCGGCGCGACCTGTACGCCATCGACTATGATGGACACAATCTGCTTCGCCTGACGGCGAATCGGGAATTGAACCTCTGCCCGAGTTGGTCGCCCGACGGCAAGGAGATCGCGTTTACCAGCTACCGTCGAGGGCAGCAGGGGTTGTACAGTCTGGACACGGCGACCGGAGCGGTCCGCTTGATCATCGAGCAAAATGGCCTGAATCTCGGTGCGGACTGGCATCCTTCGGGGAAGGAACTAGTATTGTCCCTGTCGCAACCGGGCAACCCGGAGATTTTCCGGATCGACACGCAGGGGAAGATTCTCCGCCGGCTGACGGTGTCGTCCGCGATCGAAATCAGTCCGAGCTGGTCTCCGGGCGGTCGGGATCTGGTTTTTACGAGTGACAGGACAGGCACCCCTCAGTTATATATCATCGATGCCGAGGGGGCCGGGCGTCGGCGTCTGACCTTCGAAGGAAAGTACAACGACTCCGCCGTGTGGTCGCCGGGAGGCGACCGGATCGCCTACGCGACCCGGAGCGGCAACTACACGCAGGTCGTCGTGATGAAGTCCACGGGCGAGGATCGCAGGATCCTGACCGATGGCAGCTGGCGCAACGCCGAGGACCCGAGCTGGGCTCCGGACGGACGCCATCTCGTATTCGCTTCCGATCGGACGGGTGAATTCAAGCTCTACGTCTATGACGTGGTCGAAGACACCTTCCGCCAGTTGACGTTCGGAGACGCTCCGGACATCACACCTGCCTGGTCCCGCTAGAGGCGGGTACCCGGTTCCATACCGCAAGGAGATGTGAGGAATGAACAGCAGTTGGATTTTCCGCCGGTCGGCCCTGATGGGCTTGATTCTGATTCTGGGTCTGGCCCTCGTCCTGAGTGGCTGCTCCAAGAAGCCCGAGATCGAGACCCTGCCCGAGGACACGATGGGTAGCGACCAGATCGCAGAGGAAGTTCCGCCGCCGGTGGTTCCGGAAGTGGACACCACTCCCGAGCCCGAGCTCCCGGACTATGCCAGCATGGATCCGTCCGAGTATGGCGTAACCGACATCTTCTTCGGCTTCGACGAATACGAACTGGACAACAAGGCCATGGCCCTGTTGGCCGGTAACGCTCGCGCCCTGAAGAATGCCGACGTTCCGGTCCTGATCGCCGGTCATGGCGACGAACGCGGCACGATCGAATACAACCTGGCTCTCGGCGAGAAGCGCGCCATCGTGGTCCGCGACTACCTGATCAGCCTCGGTGTTCCGTCCAGCCACCTGCGCGTGACCTCGTACGGCGAGAGCAAGCCCTTCGATCGCGGCCACGACGAGGCGGCCTGGGCCATGAACCGGCGGGCGCACTTCGAGCGTCCGTAGGGGTGGGAATGTACGCCAAGGATTATTTCAATCGCAGGGCCCGGTGCAGTGCTCTGGTGTTGTCGGCGGTCGCCCTGGTGGCGGCCGTCGGCTGCGCGCCGCAACTCGATCGCATGGAGGCCTCGATCCTGGAGAATCGGGCGGAGATCTCGCAACTCCAGGTTCAGAACCAACGCATGTTGAACGAGATGGATGCGTTGCAGCGCCTGCTGCGTATGGAGAACAACGCCGGGGACGAATCGAGTGCCATGCGCCTGGCCAAGCTTTCGCAGGTCTCGAACCGTCTGGACCAGCTGATGATGAAGCTGGACGACAACGCGGAGTACATGCGCGACCTCTCGGCCCGGGTCGATCTGCTGGCCACGCGTTCGGGCATTCCCACGCTGGGTGAATACAAACCGCCTCCGACGGGAGCTGCGGCTGCGAGTGAGTTGCCCGAGGAGGGCCGTTCCATTTTTGATGCCGCCGAACTGGATCGCAGTCGCGGCAACACGGAACTGGCGAAGGCCGGATTCGAGGAGTTCCTGGAAAGATATGGAGACTCCGAGGCGGCCGACGATGCGATCTACTGGCTGGGCGATTTGAGCTACGCGGAGGAAGAATATTCCGGCGCGCTCGATCACTTTCGCGACCTGGAAAACCGCTTTCCGCAAAGTGAACGATTGCCCGCGGCGCTGTACAAGAGCCGCGCCTGTTTGTTGAAACTGGGTCGAAACGAAGAAGCGTGGACGGTTGGGGGAGACCTTCTCGCCCGCTACCCGGACTCGGCAGAGGCGGCATTGCTACGTGAAGAGGCACCGGGACAGTAACTGCCCGGCGGACCGGATCAGCAAGACGAGGAGAGTGACGTGCCGAAGTTTCCCGTACTGAAAATGGCCCGTGGATTGAATCAGGTATTCCAGCCGGTCGAGATCACCGACATCGATGACAACTACCATGCGTTCATCGTGCGCTACAGTGGTGACTACACAACCCACACGCATGAACGCGACGAACTGGTTTATATCCTCGAGGGCGAGTTGATCATCGAGATCGACGGCAAGGAGGAGCATGTCCGGCAGGGCGAAGCGTTCCTGGTGCCGGCCGGCATGCCGCATCGGCCCCGGTGCGCGAACACGGCCCTGGGATTCGTGATGGAGACCCGCGGCCTGCAGAAGCAGATGGGGGACAATCTCTGATTCTCGCTGCCGGATGGAACCAAAAAGACGGGCGACCCAACCGGGCCGCCCGTCCTTTTTTTACCCTCCGCCGATCAGATCGAATCACCCGACTCCGAGAGTGTTTTTTCGATCCAGAGCACATCGTCACGGCTGCCGATGTACAACGGCGTCCGCATATGCAGGTGGTCCGGAGTGACCTCCAGGATCGACTGCTGCCCATTGCTGGCGTATCCGCCGGCATTTTCGGCGATGAGCGCCAACGGCGCCGCTTCACACATCATGCGCAGTTTGCCCTGCGGTTTGCCTTCGTACGGAGGATACAGGTACACGCCGCCGTAGAGGAGATTGCGGTGAAAGTCCGCGACGAGCGATCCGATGTACCGAGTCGACATTCCGCTGCCCCGGCTGGGGGCGTCCTTGCGACTGGTCTCCTTGGTCTGGCGGCCGTATTTCAGGGCACGTACCATCTCACGCACTTCCGGGGTCCAGCGCGGTTCGTAGGCTTCGTTCACCGAGTAGATCTTGCCGTTGAAAGGAGTCTTGATGTCCTCGTGCGACAAAAGAAACTCACCGATCGAGGGGTCGAGCGTAAACCCATGGACACCGTGGCCGGCCGTGTAGACGAACATCGTGCTGGACCCGTAGATCACATAGCCGGCGGCCACCTGCTCGGCGCCGGTCTGCAAAATGTCTTCCATGCCGAGATTGTTGAGGCGGTTCTTTCGACGCCAGATTCCGAAGATGGTGCCGACCGAAACGTTCGCGTCGATATTCGAACTGCCGTCCAGGGGATCGAAGACGACGATATAGTTTCCGTTGCCCTCGCCCGGATCGATGTAGACCGGATCAGCGACTTCCTCGCTGCCCATGATACAGACCTGTCCGCGCGTACCGAGGCACTTCATGAAGACATCGTTGGCATATTCGTCGAGTTTCTGGACGATCTCGCCCTGCACGTTCTCCTGATCGGTCGCGCCAAGAATATCATCGGCCAGCCCGGCCTTGTTCACTTCTCGACTGATGATCTTCGCTGCCAGGGCGATATCGCCGAACAGTCCGGTAAATGCCCCGCTGGCTGTCGGATGCAAGCTCTGCAATTCGAGCATGTGCGCTTCGATGGTCTGGAGATTGGTCGGGGGAAGTGCCATTGTCGGTGCCTTCCGGGTCGAGGTGAATCGGGTGTGAATCCCCGGAATCTACTCAGGAATGCACGGTGGGGGCAAGCCCGATTTCAGATTCGGTCCGGCCACAATGTACTTCTTGCCACGACTTGAATGGTTTACCATCGTGATCCTGACTGCGAGTTGAACACGGGGCCGGGCCCCGCTACGTTTTGATGGAACCATGCCACAGCCAATCGCCGAAGGAGGAGCCATGCCAAACGCCGTCTACCAGGTACCCCAGCCTGAAAACGAGCCGGTTCTGGGATATGCGCAGGGTTCGCCCGAAAAAGTCGCATTGAAGGCCGAATTGAAGGCCCAGGCCGGAAGAAAAATCGAGATCCCGATGGTGATCGGCGGCGAAGAAATTCGCACCGGCAAGATGGCGGATTGCGTCATGCCGCACAATCACAAGCACGTCCTGGGTCACTACCATCAGGGTGGCGAGAAGGAAGTGAAACTGGCAATCAAGGCGGCGCAGAAGGCCAAGAAGGGCTGGGCGGCCACGCCGTTCGAGCATCGCGCGGCGATCATGCTCAAGGCCGCCGACCTGCTGGCCGGGCGGTACCGGCAGGTACTGAATTCGGCCACGATGCTGGGCCAGGGCAAGAATGCCATGCAGGCGGAGATCGATGCGGCCTGCGAGCTGATCGACTTTCTGCGCTTCAACGTTTTCTATGCCCGGCAGATTCTGGCCGAGCAGCCGAATAGCGCACGGGGAATGTGGAATCAACTGGAACAGCGTCCCCTGGACGGCTTCGTCTTCGCCGTCACGCCGTTCAACTTCACGGCCATCGCCGGCAATTTGTCCACGGCGCCTGCCCTGATGGGCAACACCGTGGTCTGGAAGCCCGCGTCCAGTTCCGTGTTCAGCGGTCACTATCTGATGGAACTTTTCAGGGAAGCCGGCCTGCCTGACGGCGTGATCAACTTCGTGCCCGGCAGTGGTGGTCAGATCGGCACCCCGGTCATGGCCAGCCGGGAATTGGCCGGAGTGCACTTCACCGGCAGCACGGCAGTTTTTCAGAACATGTGGAAACAGATCGGAACGAACATCCACAACTATGGGTGCTATCCGCGCATCGTGGGCGAGACCGGTGGCAAGGACTTCGTCTTTGCCCACCCGAGCGCCGATGTGACTGCTCTGGTCACGGCTCTGGTGCGCGGCGCCTTCGAATACCAGGGGCAGAAATGCTCGGCAGCCAGCCGAGCCTACATTCCCCTCTCGCTGTGGAAACAGACCCGGGGCGCTCTGCTCGACATGATCAGCACCATCGCCCAAGGCGATGTGACGGACTTCCGCAACTTCATGGGAGCGGTGATCGATCGCCACGCCTTCGACAACATCAAGGGTTACATCGACCGTGCCCGGAAGGCCCGGGGCAAGGCGAAAATCCTGGCCGGCGGCGGTTGCGACGACAAGAAAGGCTACTTCATCGAGCCGACGGTCATCGAGGCCCTCGATCCGCACTACGAGAGCATGGTCGAAGAGATCTTCGGTCCGGTGCTGACGGTGTACGTCTACGAAGACCAGGATCTGGTCAAGACTCTGAAGTTGTGTGACACCAGCAGTGCCTACGCGCTGACCGGGGCCATTTTCGCCCAGGATCGAGCCGCCCTGATCAAGATGAAGGATGCGCTCGAGGGCGCCGCGGGCAACTTCTACATCAACGACAAACCGACCGGTGCGGTCGTGGGACAGCAGCCGTTCGGCGGCTCGCGAGCTTCGGGTACCAATGACAAGGCGGGCAGCTACCTGAATCTGATCCGCTGGACCAGCCCGCGCACGGTCAAGGAAACGTTTGACCCGCCCCGGGATTATCCGTACCCCTATATGTCCGCTCGATAGCATTCTGTGGAGGCGTCACAGGGCTATTGGAACGGGTGAACAAGGCAGAGGGGCGAGGTCGCAGACCCGCCCCTCGACTTTTTGTCCGGTGTCGACCGGCTCAGATCCGGCTCGGAGGTGGTTCAGATCCGGCGCAGATCGAGGAGCGCCAGGGCCATCGAACGTGCCGGCTCGGCGGCCACGGCCGTTTCGTAGGCTTCCCTCTGGTCGGAATCCAGCACGACCCAATCCTGTCGTGCCGCGGTTGCGATCGCGTTCAATACGAATCGCGCCAGGCGACCATTCCCCGACTCCCACGGCAACCAGCGGCGCAGTGCCAAATGAGCCAGATGTGCGGCGGCCAGCGGATCCGAGGTTTCGGCTACCGAGTTCCAGAGCAGATCCAGCGCAGCGGGAATCCGGTCCGGGGCGAGGGCTGCGGATCCTGGATCGGCGCCGGTCCGCCAGTGTCCCAGCGTGGCGGGATTCTCCAGACCCGCTTCGGCGGCGGGCAGCAGGAGGGCCGTGTGCCACTGCGGCAGGTCTTCGCCCAGCACTCGCGCGAGGGGTTCCTCTTCCAGCAAACGCACAATGGATTTCTTGACCAGGCGTTGCACTTCGACATAGCCCTGCAGCGCCAGGAGGGCCGCCGGATCGGCTTCGCCCGTTACCGGGGGTGTATGACTCTCGGAGAGGCCGCGCTCTTCAGTGCTCAAGGTGGGCCAGCCGGCATCGGCGGCGGCCCGTTGTGGTTCGGTCAGCGCGCTGACTACCATGTCGCGCGTGACCGGGAAGCCGGACAGGCGTAGCGAATGTACGGCATCGTTCAGAGCCGCTTCCTGGGCACGGGACAACAGCGCCAGCAGGGAGTCGGCTGCCGCCGGCGCGGCCGGAAGTGTACCCTCGAGTGCGAGGCGCCAGTCCAGGAGGGATTGACGGCAGTCTTCCAGGGAATCGAACCGGGGGGAGGCCGTCTGCGGGCCCGGCACAACCGCTGGATCATCAGATACTTTGTAGCCCGCTTGCGTCATCGCCCGCCGCAACTGTGCCGCGTTCTCCGACTCACCGGTACGCTCGAGTTCCCGGATCAGGCGGACCGAAGCGGTCTGACGGCCCTCTCGCGCCAGCAGTTCACAGAAGGAAGGCCACTGTCGAACCAATCCGACGGAACGTTGCAGCAGCTCAGGGTCTCGATCCAGTGCGGCCGGTTTCAAGCGGGCCAGAGCCGATTCGGGGCTCATCAAGCGCAGTCCCGCCCATGTTGTGCCGTCGGCGGGGAACCGGTCGAGATCATGGTACACCGTCAGTTTGGTCAGTCCGGGGAAGGAGTGGTGGGTCGTCGAGCCATACTCCGTCAGGGCCACGATTCGATCGGCGACCCGGTCCGGGTCCAGGAGGAAGCGGAGTGTCGATTCTGCGGACAGGCACCAGCGGTCCCCGAGCCGTTGATCGAGATAGCGAGCCAGGAAGCCGTGAAACAGATCGGCGCTCAGATCAGACAGGTCTGCCTGGCCTGCCCCGGGCATTGGTTCGGCCAGGAGCAGGTACCACCCCTTCATCAAACGTCTCAGGAATCCGCAACGGGTCAGCAGCTCACGATCGCCCCGCGCGAGGTCGGAAGAGGCAATAATGGACCGATGTGCGGCAGAACCGGCCCGGTGGCGGGCGGCGCGTAGACGGTCGTTTTCAGCCCGGGGCTGCGGTTTTGCCATGAGAATCCCTCCTGGATGACTCCATTCGAGACACTACAGCAAGCGCTGTGCCGAATTTACAGAAAACCATAGTGATGAAAACAGGGGGGACTCGTGAGGCGGGGGAGAAGATGGTGCCGGAGGTGGGACTTGAACCCACACGCTCCAAAGGAGCACTGGATTTTGAGTCCAGGGCGTCTACCAATTCCACCACTCCGGCACCGGAGTGAAATCGAGCCGAGGCCAGGGGCCCACGGCTTCGATTCGAGGAGATTATCGTTCCGGCGCTGCCAATTGTCAAGGCGATGAAAATCGCAGAAGGTTGTTTGACAGCGAGTTGAAAAGGATTATATTTCCGGCTCCAACGAATTCGGGTGGGGCCATAGCTCAGCTGGGAGAGCGCATGACTGG
>JANTGJ010000140.1 GCA_024762975.1 Candidatus Krumholzibacteriia bacterium
TCCTCGCTGGCTGAACTCGCGCGTACCCAGGATCGGCAGGTCATCTACCTGACGGCCGATCCTGCCGACGCGGCACGTTTCGAGGATGAGCTTCAGCGCCGCGGCCTGCCGACCGTTCACCGAATCGATCTGGCCGACATTCGTTCCCTGGCCACGGCGGTTGATCCCGCGGTCTTTACCGTACCGGACGAAGCCGCGGTCCCGGCGCCCGCCGACGATGGCCTTTCTGCGTACGCACGCCGTCTGCGAGCCCCCGGCCTGGATCCCTGGCGCTCCGCCGCCGCCGTCCACTTGATTCACCTGACCCGCGATATCGGCGAGGAGATCGAAGGCCTCTATCGCCTGGTCGTCGCCGGCGCAGCCACCGTCGGTCACTGGCACCGCGCGCGCACTCGGCTCGTCCAACAGGGAATCGTTTCCGGAGATCTCGATGTCCGGCTCGCCCGGCGGGTTGATTTTCTCCATGCGTGGCTGGCCGGCTGGCGGATCGGACGGGCCCGGCCCTTGACCCGTGAGGATCTCGAAGATACGGAAGTGGTGTCGGAGCGGATGCTGCCCGCGGTCTGGGCCGAGGCCGAGCGCGTGGGTCGTGACGGGAAGCTCCTGATCGAATCGGCGCGCGCGGGCAACATCAAGCGCTTTGTCAAATCGAAAGTCGATCGACTGGAAATCGAGTTGGGCGAACGCGGGTTGATGGCTGCCGCGGATCCCTACGACAAAGACGCCTTGGTCCTGCACATGGTGCAAACCGTGGCGATCGATGGGGAAGATTCGATGGAAGTGCAGGCTCGTTTCTGGGCCCATCGGTTCCTCCGGGCCGCGGGCGCACGACCGGAGGAATCGACAGCCGAAGGCGGGTAGCTACTCGCCGGTCTTGCGAATCAGGTCCGAAAGATTGACCTGGTCCTCGAGTCTCTCGAGCAGGATCTGGCGGGTCAGCGTGCAGGCCTGCGAGATCTTGTCCGAACGCAGGCTGTAGTAGACGTTGATGCCGTCCTTGCGCGTGTTGACCACGCCCGCCTGCCGCAGAACCGCCAGGTGCTGCGATGTGTTCGCCTTGGGAATCTCCAGGATCTCCGCCAAATGATTGACCGAGATTTCGTCCCGTTCCTTCAGAATGTCGAGAATCTCCAGACGCTTGGGATTGGAAAGCGTCTTGCAGAGCTCGGCCTGCATTTCGTACAGTTTCTTTTCCATGAGACAACCTCTGTGTCCACCACTGGTATTCTTGGGGCCGACAGAAAAATACAGGGGCCGGGTCGTTTACCAACTAACAGAATAGGATATCTATCTGCTTATGTCAAAATCTGTTTTATTCACAGTTTAATAACTATCGCCACAGATGCGTTCATTCGTCGTTGTCGAGTAATTCTTTCGGAAGTTTAAATTTTACATCCTCTTGCAACGTTACGATCTCTTCGGCAGGCCAGCCGTTTTCGGCGAGAACGGCCCGGACAGCCTGCACAAGATGTTCCGGAGCCGAGGCACCGGCCGTCAATCCAATCTTCTGGACGCCCTCCCATCGAGCCAGATCCAGATCCTCCGCACCGTCGATCAACTGCGCCGGAACCCCCATATTCTCGGCCACCTCGCAGAGTCGTCGACTGTTGCTGCTCGATCGCGAGCCCACCACCAGCAAGAAGCCGATCCCCTCGTTGACCAGCGCCTTGACCGCATCCTGTCGATTTTGCGTGGCATAGCAGATATCACTCTTGGAAGGCTCGACCACCCCGGGATAGCGCTCGCGCAACGCCGCAATGATTTCGGTCGTCTCGTCCACGCTGAGCGTCGTCTGGGTGACGTAGGCAAGGCGGGCATCGCTGCGTATCTCCAGTTTCGCGACGTCATCGACATTCGTCACCAGCGAGATTCGATCCGGCGCCTCTCCCATCGTGCCCAGCACCTCGTCATGACCGGCATGGCCGATCAGCACCAATTCGTTGCCGGCATCGACCTGGCGAATGACCTCGTGGTGCACTTTCGTTACCAACGGGCAGGTCGCGTCGATCACTCGCAACTGCCGGCGCCGGGCATCTTGCCAAATGCTGGGCGCCACGCCGTGGGCGCTGAATACCACACGTTCGCCGTCCGGCACCTCTTCGAGTTCCTCGACGAAAACGACCCCGCGCTGCAGGAAATTCTCCACCACCGCTCGGTTGTGAACGATCTCGCGCCGGACGTACAGGGGGGCACCGTATTGTTCAAGCAGCCTCTCGACCACCTCGATCGCCCGTTCGACCCCGGCACAGAATCCCCTCGGGTTGACGATCAACAGTTTCTTGTCACTCACGGTGGTCACTTCGGCCTCATTTCCCTGGGTGCTCTCGATTTCCGTCCACACAATATAAGTGTGCGCAAAATGGAAAGGCCAAATCGGAAAATTCGCCACCCGTGACGTTCCCTCCGTCGCCGGATCCGGCTCATGGAGTCCGGTATTCCGCGACATTCAGAGGCATTCAGGGCATTCAAAGGTTGAACCGGACCCGACATTCGTGGTACTCCCTTGACAAATCAAATTGGGAGATTATTATATGCGGCCTTACATTGTTTCGATGTTTCGAAACTAACAACCGTCGAAACTCGCCCCGGGCACGTGAATCCCGGGCTACCGAGGAGTAACTCGATGAATGTAAACAAGATGGTCCACATGATCGCCGGGTTGTTTATCCTGGCAAGCCTGGGCCTGGCTTGGCTGGTCAGTCCGAAATGGCTCTGGTTCACCGCCTTCGTCGGCGCCAATCTTTTTCAAAGTGGTCTGACGGGCTGGTGCCTGCTGAGCACGATTCTGAAGAAGGCGGGGGTGCCGGAATGACACCGCTCGGGATCTTGGTTGCTCCGGGCCTGACCGCCCGGGAAAGGACTCTCATGGTGCGATACGCAGGGATCGCCCTCGCGGCGATGCTGGTTCTGATGAACCTGGCGCTTGCCGTTCCCCCGGCCCAGGCTGCCGAGGGTATTGACCGCATCGGTACGGTGCGCGGCGATACGCTCTTCGTCACTGTCGAACGCGTGATCGACGCGGCGCTGGAGCGCAACGAGATGCTGGCCGCATCCGGCGCCATGAAGGATGCCGCTTCCGCCGACGCCGTCGGAGCCTGGCAGGGATTCCTGCCCCAGGTGCACCTGGGCGAATACTACCTGCGGTCGGATGATGCGCTCAGCAGTTTCGGCTTCAAACTGCAGAACCGCGGCGTAACGATGATGGACTTCAACCCGGCGATCCTGAATCAACCGGGCGAAACGGACCAGTACATCACACGCCTGCAGTTGCTACAGCCGATTTTCAACGGCGGCATGGGTTGGTACGGCAAGGGCGCCGCCAACGCGGCCAGCCGAGCGGCCGAGTTCGAACACCGCCGTGCCGAAGAGACCGTACGCTTCCAGGCACATCAGGCGGTCGAAGGTCTTCGGCTGGCCCTGGCCTACACTCGTGTCATGGAAACCGCCGTCACCTCGGCCGAGGGTCACGTCCAGCAGGCTCGCTCGATGGTACGCAATGAGATGGCCACCGAAGCCGATTTGCTGCAGGCTGAAGTCTATCTCAGCGGCCTGCGCCAGCGCCTGATTGAAACCCGCAACATGGCGGACATCGCGGGGCAAAACATCCAGTTGTTGACCGCGACGGAGTGCCCGTTGGCATTCGGCGTCGACGAATCCACAACCGTTGCAAGCGACCAGGAACCGGTCCCCGCACCCGATCGAGCTGCCGTCTCCGAACGCAGCGATCTGATCGCCCATCGCGAGAAAGCGGACGCCGCCGGAAAGATGGTCGGCGTGGCCCGTGGCGCAGTGCTGCCCCACGTCAATCTGAGCCTGCAGCGCGACTACTTCGACCACGAGGATCTCTTCGGAACCAACTCCAAGAGCTGGTCGCTGGGCGTCTACGCCACCATGGGATTGGGTGTCGGCGAGTTCGGGCAGATCAAGAAGGCCCGTGCCCAACATCGCGCCGCACGCCACCTGGCCGATTTTGAATCGCGCCAGGCCCATTCGCAGGCACACCAGGCCTGGCTGCAAGCCGAGTCCGCACGCCAGAAGGTGCTGGTAGCCCGCGATGCGGTCGCCGCCGCACGCGAGGGTCTGCGCATCGTACAGAACCAGTACCGGGAGGGTCTGGCCAGCATGGTCGACCTGCTCGACACGCAGGCGGCCGCCACCATGGCGGAAGGCAATCTCGTCCAGGCCCGTCATGACTATCGGATCGGACTGGCCCGACTCGAATTCGACGGCGCGCCCCGGGTCGCCGACTCCATCACCGAAACGATCCCCTCCGCTTCCGCGGACCAGTAATCAGGAGGATGCCTCGCATGGCTTTCTGGAATACGCACAACAAGACTGCCGGCCTCGTGCTGGTGACCGCGTCCGCCCTCGTGCTCCTGGCGGGTTGCGGTTCGAAGAGCGAGACCCGCGCACCCGAATCCCGCGAAATCTCCTGCCGCACCGCTCCGGTGTCGATGCAGCAGGTACCTACGGTGATCACTGCCACGGGTAGCCTGACGGCGGACACCAGCGTGATGGTCTCGACCCGCATGATGGGCTGGGTCCGCGAGATCCACGTCGTGGAAGGCCAGACCGTCGCCCGGGGCGATCGCCTGCTGACCATCGACGATACGGATATGCAGGCCAAGAAACGGCAGGCCGAGGCGGGCATCAGCGCGGCCGAGGCGGTGCTGGCCAACGCTGAAAAGATGGCCGGACGTTTCGAGAACCTGTACGCCGAAAAATCCGTCTCGAAAGCGCAACTGGACGATGTCCTGACCGGACGGGATCAGGCTCGCGCCGGACTCGAGATGGCCAAAGCCGGTCTGGCCGAGGTCAACGTGCACCTCAGCTACCTGGATATCACCGCGCCGGTCGACGGCACGGTCGCCCGCAAGATGATCGAACAGGGCAACATGGCCAATCCCGGCATGCCGCTGCTGATCCTCGAACAGAGTGACCGGATCAAGGTCACCGCCCACGTCGGCGAGAAGGATGTCGCGCAACTGGCGGCGGGCCTGCCGGTACGGGTGGAGATCAGCTCGGCCGACGGCGCAATTTTCGATACCGAACTGGCGCGCGTCATCCCGACCGCGAATCCGGGCAGCCGAACCTACGACGTCGAAGCCTACCTCGACAATCCCGACGGCCAGCTCAAAAGCGGCATGTTCGCCCGCGTCATCATTCCCGTCGGATCGCGCAACGCAGTGTTGGTCCCCGCCGATGCCGTGATCCGTCGCGGCCAGCTGACCGGCCTCTGGTTGAAGAACGACCAGGGCAACGCCGCTCTGCGCTGGGTACGCCTGGGCCACGGGCGCGACGGTCAATTCGAGGTCCTGTCCGGCATGACCGGCGACGAGACCGTGGTCCTGAGCTCCGACCAGCCCCTGCGCGAGGGCGACCGGGTGGTGAACTGACATGGACCAGAATCCGAACCGGAATTCCAACAGCGGGGATGACCTGCCCCAGGTCGGTGCGGCCGCCGCGCTGGCCAAGACTTTTATCAACTCGAAGATCACGCCGCTGCTGATCCTGGCCACGTTACTGCTCGGCCTGTTCGCCTTGGCATTGACGCCGCGCGAGGAAGAGCCTCAGATCGTCGTCCCGATGATCGATGTGATGGTCATGATGCCCGGCGCGAGTCCTGAAGAAGTCGAGAACATCGTCGCCCGGCCCATGGAGCAGAAAATCTGGGAGATCGAAGGCGTCGAATACGTCTACACCTCCAGTTTCCCCAGCTTCGCAATGGCCACGGCACGCTTCCTGGTCGGTACGGACATGGAAGAGGCGATGACCCGCGTGGCCAACAAGATGTATGGAAACGCCGAACAATGGCCACAGGGCATTACCCCGCCGCTGGTCAAGGTGCGCTCGATCGACGATGTACCGATGATGACGCTCACGCTGTGGAGTGACCAATACGAAGGCTACGATCTGCGCCAGCTGGCGGCCGAAGTCAAAAAAGAGGTCATGTCCGTCAACGACGTATCGGTGACCGAGATCATCGGTGGGCGCAAGCGTGCCGTTTCGGTCGAACTGGACCCCCAGCGCATGGCCGGATTCAACATCACGACCTTGTCGGTGTTGCCCGCGCTGCAGATGCAGAACCAGCAGATTCCTTCGGGCGGATTCGCCGCGAACAACCAGCAATTCACGGTCGAAACCGGTGCCTTCCTGCGTTCGGCGGACGACGTGGCCAACCTCGTGGTCGGCAGCTTCGGCGGCCGCCCGGTACGGTTGATGGACGTTGCGACGATCACCGACGGACCCGCCGAGATCGACAGCTACTCCTTCTTCGGCGTCGGACCTGCCGCCGGTGAAAAAAACATCGGGGAAGAGTTCGCCGTCGGCAGCGAGTATCCTTCGGTCACGCTCTCGATCGCCAAGCGGATCGGCAGCGACGCGACGCGTGTCGCCAATCAGGTCCTCGGCAAGGTCGACGCCGTGAAGGGCACGCTGATTCCCTCCGACGTGAATGTCACCGTCACCCGAAACTATGGTGAGACCGCCAAGGACAAGGCATCGAACCTGATTTCGAATCTGGCGCTGGCCATCTTCCTGGCGGTCATCGTGGTGTTCATGGCGATGGGTTGGCGAGGCGCCACGATCATCTTCCTGTCCATCCCGACGACGTTCAGCCTGACGCTCTTCGTCTACTACATCTTCGGCTACACGCTCAACCGGGTGACTCTCTTCGCGCTGATCCTGGTAACCGGTATCGTGATCGATGCCACGATCATCGTGGTCGAGAACATGCACCGGCACTTCCAGATCAAGGGCAACCGGTCGCTGAAAACCGCGCTCGAGTCGATCCAGGAGGTCGGCAACCCGACGATCATGGCCACCTTGACGGTGATCGCCTCGATGATGCCGATGGCCTTCGTACGTGGCCTGATGGGCCCCTACATGGCCCCGATGCCGATCGGCGCCTCTCTGGCAATGATCTTCTCGCTGCTGGTCGCCTTGACCATCTCGCCCTGGCTAGCGATCCGGCTGCTGAAGCCGAAGGCCCATTGGCGGGAAGACATCAAGGGCGAAGGCACGCTCGAAGGCGAAGCGATCGACGACGAGAAAGTGCAACGTACCGCGATCTACCGCATGTACAACAAAGCAGTGCGCCCCTTGGTCGAGAATCCGGCCCGGGGCGTTCTGGCACTGGTCATCGTGGCCCTGTTGACCGTCGCGTCGACCATGCTGTTCTTCACGCGCACGGTGCAGGTCAAGATGCTGCCCTTCGACAACAAGAGCGAGTTCCAGGTCATCGTCGATACGCCCGAAGGAACCACGCTCGAGACAACCACGGCACTGGCACGCGAGATCGGGGACTATCTGGCGACTCAGCCCGAGGTGACCGACTACCAGATCTACGCCGGCACCGCCGCACCGGTCAATTTCTCCGGCCTGGTTCGCCACTACATGATGCGCCAGGGCCCCAACGTAGCGGATCTGCAGGTCAACCTGGTCGACAAGGACCAGCGCGACGACCAGAGCCACGCCCTGGCCAAGCGGGTACGCGGACCCATCGAAGCGGCGGCGGCGAAATACGGTGCCCGGGTGAAGGTCGTCGAGGTACCGCCCGGTCCTCCGGTGCTGTCCACCCTGGTTGCCGAAGTCTACGGACCCACCTTCGAGGGGCGGATCGAAACCGCCCGCCAGATCAAGGAGATCTTCGAGTCGACGCCGGGCGTCGTGGACATCGACTGGTTCGTCGAGGACGACCAGACACGCTACGAGTTCGTGGTCGACAGCGAGCGCGCGGCCGTGCGGGGAGTATCGACCCAGCAGGTGAGCATGACCCTGGGAGTGGCTTTGGCCGGGTATGACGGCAGCGCCGTCCATGTCGACCCGTCCGCCGATCCGGTTCCCGTCAATCTGCGTTTACCGATCGCCGACCGCTCCAGTGTCGAGGCCCTGAAAGACCTGTACGTGTACAGTCGTGATGGAGCCCTCATCCCGCTGTCGGATGTGGTCACGGTCGAGGAAACGGTAGCGCCCAAGAGCCGCCATCGCCGGAACCTGAAATCGGTGGTCTATGTGACGGCCGATGTTGCGGGCGAGCTCGAATCTCCGGTGTACGCGATCCTGGATATGAAGAAGAAGATCGCCGAACTGAACGCACCGGACGGTACGGAGATCAAGCAACTGTCCACCGTGCAGCCCTTGACCGAAGAGGGCTACGCGATGAAATGGGACGGCGAGTGGCACATCACCTACGAGGTCTTCCGCGATCTGGGTATCAGCTTTGCGGTGGTCCTGGTGATCATCTATCTGCTGATCGTCGGCATGTTCCAGAACTTCACGGTACCGATCCTGATGATGATCCCGATTCCATTGACACTGGTCGGCATCATCCCGGGCCACCTGATTTTCGGCGCCTTCTTCACGGCGACCTCGATGATCGGAGTGATCGCGCTGGCCGGGATCATGGTTCGAAACAGTGTCCTGTTGATCGACTTCATCGAGGCGCGGTTGGCCGACGGCCTGGAGTTGAAGGAAGCCGTGATCGAAGCGGGCGCAGTACGCCTGTTGCCGATCGCCCTGACGGCCGGCACCGTGGTGACCGGTTCCTTCGTCATGGTCTTCGATCCCATTTTCCAGGGTTTGGCCATTTCGCTGATGATGGGATCGCTCCTGTCGACCGTGTTGACCGTGGTCGTGATTCCGCTCGCGTACTACTTGTACAAACGGTAGCTGGATGAAGGCAGATTAAGGGTCTCTTTATTGTCACGATAAAGAGAGTTAGTGGATTCGCGGGCGGTCATCCAGGGGGGCGAAAAGCAAATTTTCCCGATGTTGTGACACACAAAACGGCCCGATATGCATAATATATATTATATTATCATATTTCGGGCCGTTTTTCCGGGTTTTACCAAAGGTTTC
>JANTGJ010000141.1 GCA_024762975.1 Candidatus Krumholzibacteriia bacterium
ACCTTGGCCTCGCGCTTGACCGTGAGCGGTGAGCTGCTCATCGCCTGCGATGCCCATCGCAGCCAACGGCGCTACCGCGACGAGGCCGACGGAGAACTGAAGTCCGGCCGTCGTCGTTTCAATCCGTGTGTTCCAGAGCAGGATGGGGCGCGATCCGTGCACGGCGATCCGGATTCGGAGTCTTACGTCCGTTCTCTCTGCCCAAAGCCCCTGCGCAATAGAATTTCGACACTCATTTGTGCTATATTCGAAACGAGTTTCATAGCGAACGATGACTCAGCCAAGGGGGAATGCGATGTCGTACCGGCTCTTCGTTCCGTCCAGCCTCGGTCGTGGGTTTCTTCTATTCCTGTTCCTATTTGCCGCGACCGCAGCTGCGCAAATCAATGTGATTCCAGTTCCGCTGAATCCAGAAGACCCCAGTATCCCGGCACCGACGTACGCTGGCCGTCCGACCGTCCTCAAGGCGATCGCCCGGGGCGGACCGAGCAACATCTACTTCCGCTGGGACGCCGACGGCGACGGCGTATGGGATCTAGACGCCGGCGACCTGGGTACTCCCCTCGCCGGCAACTGGTACTATGGCGATGCCAACGATCTGAGCTTCACCTTCTATTATCCCGACAACGGCACCCACCAGATCTACCGCGCAGTGATCCAGGCGGCGGATTTGCCTTCGTCCCCGTATCCCGCGTACGCGAGTACCTATGTGCGGTTCCTGACCGGTTTCCCTGAACCCGGGGTCGATCCGGACTGGGCCGGGCACGCCAACGACTGGCAGCTCGGCATCATGCGCCAGGCGGCTCTGGGGGATGCGCTGTGGTATCTTCACGATCACCTCGTGCACTCGGACAGCGGAACCAGCCAGATTATCGGGTATACGTATGCCGCCTCCAACCCGCGCGAACGATTGACCAATACGGCAATGCACCTCGAAGCTCTGTTGCAGAGCGGGTACCTGCCGGCCTATCCACCGGGGACCTACGAAGAACTGGGCGGAACGCCGCCCACAGGCTTCCTGGACGAGAACGACATCCGCTGGGATACGAGCCCCTACGGCGAGGATGCGTTGCGCCTGATGAACTACCTTCTGGCCAACATCGCCACCGTGATCGCCATTCCGGGATCGGACGAAGCCGACGATGGCACCGTCCCGGTACCCGGAACGAATGATGGCTACGGCTGGGCCGTCTACAACCAGTTGACGGAATACAGTCCCGCCGTGGCGATGGCCGTGGCGGCGCTGTCCGGAACAGGGATGGAGGGTACGGTCGCCCAGATCGGATCCCATGCTCGCGGCAAGAGCCTGGAATTCATCGTGCAGCAACTGGTGGATTACCTCGTGGCGGCACAGATCGACGAGAATTCCCCGTCGAACGCCATCGGTGCCTGGGCCTATTCGCCGTGTTTCAACTGCGGGGCGGGCCCCAACAGCGCCTTCGCCCAGCATTTCGGCTGGGCCGTACACGCACTGCACGCGGCCGAGACCCGGATGGGACCCGCCGGCGTACATGTTCCCGATTTCGTGAAGATGCGGCTGCCCAACATGCTCTACTACAATCAGCATACCGATGGCGGTCCGCGCTACAATTCGACCTATTCCTGGTCGTTCTTCGATCCCGTGGGACATTTCCTGCTGGCTTGCCGCTGGCTCGGCTGGGATCAGTTCTCAGTGGGCGACGCGACCCCCTGCGGCTATCCGAGTGTATCCTTGACCCGGGACCAGGCCCGGCAGATCTACGACGACTATCGTTCGTATGCGGATAGCAGGTGGACCACCTCCGGCAGTGGTGCCCTGAGCGACGCCAATACGGTGCTCTGGCAGGACGGCGACTACGAAAGCGGTGTGCGCGGCCACACGTGGTTCATGCCCATGTACGAGCTCGCTTCCGGGCCGGACGGCACGGACGACTGGATCGGTGGCCACGATTGGGCACGCGAGTTCTCGGTGGATCTCGTCTACCAGCAGGCGGGAGATTACGCGAGTGCGTGGTACTACCATTACACGTCGAATCACTACACGATGCCGTACCTGTACGATACCGGGCAGACCGCTCTGGCGGCAGCCCTGATGGCCTTCCTGACCGGTGAGCCCGACACGACGCCGCCGGTCCCGCCGAGCTGGTTCTCCGTGGACTACGCGACCTACCCGAAGGCGTTGGCCTGGAGCGCCAGTTCGTCACTCGATGTGGTCGAGTACCGCATCTATCGGGGTGATGTGACCGAGGTGCCCGTCGATGAGGAACACCTGGTGGCGTCGGTGGGCGGAACCTCCTGGTACGACCCTGACTACTCCGGTTGGGATGTCCACTACCGTCTGGTTGCCGTGGACTACGCTGGGAATCAGTCCTTGCCGATCCAGCCCACCCAGCTTTCCGGCACGCCGGATTCGGAACTGCCCGCGCGGACTGCGCTGGGGGCCGCCTACCCGAACCCGTTCAATCCCAGCGCATCGGTTCCGTTCGAGCTTACGGCCGCAGGGCCGGTCTCGCTGGTCGTCTACGACCTGTGCGGGCGCCGCGTCGCCACGTTGCTCAACGGGGTTCGAATGTCAGCGGGACACCACGAGGTGCGCTGGAACGGCCGGGACACAAGCGGGCGATCCGCCGCTACCGGCAGCTATCTGTTTCGGCTCGAGACGGACGATTATCGCGGTGAAATTCGGGCCGTGCTGGTCAAATAAACCCACCGTCCGATCGCACCGGCCCCTAGCTGTCCTGTTCCGGATCCATCCGGTCGCCGTGGCGATACAGCCGGATGCGGACCTTCTCCACGGTCGCGAGCCCTTCCTGGACGTTCTCGTCGACCAGGGGCAGGAACGCTTCGATCTTCTCGGTCGTATCGACGATCTCGATGATGATCGGCAGATCGGCGGACAGTCGCATGATCTTGGCGGCGTGGAGCCGGCTGTGGGCTCCGAATCCCTGGATGCCGCGCAGCACGGTCGCGCCCGCCAGCCCCTGCTCGCGAGCCTGCCGAATGAGCCATTCGGAAAGGGGTTTGCCGTCGTGGCGATCGCTCTCGCCGATGAAGATCCGCAGCAGACATCCGTCTTCCGGCAGAATCATGATTACCTCCCCAGCAGGGCTCGAACGGCCAGGTCGCCCAGCCAGACGGCCGGCAGACAGAGCACGAACTGCATGATGACGAACGTCCCGGCCAGCAGCATCTGGCCGCCCTTGACCAGCTGCAGGGTCTCGTAGCCGAAGGACGAGAAGGTAGTGAAGCCACCGAGCACGCCGATGAAGATCACGGCGCGGCTCGTGCCGGTCAGAATGCCGCGCAGGTCGACGAGGGCAGCCAGGGCACCGATCACCAGGCAGCCGAGCAGATTCACGGTGAAGGTGCCGAACGGGAACGCCGCCCCAGCTCTTGTGCGGGCGATGATCCCGCTGACACCGAACCGTAGTGCGGTACCGATGAATCCGCCGAAGGCCACGAACAGGAACTGGCGCATGGAACCCCCGAATCGATCGAAGTTCATACGGTAGGGTGCATACAGAAAAACCCCTACCCGGAGAAGTAGGAGTCATCAGCCCCGCAGGGCGGTTGAAGGCGAACTCCATCGCCTGCCGGACCTCAATGTATCAGACGCGAAATTTCCGGGCAAGCGGGGATTGGCTTGCGGGAACCGGTTCTACAACGGGGAGAGTGTCGGGTCTGAGCCTGTCGAAAATATCCGGCCGTGGAGATCTGAAAGGGACCGACGGGTCAAGGACGGCGACTCCCTTGATCTGACCACCCTCCGGAATCTGCTTTGAACTTGGGGCCGGATGTGGAATTCTTCCTTCATGAAGAAACTCGGAAAATTCTCCCGCCATCAACAAAGGAACTCCCTCTCGTAGCCTTGAACAGCTCACGTGAGGGAGTTCCCGATTCCAGATTCATCATTCAACGAACGCCCCGTCGAACCCGACAGGGCCCCCGCCACAAACTAGTCGACCGACACCGCCAACTCCGACACCCGTCCCGCCAACTGCAGAAACGCCTCGCGCACCTTGCTGCCGTCGTTCAGCACCGCAGGCTTACCCTCGTCCCCGCCCTTGCGGATCGACGAGTCGATCGGAATCTCAGCCAGCAGCGGCAACCGGTAGGCCTCGGCCACCTGCGCGCCGCCCCCGCGCCCGAACAGATCGTGCTCCTCGCCGCACTTGCCGCAAACGAAGTAGCTCATGTTCTCCACGATGCCCAGTACCGGCACCTCGACCTGCTCGAACATCCGGATGCCGCGGCGCACGTCGGCCAGGGCCACTTCCTGCGGCGTCGTGACCATGACCACGCCCGACAGGGGCACCTGCTGCACCAGCGTCAGTTGCGCGTCACCCGTTCCGGGCGGCAGGTCGACGACCAGGTAATCCAGTTCGTCCCAGACCACATCCTTCAGGAATTGCTTGATGGCCGAGAAGACCAGCGGACCGCGCCAGATCACCGCCTGGTCCGGGGCCATCATCATGCCCATGGAGATCGTCTGCAGGCCCTGCGCCACGACGGGCAGGATCTTCTTGTCCTCGGTCACCTCGGGGCCGCCCTCGATGTTCAGCATCGTCGGAACGCTCGGACCGTAGACGTCCGCGTCCAGCAGGCCCACGCGCTTGCCGCTGTCGCGCAGCGCCAGGGCCAGGTTCACCGCGACGGAGGATTTGCCCACGCCGCCCTTGGCGCTGGCCACGGCGATGACCTTGTCCACGCCCGGGATGCGCTTGCGATCAGCGAACGGATCGGGCGATTGGCCGTGCGGTCCGGTCGGGGCCTTCTTTTTCGGGGCGGAACGATCGTCGATGACGATCTCGAAGCTGCCCACGCCTTCCAGGCGATTCAGGCGGGCAGCCACGGCATCCTGCACACCGGCGATGGTCTCGTCCTTCTCGCTGGTCTTGACGATGGCCACGCGGACCTGATCGCCCTCGACCAGCACATCGCCGATCAGGCGGATGGTCACGACGTCGACGTTGGCGCCGGGAAGCTTGACCTCTTTCAGGGCCGCCAGTACGGCATCCTTGTTCAACGCGTTGCTCACGATGCATCTCCTCGGGTTTCGGGATTCCGCCAGGGTGCGGCGGCCAGGACTTCGGATACGATCCGGTCGTGGTCGAACGCCAGCGGCGGCAATTCATCGACGGGGAACCAGGCGGCCTCGGCCGCGTCGTCTCCGGCGCGCACCGGCAGCGGTCCGTCGGGCGCAAGGGCTACATATACAATCGAAACGGTGTGCCCGCGAGGATCCCGGGCCGGGTCGCCGTAGACACGAAACTGCCGGCAGTGCAGTCCGCTCAATCCGGTCTCTTCTTCCAGCTCCCTCGACACGGCATGATCCGGGTTCTCGCCGTAGTCGACAAACCCTCCGGGCAGGGCATGGTAGCCGGCGAAGGGCTCGCGCCCGCGGCGGATCAGCAGCACCTGGCAGGAGGCCGTTGACGGGGAACGTGCCAGGACGACCATGTCGACGGTCAGTGCGGGATTGCGATACACACGGGAGTCTTCCGGCGCGCCGGGCGCAGCGGAAGACTCGCCATCACCAGCCACGGTCTCAGTCCGACTCGAAAGAGGCCATCGCCTCGTCACAGCTTTCGAAGGTCTCGAAGACCAGCTTCAGCTGCGTGACGTTCAGGATATTGTCGATCCGGTCGCTGACTTCACAGATCTTCAACTGGCCGCCGTTCTTTTTCAGCGTGTGGAAAGCCGAGACCAGAATGCCAAGACCGGTCGAGTTGACCCAGTTGACCTTCGACATGTTCAACAGGATGTCCACGTGACCGTCGGCGATCAGCGTCTTGATCTCGTTCTGGAACTTCTCGTGGTCGGGACCGCCCATGATCTTGCCGGACAGGTTCAGCACCATCACATCGCCTGCCAGATTCTGCTTGATATTCAACGTCGGCTCCTTCGTCGTTGGTGGGCTGTTGCACATTTATATGATAAAGTCACATCCGATTGATTTCCAATCCGGAATGCACTCCTGTGGAGGAAAGATGAGCGGATCCCGGTCTCCCATTCTGGCAGGCACCTGGTATCCCGGCGATCCGGAGGTGCTGGCGGCCGAGGTGGATGGCTACCTGAACGCCGCCGAAGTGCCGCTCAGGCCAACCGGACGCGCCGTGATCGCCGTGGTACCCCACGCCGGTTACCTGTACAGCGGAGAATCTGCAGGCTGTCTGTACGGCCTGCTGCGGGACGATGCGCCGCGCCGTGTCGTGATCCTGGCACCGAATCATCGCGCAACCCTGGACCGGGTCGCGCTGTCCTCGGCCGGCGCCTTCGCCACGCCTCTGGGCGAGATCCCCATCGATCATTCCGCTGTCTCCCGACTCGCCGGGAACGATGCCTTCCTCATCGACGAATCCGCCCATGCGCAGGAACACGCGGTGGAGATCCAGCTTCCCTTCCTGCAGCGCCTGTGGCCTGCCGGAGGGTTCCAGCTGGTGCCGGCGCTGGTCCCGCCACTGCCGCCCGCCCGGCGTGCGGCAGCCGGAGCCGCGCTCGCGGAGATTCTGGATGAAGACGCATTGCTCATTGTTTCGAGTGATTTCACCCACTATGGCAGATCTTATGGATTCCTCCCTTTCCAGGACCGGATTCCCGAGCGACTGGAGCAACTGGATGCTGGCGCCATTCTGAAAATCCTGGCTGGCGATGCCGAGGGGCTGGCCCGCTACGGCGAAACCACGGGCATCACAATGTGCGGCCTACCTGCGGCCGCGGTCGCCCTGACATCCGGACTGCCGTCCGGCTACGAAGGGGCCCTGATCGACTATCGGCGCAGCGGGGATCGCGACGGCGACTATTCGTTGTCCGTCAGCTACGCATCCATCCTGCTGTGCACCGGACCCGACGAGGGAGGAGATCGATGACCGAACCCCGATCGAAGCTGACTGCCCATGAGAAGGAATTTCTGCGCACTCTTGCCCGAGCGGCAATCGCAGCGGCGGCGAGAAGCGAAACCGCGCCGGACCCAAAATCGCTCGCTCGGGAATACGGCATCGATCTCGACGGCGCCCTCGGCCAATCGCGAGGAGCGTTCGTCACCCTCACCCGCGAGGGCCGTCTGCGCGGCTGCATCGGATATATCCAGGGTTTCAAGCCACTGACCGAAGCCGTGATCGACAATGCCCGGAACGCGGCCGTCGGCGATCCACGTTTTCCGCCGTTGAACGAACAGGAACTGGAGGGTCTCGAATGGGAGATCTCGGCGCTGACACCGTTACGATCGGTACCATCGCCGGATGCGATCCGGATCGGTGTGCACGGTGTTCTGCTCGGCTGCCGCGGCAGACAATCCGTATTTCTGCCCCAGGTAGCCAAGGACGAAGGGTGGGATGTGCAAACGATGCTGGATCATCTGGCATTGAAGGCAGGGCTGCCCGCCGACGCCTGGCGTGACGGAGCAGACCTGCAGGTATTCGAGGCCGAAGTATTCTGAGGATCGGGGACTTGAAAGAGCGACCGCCGGCCGCTTACCGGATCAGCCTCAAGTAAATCCGCCACTGCCGCAACCGCCGCCCCCACCGCCGACGCTATCGCCACCGGTCGCAAACGCGGAAAAGGCCTTCTCCACGCGTTTGGATTTGCATGCAGGGCAGGCAGGAGCGCCGGATTCCAACTCGCTGGCCGAGAGCAGCTCTTCAAAACGATGGCCGCACTTCTTGCATTCGAATTCATACAGAGGCATCGCTGGGTACCTCCTCCTACGACGATTTGGCGTTCGATTCGGATGTGTTGTCATCCATCGTCTTGGTCTTGTTCGGCTCTGATTCCCGATCACCGATCGAGCAGGACTGGGCACCTCAGCCGGGTTGGAGGCCGAAGCGCGGAAACACGAAATTTACCACCACGAAGTAGGCGATCACGATCAGAACGACTTCCAACATCGTCAATGCTCCGGTCCGGCGCGGGCCGTGTTCAGAAACCTGCAAATCTCTTTGACAGCTAATTTACGTACAGTGCGAACCATGTCAAGGCAGGCCGGCGAATCAAAAAGTCCCTTTGACCCAGCCGCCGTCCGATACGATGCACTGCCCCGTCAGGTAGCCCGCGCGTTCGGACATCAGAAACAGGACCAGCGCGGCAAGTTCCTCGGGTTCGCCCAGGCGGCCGGCAGGAATCTCCTCCACCCAGCCTTTCAACACCTCGTCCCGGGTACAGCCGGTCTGTTCGATCTTGGCGGCAATCAATCGTTCGACGGCGCTGGTCGCATGATAGCCCGGAGCCACGGAGTTGACCGTGACGCCCCGCGGCGCGGCCTCCACAGCGAGGTTGCGCGTCAGAGCCTGCACCGCGGGCCGCAGAATACTGGACAGGGCCAGGTTCTCGACCGGCTGCAGCACGCTGACCGAAGTGATCTGGACGATTCGACCCCAGCCCCGATCCATCATACCCGGCAGAACGTTACGACATAGGCGGACGGCGCTTTCGACGGTCAGTCGGTAGGCCGCTTCCCACTGGGCCAGGTCCACTTCAAAGAAGCGACCGGCCGGCGGCCCTCCTGCGTTGACGAGCAACAGGTCGATCGGACCGAGGTTCTTCTCGGTTTCCCCGATGTAGTCCTGTACCGCCTGCTCATCGGTGACATCCACGGCCCCGGCCAGGACCTTGCCGGCGCG
>JANTGJ010000142.1 GCA_024762975.1 Candidatus Krumholzibacteriia bacterium
CTCTCATTCTCCACCTCCCATGGGCTAACTTACAGTATAGCAGGGATTCCGGGCATTGACCACGTCCACTCGAATCCAGCTCTGGAAAATACGAACCCTGCCGGAGGGGGTCATGGCCGGTGTTCATCGCTCGAGTGCAAAAAAAAAGAGTCTATAAAACATTGAGAATAAAGGGATCCTTAATAATGGCATTGTAAAGTTAGCCGTGAAGTGGAAAAAACCGAACAATTTATGCTAATGTGCCGCTTCCGTAGAGCGATGGGCCGCGATGGATCTCGGCCGTGCATGGCAGGGAGGTCACATCCTGGAGTACGCCCATGGCGGGAGTCCGCCTGATCGCCTGCACCCTGTTGATTCCGCCGGGAATCGTCCTCGCCCAGGCCTTTGGGGTTCACCCCGAAGGTCCCGAGGTCCTGGCCAGCGCGGGTGTAGGTCTCCTGATATTCTCGGGAACCTCGATGCTGAGACGTCCAGTGCTGCCACCGGTACGACGCCTCGTTGCCGCCGTGTGTACCCGCCTTCTTCGTCCCTTCCGACGAGTATTGCGCATGGATCGACAGCGAGTCGTACTGGAACGGCTGGATACGTTTGTCGATTTGGCGCCCCAGTTGGCGCTCGAAACCGACGCCCAGGGGCAGATCGTTTTCCTGAGTGGAGGCCTGAGCGAGCGCTGGCAGCGGACGCTGGCCGCGGAGGGTTCGCGTGCGCGCCCGTCTCACCAGCTGATCGCTCCGGAGCAGTTCCAGATCTACTCTTCCTTCCTGCACCGCCTGCTCGCCGGGGATTCGCCGCAGGAAGCCGAGTTGTCGCTGCGGCCTGAGGGCGGCTGCGATATCCCGGCCCGCGTGCGAGGTTGTGCCGTCACCGATCCGCAGACGGGTGAAGTTCGCGGGGTACGCGCAGTATTTACGGATATCTCGCGCGAGGTCGAGACGGCCGCCGACCAGCACCGGGAGTTGGAGCAGGGGTTGCTGGCGGCGAACCGCAAGCTGACCGACATCATCGAATTTCTGCCGGATGCCACCTTCGTGATCGATGCCGAGAGTCGCGTCGTGGCCTGGAACCGGGCCATGGAAGAGCTGACCGGCGTTCCCAAAGAAGAAATGATCGGCCAGGGAGACTACGCCTATTCGGTGCCGTTTTATGGCGATCGCGTACCGGTACTGATCGATCACTTCTCCGACGCGGATGTGGGCGACTGGCGCGATATCTACCACTTCGTCGAGATCAATCGCGAAACACTCTACGCCGAGACGTTCATTCCTTTTCTGAACGAAGGGCGAGGAGCCTACCTCTGGGTGACGGCCTCCCCGCTCTTTGACAGCGAGGGTCGCGTCGTGGGTGCGATTGAATCCCTGCGCGACATCACCTACCGCCGCCGCGCGGAAGAGGCGCTGCGTCACAGCGAGGAACAGTATCGTCGCCTGAACGAGGACCTCGAAAAAAGAGTCGAGGAAGGCACCCGGGAACTGCGTGCGATGAACGCCGCCCTGGGCGCCAGCGAGGAGCGTTACCGGCGCATCGTGGAAAACCTGCGCGAGGGGCACATCTTCTATTCCCATGATACGGAGGCGAATTTCACCTACGTCAGCCCTTCGTTCAGTGATGTCCTGGGCTATGATTCGACGGACGAGTTCACGGTCGCGCGCGACGAGTGGCTGGCCTGGCCGGAAAACAGGGAAGCGCTGGAGGCGTCCGAGAAGGGGCGGCTCGGATTGAAGCAGCCACCCTACGATGTCCACGTCCGGCATGCCGACGGCAGCCGCCGCATTCTGGAAATCCTGGAGGTACCGATTTTCGGTCCCGGACGCGAAGTGACCTCGGTCGAGGGCTTGGGGCGCGACGTGACCGAGGTCCGGCGCAACATGGAATTGATCCGTCAGGCGCAGGAGCAACTGGTCGAGTCCCGCAAGATGGCCGCCCTGGGCACGCTCGTGGCGGGCCTCTCTCATGAGGTCAACACCCCGGTGGGCATCGGTGTCACCGCGGTATCGCATCTGGCGGTCTGTACGCGCGAATGCCTCGGCAAGTATAGCCGGGGCGAGCTGACCCGCTCCGCGTTCGAGGAATTTCTGGATTCCTCCTCGCAGACGGTCGAGTTGCTGCAGACGAACCTCAATCGCGCTGCGGACCTGCTGCAGAATTTCAAGCAGGTGGCGGTGGATCAGTCAGCCGGGCAGGCTCGCGATTTCGGACTGAATGAGTATCTCGGGGATGTCATCCGCAGTTTCCGGCCGCGATTGCAGAATACGGGTTTCACGCTGCACCATACCTGCGAGGACGGATTGGAGATGCATTGTGATCCCGGCGCGCTGTACCAGATCATTGCGAATCTGGTCATGAATTCGTTGACTCATGCTTTTGATGGAATGTTGGTGGGGGAGATGCGCCTCGAGGCGCGGCGGACGGACCGGAGTGTGCAATTGGAGTACCGGGACAATGGCATCGGGATGTCCCGAGACCAGTTGGCCCGTCTGTACGAGCCATTCTACACCACCAAGCGCGGTCGCGGAGGAACCGGACTGGGCATGCACATCGTGTACAACAACGTGACGCAGGTCCTCGGTGGCAGCATCAGCTGCACCAGCCGAACGGGTCGTGGTACCCGCTTCGTGATCGATATCCCCCTGCAGGCGGAGGCCGCCCATGCTTGAACCCTCGACGCCCCGACGCCACCGAAATGACCCCCTGGATTTCGCCTCCGAACAGGAACCGGTCCAGGCCCTGGGCTCCCCTTGGAAGATCCTGATCGTGGACGACGAGGAAGAGGTCCACACGCTGACCCGGCTGGTGTTGCGAAACTACACCTTCGAGAACCGGCCCCTCGAGTTGATCAGTGCCTTTTCGGGCGCCGCCGCCCGGGATATCATGCGGGAGGATTCCGGGATTGCTTTGATCCTGCTGGATGTCGTGATGGAGAGCGAGGACTCGGGGCTGCGGCTGGTGCGCCAGATCCGCGAGGAGATGGGAAATAAGAACGTACGGATTATTCTGCGGACCGGGCAGCCGGGGCAGGCTCCCGAGCTGGAGGTCGTCGCCCAGTACGATATCAACGACTACAAGGCGAAGACCGAATTGACGGCTCAGAAACTGTTCACAACGGTGACCAGTGCCCTTCGCTCGTGGCGTGACATCCAGACGATCGACCAGAGCCGCCAGGGGCTGCAGCGGGTGCTCGATGCCAGCCGGGTGCTGTTCGAGGGAGGGACCCGGCGTCGTTTCGCCGCTGCAGTGATGGATCAGCTGCTGGCATTCGCACGAGAGGGCGAGCAGGGCCGTGACGCGGTGTCGGGCCTGGCCGCGCGTTTGTGCGACGGGCGGTATGTGGTGACCACGGGCACGGGTGAGTTCGTCGGTTGCGAGGGCCGGCCCGTCGAGGAAGTCGTCGCCGATTCGGCGGGGCCGATGTTGCGCCAGGCCTCTCGACAGGGTACGAGTTTCTTCTTCAACGGCAGCTTCGTCTCCTGCGTGCAGGGTGAGGGGGGGCATGGACTGCTGTTCCTGTTGCGCTCGCAGCAGGGGCTGGACTCCCTGGATGGCGATCTGGTACGCATCTACCTGTCGAATGTGGCCCTGGCTTTCCACAACATGAATCTCAGTCGCGAGATCATCGAAACCCAGAAAGAGATCATCCATACCCTGGGCGAGGTCGTCGAGACCCGCAGCAAGGAAACCGCCAATCATGTCATGCGCGTCGGCAAGATGGCTCACCGCCTCGCTGGCCTGATGGGGATGGCGGAGGAGGACGCCGCGATCCTGCGGCTGGCGGCGCCGATGCACGATGTGGGCAAGGTGGGAATCTCGGACCAGGTGCTGCACAAACCAGGCAAATTGACCGCCGGCGAGTACAAGCTGATGCAGTCGCACTCGCGGATCGGGCACGAGATCCTGGGCAAGAGCGAGCGGCCGATCATGCGCAAGGCCGCCCAGGTGGCACTGCAGCATCACGAGCGCTGGGACGGCCGGGGCTATCCCCAGGGACTGGCCGGTGAGGACATCGACCTGTTCAGCCGGATCACCGCCCTGGTCGATGTCTTCGATGCGGTGGCAAATCATCGCGTCTACCGGCCGGCGCGCGAACTGGAGGAGGTCGTCGAGATGCTGCGCAGCGAGAGGGGGCGTCATTTCGACCCGCAACTGGTCGACGTCTTCCTTGCGAATCTCGACGATTTCGTGGCCATCATTCGTGAGCATCCGGATCAGCCGGCGACCGGGCACCCTGCCCCGGCGGCCCGCCTGGAAGCAGGCGTCTGAATCTTCGACTTCGCCTGCGGCTGGAAGCGCTTGCGGCGCGCGGCGATCTTGGCGACAATGGGAACCGTGAGATCCAGTGACCGGAGGCGTTGAGCTCCGGTATTCCCATTCCACGGAGGTACTCCCGTGAGCCGTCCCGATGCCCATTCCTATACCGATTTTTCCCAGGGTCGGGTCCAGCACATGGTGTTGGATCTGGATGTCGATTTCTCGTCGAGCGTGATCCGTGGTAAAGCTCTCTACCGACTGGCTGGGCCGGCCGGCGGCGCGCTGGATCTGGACACCCGCGATCTGACGATTCATGGAGCAGCGACCACCGAGGGTCAGCCGATCGACACCGAATTGGCCGCGCCCGATCCGGTGCTGGGCTCACGATTGCGGTTGGACCTACCGGCCGACTGTCGTGAATTCGTGGTCGAGTTCGAGACCAGTCCCACGGCCAGCGCCCTGCAGTGGCTTGCGCCCGCCCAGACGGCCGGCGGCAAGCATCCCTACCTGTTCAGCCAGTGCCAGGCGATCCACGCGCGCAGTGTCATCCCCTGTCAGGATTCTCCGCTGGCGCGGTTTACCTTCGCTGCGAAAATGACGGTACCGGAGGCTCTGACCGTAGTCATGGCGGCGGCCCCGGGGGAGTCAGCGGCGGCAGAGAATGGGCGCAAGACCTTCGCGTTCGAGATGCCGCAGTCCATCCCCTCGTACCTTTTCGCCTTCACCGTGGGCCATCTCGCCTCGAAGGACCTGGGTCCGCGGTCGAGAGTCTACACCGAGCCGGAAATGCTCGAGGCCTCGGCCTGGGAATTCGCCGATGTGGACCAGATGCTGTTGTCGGCCGAGGAGATTTTCGGTCCTTATCTGTGGGATCGCTTCGATTTCGTCGTGATGCCGCCTTCGTTCCCGTACGGTGGCATGGAAAACCCGCGCCTGACCTTCCTGACGCCGACCCTGTTGGCCGGCGACCGCTCGCTGGTCAATGTCCTGGCGCATGAACTGGCACACAGTTGGACCGGCAATCTGGTGACCAATGCCACGATCGACGATTTCTGGCTGAATGAGGGGTTCACGGTCTGGGCCGAGCGGCGCATCCTGGAGAAGTCCGACGGAGTGGAAGCCAAGTCCATCTCGGCGGCCATCGGTCGCAACGGCCTGATGGATGCCATGAAGAGCTTCGGAGAGGGTTCGCCCTTCACGAAGCTGAAGACCGATGGCAAAGGCAAGGATCCGGACGAATTCTACTCACTGGTTCCCTACGAAAAAGGCTTCCTGCTGGTCGCGCTGCTGGAGGAGACCGTTGGGCGAGAGAAGTTCGATGGTTTTGTGAAAAAATACATCGAACATTTTGCCTTTACGTCGATTACCACCGCGGAGTTCGAGGAATTCCTGGAGGCTGAATTGCCGGGTCTCGCGGCTCAGGTGGGTATGGACCAGTGGATCCACCAGCCGGGTCTGCCGGACAATGCGCCGGTGTTTTCCTCGGCGCGCCTGGAGAGTCTCGAGGCCCTGGGCAAGGGCTGGAGTGATGGGGTTCGCCCCGATGTCGCCGAGGCCGGGAAGTGGAGCGCCGAAGACTGGCAGATCTTCCTGCAGGCCTTGCCGCGTACCCTGCCTGCAGAGGATTGTGCCTGGCTGGAGGAAAATTTCAAGCTGACCGAGCAGGGCAATTGCGAGATCCTGAGCAACTGGCTGTTGATTGCCGCCGGCAGCGGTTTTGAACCTGCCTACGAGCGGATCCGTTCGTTCCTGGGCGAGGTCGGACGCATGAAGTACCTCAAGCCCCTGTACATGGTCTTGCAGGAGAACGAGGCGACCCGTTCCCTGGCGGCCGAAGTCTTCGCTGCCCACGCGGACTCGTACCATCCCATCGCAAGGGGGGGCATCGAGCGGATCATTGCCGGGTAGGTTCCTGCGGATTCGAGAGTGAGTCGACGGAGGCGACCTGCCGGGCCGCCTCCGTCATGTCGGCCAGTAGGTGTGGGTCGAGGGCGCCGACAGTCCACCGCCGCACCGGGTATCCGTCGCGGTCAAACAGGATGGCCGTACAACTGTCCGCGGTGCAGGCGTAGGCACGTCGAAATTCACCGTCCCAATCCAGGAGCACCACACCCTCCCAATCCTCCCGGAAGCGCTTTTTGATCCGGCCCTTGATGAAGAACGGAACCCCTTTCAGGTGGGCGAAATCGAGTCGCTGCAACCCCGGAGTGCGGGCCAGCGAATCGTTCAATACCGGGCTCCAGATTTCCATGAAGTCTTTTCCGTGCCGATCGCCCCAGAGTGCCAGTACCGCGGAATCGGCGCCCCCCTCACGAACGCGCTCCTGTCCCTGGCCATCCTTCATGCGATACCTGATGCGGGTTTCGATATCGGCTGCGGTGGAACGAGTTGTCGTGCATGAGGCCACAAAAAGGATCCCCGCCGCGAGGCACCATGCAGGAGCGCAGCGCATTACGGCGCCTCCACGGGCACGGACTGTCCGGATCGGGAGGACCGATAGCAGGCGTCGACCATCGCCAGGGTGGCGATTCCATCGCGGACTCCAACGGGAGGGGCGTTGCCGGTGCGAAGGCACTCCAGCCAGGCGCCCAGGATCGCCGGCAGCGTTGGAGTGCCGGCGGAAACGTCGAATCGTTCCTCCCGGCTGCCCTGTCTCAGCAGGACGCCACCGTTCTGGTAGTCGGCCCAGATCTGTGCGTCCCGGCCCACGACCTCCAGCCAGCAGGCCCGGCTCTGCGTGAATTTGCTGACCTCCAGCGAAACGATGGCCCCATCATCCAGCTCGGCGCGGGCCAGGAAGAAATCCTCGACGACCGGGTTGAGAATGCGGTCCTGTCGAGAATCGACCCGTACGAACTCGCGCCCGCTCAGCCAACGCACGGTGTCGAAGAGGTGGACGCCCGTCAGCAACACCGATCCGCCCACGGTTTCGGCGAGTCGCTGCTGCCAGGCCAGTGTCGTCGGTTGCAGGCGCTGAGCGGCACGAATCAGGTGGATCCGACCCAGACGTGGCCACAATTCCCGTACTTTTTGCAGGACGGGATTCCAGCGCAGAGTCTGGGCCAGAAAGAGCGGAAACGGCGAGTCCTGGTCCATTGCGGCCAGTGCACGGGCCTGTTCCAGCGTGCCGGTCATCGGTTTTTCGAGCAGCAGGGGTTTGCCGGAGGCCAGCACCGCATGAGCCAGATCGAAGTGACTGGACGGAGGTGTGCAGACGACCACGGCGTCAACCGCCGGATCCGCAATCAACTCTTCGGACTCCCGGTGGAAACGGCCACCGCATTCGGTGGCCAGGGCAGTGCCCTCGATCTGGTTCCGTCGGCACACGGCGGCAACGCCCATTCCCGGGACGTCCTTCCGCGCATGACGCAGATAGCGGGTGCCATGGGTGCCGGCGCCGATGATTCCGATGTCGAGAGTCATGCTGCTTCCGTTTCGCGGTCCGTTTCTGGCAAGAACACCGGTTCTTCCGACGGCTCCGTTCCGAATCCATCGGGGCCGTATCCTGAACTCCTCCCGGAAATCGAGTGTAGCATGAAAAGAACGCAATGGCATCTCGTGACGCGCCTGCTGATCCTGCCGGCGGCCCTGCTGGCGGTGGTGTGGGTGTTGCCGGCACCGGCCCAGTTGATCCTGAGCGAGGTCCTGGCCGATCCGGCCACCGATTGGAATGGTGACGGTACGGTCGACTTCCTGGGCGACGAGTGGATCGAGGTCCGCAATACCGGTACCGGAAGCCTCGATCTGGCGGAGTACTGGGTCCGCGACGGCGTGGGCACGTCGCCCCAGATGCACCTGGATGGGAGCCTCGCTCCGGGTGAAGTGAAAGTGTTCTATGGATCGGACGCCGTAGCCTGGCAGCAGGCGAATTCGGCCGGATCGGGGGGACTCAGCCTGAACAACGGCGGCGATACCGTCGAGCTCCTGCGCAACCGCTACGAGAATGGGAACCTGATGGAACTGGAGGTCGTCGACGGGGTGGTCTACGCCGACCACGTCGCCGATGATGATCGTTCCCTGGGCTGGGATCCGGAGCACGGAGGCTGGATCCTGTACGACGCATTGAATCCCTATTCCGGGTCGACATGGCCGACGGGGAGCGGCTGCGCGCCCAGTCCCGGAGCGGTGAATCTCTGCGAGTCGTTGGTGGGTGCGGACCAGGCTACCTGGGGGCAATTGAAGGCAACCTTCCAATAGACGCGACCGGCGCCGGTTGCGCGGGGTCGCGCGTACGCCCTCCGGGGCGGGATGGGGAACGGAGT
>JANTGJ010000143.1 GCA_024762975.1 Candidatus Krumholzibacteriia bacterium
GTTCAACATGAATTCGAATATCCGCGACGTTGGCTACGGCACCGACTTCAATCGCCTGGCCATCGAGGGCGAAGTCGGGCAGGTCATTCCCGAGGTCGAGACACTGCGAGGCCTCTTTGCCGTCCGGCCGATCTGGATCAGCACTTTCGACGAGGCAGCCTTCGCTCAGCGCCAGGAAGGCATCCGCGCCTACCTGCTGAATCAGAAGCGCAACGAGATTCTCGAGCAGTGGTTCGAGGCGAAGAAGGCGGAAGCCGACATCCAGGACGGCCGCTTCGCCGCGGAGCAGGCTCGCTAGCTGACCCGTCCCACAAAAAAGCCCGGACTCCAGGGTCCGGGCTTTTTTTGTCCTTGATCGCTTTCGTCAATCGTCGCCGAACGGATTTCTCGGTTTCTTCTTTTTGAAATCCTTCAGGTCCTGATCCATCCGCTGCAACTGTTCCTGACGCTGACGCTCGCTTTCCCCCGACTCGAAGAGGTGGGCCATCTTTTCCGTCTCCGCCTTCTTGCGTTCGTCGAAGGCCTTCAGATCCTCGGAAATCTCCGGTCCCGCCGTCTCAACCAGATCCTCGACCGCCAGGTAGCGCCGGATCTCGGCGTGGGTATGGAAGGCGCTCTCGACCAGGGCCACGGCACCGAGTTCCGCCAAAGCCGCCAACTGCAGCCGGACCAGCGTAGCGGGCATCTCCAGCAACTCCGCCAATTCTTCCGGAGTGGGCGCCAACTCGTTGCGATGGACCAACACCCGAATTCCCGACAACAACAAATGCGCTTCGCTGCGTGTCAACCGCGTCATTTCACGATCCCTTCCGAACCAGATTTCGTTTCCGCCGGAGCCGTTCGATGCGGCTATTCTCGCCGCTGCGCCGGGCATGGGCAAGCGCCTTCTCCAAGTCCAGGAGCCTGCGTTCATAGAGGATCGCGGCCTCCCGCTCCAGCCACGGTTCCTGTACACCGCTTTCGAACCCCCAGCGGATAACGGACTCCACCAGCAGCCAATCGCCGCTTCGTTTGAGAATTCGGATCGCATCGGCCAGGAAACGCGGTTCGGCCGAACGATGCCGCACCTGATCCCAAGCCGCTGCCATCCAGCCCAGCGAGGCGGCGGTCGACCGTTCGCGCTCGGTCACGCGGCCCAGCGACCAGCAGTCTCGCCAATCCAGCCCGATCGACGTTCCCGGCTCGGTGATCACCCGGGCGATTTCACCGACCCGAATCATCAGATGCGCCATCCCGATCATGTCCAGATGATTGTGGTGCATTACGCGATCCAGATCGTCGGTCGCCCCGGTCGCCAGGAAGTCGAACCACACGGCAGGGATGCGGGAGCCTTCAATATCACCCGTTCTTTCAGGCAGATCGCAAACGGCGCTCTCCAGGGTTTGTTGTCGGCAGTCCGCCAGTCGCCGCCGCCACAACCTGCGCGCCGGTACCAACAGATCCCACGCCACCCGATCCGCCAGCGGATCCTCCTGCCGATTCATCAGGCAGCGGGTACGCAACAGAGGCAGGTCAAACGAAGCACCGTTGTAGGTCACGGTCACCGCAGCGTCGGAGGCCCATTCTGCCAGGGCGCCCAGCAGCGCCGGTTCCTGTCCCGGGGAATCGAGGATCAACTGGCGGGTCTGCAGCATCCCGTCGCGCCAGCGCGACATGCCGAGCAGAAACGCCAACGTCCCGGTCCCCCCGGCCAACCCGGTCGTTTCGGTATCGAGAAAGAGAATTTCCTCGGGATCAGGATCCGCCTGGCGGGCGCGGGGAAAAAGTCCGGCAAACGATGGCAACGGATCCATTGGCGCGATGGGATCGAGGCGGTCACGTATCCACACCCGCCCTGCGGGCCCCTCGTACTCCTTCAATCCCAGATCGAGCAGAAGATGCCTGCAGGCGCCTGCTTCGAGCGCGGGGGGGGCCGGATCGGGAACGACCTGCCTGCGCGTCAGTCGATCCAGATTCGCCAGGCGCTTCTTCAGGTTCACGGTCAGGCCCGACCCTCGGCCGAGACGCTCTCACCCTCGAGTGCCAACCGGTCCAGCAACCAGACGACACCATCACGCGAGGTGCCCCCACTCTCGAGCGCGGGGCCGGTGCAGGCCGGACAACCGGACGGACACGGGCAGGCGCCCAGATGGGAACGGGCCGCAGTGGCGATCTCTTCGAACTGGTCGAAAATGCGCCGCGCGAAACCCACACCGCCCGGGAACGAATCGTAGAGATAGAGGGTCGGCCGATCGGTAAATGGCGAACGTACCATTGCCGTAGCGTGCAGATCGGCAGGATCGGCCATGACAAAGAACGGAGCCACCCTTCCCAGCAGATGAGCCAGGCCCTTCAGGGCATCGCCGAGGTCCAGACCCGCCGCAGCCATGGTCGCCTGCAGCGACAGTTCGGGATCGTCCGGATCATCGGGCAACTCCCACCAGAAACTGGTCGTGTGCATTTCCAATTCCGGCAGGTGTACACGCCCCGCCCCTACATTCTCGTGCGTGCCCAGCTTGATCTTCTTGTAGACGGTGACTTTCGAAACCAGTCCCACTTCGCCGAGAGCGACCTGCCCGAAACCGAGCGGCCGGTCCAGTTCGGCCGTGAGCGTTTTCAGCTCACTCTTGCGTTGCGCGTCCGTATAGTACTCGACGGTAACGGGCTGCACGTGGGCCTCCCGGCGTTCCCAATCCAGCCTGTCGACGTGGTACTGTTGCGCACCGTGCAGGTAGACGGCATCGTCGTGCAACATCTCCTGTGCGCTGAACAGGTCCATCTCGCCGATCACACGGCCGCCGGGAATGGACCGGTCGATGATCACCACGTTGTCGGGCGCGGCACTGCGCAGACTGACGTCTTCGGCCGGGTAGGTGTCGGCCATCCAGTGGTAGCGGTCCTCGCTCTTGTGCAGCACGCCGCTTTGCGCCAGATAGTCCAGGATCTCGACGATGCGCTGACCGCCGTACTCCTCGGAGACTTCGAAGGGCAACTCGAAGGCCGCGCATTTCAGGTGGCTCATCAGGATCACCAGGTTGTCCGGGTCCAGCGTCGCGTGTTCGGGACTGCGACCGAAGAAAAAATCCGGGTTGTTGATGATGTACTGGTCCCCCGGGCTGCTCGAGGCCACCAGTACGACCGCACTCAGATTCTGGCGGCGTCCGGCCCGCCCGGCCTGCTGCCAGGTACTGGCCACGGTCCCGGCATAGCCGGCCATCACACAGACATCCAGTCGGCCGATGTCGATCCCCAATTCCAGGGCATTGGTCGAGACGACCGTCGAGACCGTGCCCTCACGCAACCCCTTCTCGATGGCACGCCGTTCGTTGGGAAGATAGCCTCCCCGGTACCCACGCACTTCACCCGACTTCAAGCCGACGCGATGGCCCGCCTTCTCCAGATAGGTGAGCAGCAACTCGACTCGCATTCGACTGCGGGCGAACACGATCAACTGCGCACCGGCACCCATGAAATTTTCCGCGATCCTGCGCGCCGTCTTGATCACCGACTGCCGGATTCCCAGTTCCTGATTCACCACCGGTGGATTGTAGAACACGAAATGCTTCTCGCCCCGGGGCGCCCCGTTTTCCGACACTTCGTCGACTTCGACTCCCGTCAGCCGCGTGGCCAGTTCCGCGGGGTTGGCGATCGTCGCCGAACAGCAGATGAAACGCGGATTCGCTCCGTAAAACTTCGCGATCCGCCGCAGCCTGCGCAGCACATTCGACACATGGCTGCCGAAGACACCACGGTACTGATGGATCTCGTCCACCACGACGTATTCCAGGTTTTCGAAAAGTTTCACCCACAGCGTATGGTGCGGCAGGATCCCCTGGTGCAGCATGTCCGGATTCGTAACCACGATGTGCCCACTGCTGCGGATCGCGCGACGGGCTGTTTCAGGAGTGTCGCCATCGAACGTGAAAACACCGATATCGGCTCCCAGATCCCTGACCACTCCGTGCACTTCGTGCATCTGATCCTGGCTGAGCGCCTTGGTCGGGAACAGGTACAGAGCCCGCGCCTGCGGCTGGGACAGCATCGTATCGAGCACGGGAAGGTTGTAGCAGAGAGTCTTGCCGCTGGCCGTCGGGGTCGGTACGACGAACGAGCGCTGCTGTGCGGCCAGTCGAATCGATTCCGCCTGATGGCAATACAGTCGATCGATACCCCGGCTCTTCATCACCTCGACAAGGCGGGGATTCAACGAGGGCGGAAAGTCCTCCACGCGCTCTTCCGCCGGCGGAATGACTTCCCATCGCGTCACATTTCGAGTGAACCGTTCATCGGCCTTCAGTTGCTGCAGCAGCTGTGCGAGATTCATGGCGGCCTCCGTTCCGGCCATAGATTCCGGAGTGAAGAAACGGGACCGCCCCGCCGGGGAATCCGCGCGTCAACGGGGCCTCCGGATCAGTCGTCTTTCGTTTCCTGCTTGTCCTCGCTCTTCAATTCCTTGCCGGCATCCTCGATCTCGCGCTTCACCTCTTCGGTGGCGCTGCTCGTGGCCGACTTGAACTTGCGGATCGACTTGCCCATCGCCTCGGCGATTTCCGGCAGCCGCTTCGGACCGAACAGAATCAGAACCAGCGCGAGAATCAGCAACAACTCCCAGCCGCCGGTCACGCCGGGGATAAATGCAGGAATGGGGATCATCCGGGAATTCCTCTCGTCCGGTTCTCTCGAACTGGTTTCCGGTACGGACCTAACGCACCCACCGCAGAATCTGCGACGCGGTGAATACGCCGATCACACTCATCAGGTTGAAATGGATCTGGAATCCGAAAGTCAAATCGATGATCACCAGATTCCAGTGGGTGACTTCGGGACCAAAGGAAACATAGCGAACAAAAAGCTGTTCGGCCACGCTGCCTTCGGTCAGGAACAAACCGATCACCTCGCTGACGACCGCGCCGATCAGCACGCCCACGATCAGCGTCAAAGTGATTGTTCCCAGCGATTTACGCATCAATCTACACTTTCTTCACAACCCCCCTCCGAGTGCAGGACACCCGGCGGAGAGCAGAATTCTTCAGGACACCGCTCCATAATAGCCTTTGGCGTGGCGCCGAACCACCAAATTCCACCCACGGCCGAAATCGGACACGGAATTCAGCGTCCCAGCGCCTCCAGCACTTTCTGCGAGTCCTGTCCCAGGACCAGAACCGCATCCTCGGTGCAACGCTCATCCCACTCGGTGAGCAATTCCACGCCCCCCAACCGCGCCGCCAGATCCTCGGCTCGAGCCCGCGACAGGCGTCGATTGACTAACAGCGACTCGGGGGAATTGCTTTCGGCGGCGTTGCCCACGTGTTCCGCAACGCAACCGGCACGGGCAACCAACAACCCCACTTCGCGCGCCAGTCCCTGGCGAGCGGTTCCGTTCAGGACGGAGAGATGCACCGGTTCCATATCCGGATCCTCGACGAACCCTTTCGTAACCTCGGTCGGCGCCGTTTCCTGACTCACGTTCTTCAGGAACGGGAGCTCCGCTCCGCGGCCGGCCCAGATCGAGGCGGCGCAAACCAGCACCGCCAACAGCAACCAGAGATTCAGGGGACGCCGCATCAGCCCGAACCCAGCAACCGCTGGAAAACCGGCAACAACGTCTGGTAACTCTGTTCCAGTGTTTGCGGCATGATTCTCGTCTGCCCGATGCTACTCATGAAATTGGTATCTCCCGCCCAGCGCGGCAGCATGTGCAGATGCAGGTGTTCCGGGATTCCCGCTCCGGCGCTTTCTCCCCCGTTGTATCCGCAATTGATTCCCTGGGGTGCGAAAGCCTCCATCAGCGCCGCCTCCATCGCGTGCAGAAGCCCCCCCATCTCGGCCAATTCCGGCGGCGTACACCCGGAGAGAACCGCTTGGTGACGACCCAGAACCATCAGCAGATGGCCACTGTTGTAGGGGTAGCGATTCATCATCACATACCAGTACTCGCCGCGGTGCAGGATCAGGTGTTCCTGTTCATCGCCCGTCAGCCGGTTGCAAAAGACACAGCCCGCTTCCTTCTTCTTTCCGGTCACGTAACTGAACCTCCAGGGAGCGTAGAGCCGGTCCACGATCAGGCCTCCCGCCGTCGCTGGACCTCTTCCAGCTCGGCCAATTGCTCGACCGTATTGATGCCGGCGACTTCATTCGGATCCTCGGTGGAAACCGACAGGACCTCCTCGCCTTGACCGACCAGCCAAGCCACCGTGTCGGTCAGGTAGTACTCTCCCTGAACGTTGTCGGTCGTCAGGCTGCCCAGCGCCGCGATCATCCGGTCGGTGCGGTAGCAGAACACGCCGGTATTGTACTCACCAATCCTCAGCTGCTCCTCGGTGGCGTCCTTGGCCTCGACGATGCCCACCACACGCCCTTCGCCGTCCTTCAGAATCCGGCCATAGGCACCGGCGTCGGGAACGATGCAGGTCAGGACCGTGGCCGCAGCCCCGGAATCCCGGCTGAACGCGATCAGGCGCCGCAATGTTTCGGGCCGCAGGAGCGGGACGTCGCCCGCGAGCACGACACAGTAGCCCGTTCGGTCGAGTGCGGGCACGGCCATCTGTACGGCATGCCCCGTGCCCAGTTGCTCGGCCTGCAGGACGAACTCGCGGCCGGCACCGCGGTGGGCGTCCTCGACGGCCTGGGCCTGGTGGCCGACGACGACCACGGTGTGCCCGATCCCCGCTTCGGCAGCGGCGTCCAGCACATGCTGCAGCAGAGTCCGGCCGGCCAGCGGATGCAGCACCTTGGCCAGATCCGACTTCATGCGCGTGCCCTTGCCGGCGGCCAGCACCACCGCTTCCACGGGACGATTCTTCGCTTCGCTCATCATCTCTCTCCATCTCCGAGTAGGGATCCCTCCCGGACCGCATCGTCCGAGATCTCGAGGACCAGATTGTCGATCAGGCGCGCCGGTCCCACTTGCGCCGAAACGGCCAGCAGAATCCGTCCTTCCATTCGTTCCGGTTCCTGCAGATCGGGCACGCTGCGGATCTCGGCATAGCGAATTTCATCGGCAGGACTCAGGTGGTCCCACATCCGTTGACGAACTTTCCCCGCGGAGCGTTCTCCCCCGGCCACCAGCCGTTCGGCCTCTCGCAGCGCCTGCGACAGGCACAGCGCCCGGGATCTTTCCTCCGCGTCCAGATAGCGGTTGCGCGAGGACATCGCCAGGCCGTCGCCCTCGCGGATGGTCGGCGCGTCGATCAGACGGACCGGAAACTCCAGGTCACGCACCATCTGGTCGATGACCAGGCACTGTTGTGCATCCTTGCGTCCGAATACCGCGATTTCCGGGCGAGTCAAACCGAAGAGTTTCGCCACGACCGTCAAAACGCCGGCGAAGTGCCCCGGGCGGTCCCCGCCACAAAGTCCCAGCCCCCGGGACCCCGGTTGAATGGAGACCCCGGATCCTTCCGGATACATCAGGGACACAGGTGGGGCGAATACGGCCTCGACATTCAGCGGGCGCAATCGTTCCAGATCGGACTCCAGGTCGCGCGGATAGGCGTCATAGTCCTCACCCGGACCGAACTGGGTCGGGTTCACGAAGATCGTCGCCACCACCGCACCGTATCGTTCCGCCTCCCGCACCAGACTCAGATGCCCTTCGTGCAGAGCACCCATCGTCGGCACCAGAACCAGCGGACGCTTCCGTTTCAATTCGTCGAGGAAGCGCAGGTCGTCGCGAGTGTGCAGAACACGCATCGAACTAGTCCTCACCGGTCTGGACGCCCGGCAGGTATCCCACTTCGGCCGGCGGATCGCAAGTCGGCTCCGGCGCCTCGGATTTTTCATGGGCCCGGTCACCGAAAGTGTGATCGGGTGTCGGGAAGGCACCCTCACGGACTTCCCGTGCATATTCGGCCACGGCCTCGGTGGCGATCCGCCCCAGCTCGGCATAGCGCTTGACGAACTTTGGCTTCAGCCCGTCGAAGAGCCCCAGCATGTCGTGAAAGACCAGCACCTGTCCGTCGCAGCCCGCACCGGCTCCGATACCAATCGTCGGCACTCGGACCTCCTGCGAGATCCGCTCCGCCAACCGCGCCGGAATACACTCCAACACGATTGCGAAACAGCCGGCCTCGGCCAGGAACCGGGCTTCGTCCAGCAGGCGCTCGGCCTCGGCATCCCCCTTGCCCTGCACCTTGAAACCGCCGAATCGATGAACCGACTGCGGCGTCAATCCGAGATGGCCCATGACCGGAATCTCCGCGTCCAGCAGAGCCTCGATCACGGCGGCGCGCTTGCGACCGCCCTCCAACTTGACCGCTTGCACACCGGACTCCTTCACCAGGCGAAGGGCGTCGCGGACCGTCGATTCGGTACTGATGTGAAAACTGCCGTAGGGCAGGTCGGCGATCACCGGCAGGCCCGGGCGTGCCGCCAGGACCGCCCGGCAGTGATGGATCATGTCTTCGATCGTCACCGGCAGTGTGTTCTCGTGTCCCAGAACGAC
>JANTGJ010000144.1 GCA_024762975.1 Candidatus Krumholzibacteriia bacterium
CAACCTACTTGCCATCATACCCATAGTACTTTGAGGAATAGTAGTATGGCAGCACCTCACCCAGATTGTTCGCAACAACCCCAAGAATATTCGCCCCCGACGACTTGAAGATCTCGATGCCGCGTTCTGAAACTTCGCGGGCAGTGCGTCCAGCCATGACCAGATAGATCAAACCGTCGACAGCCTGCACATACAGCAAGGGATCGCTGACTGGAACCACTGGCGGTGAATCCAGGATGATCACGTCGTAGTCCTTGTGCAACTCCTGGATCAATGCCTTGATCTTGGTTTCGTTGAACAGACGGCTCGGGCGCCCCCCCGTGCTACCCGCCGGCAACAGGTCCAGGTTGCCTATTTCCGTGGTGCGGATGGCATCCTTGAGGGTGGACTCACCCGCCAGCAGATCCGCCAGCCCCGGTGCGATTTCTTCCTCGAAAATCTTGTGCTGCACCGGACGGCGCACGTCTCCGTCGATCAGCAGGACGCGACGCTGGAGGTGGTAGGCCAGGACCAGAGCGAAGTGCAGCGCAAACGTGCTCTTACCTTCACCGCTCTCAGCGCTGGAGACCATCAGCGAGACCTTGCGGTCGAAGTCGAGAGTACGACCCAGCCGGATCATGATCCGTCGCAATTCGATCGCCAGAGGAGATTCGATATCGAAGAGCTTGCGCTCCTGCATGCTATTTTTCTTCAAGAAGCTCATTCCCTCTCCGGGGTCACAGGCTCAACCGGGGATACAGTACGAGGAATCCGAAGGCGCCGACGGCGAGGATTCCGAGAATAATGGTCAGCCACAGCAGCAAACGCAGTTGCCGCTGCGGGCCGGCCGTGGGCAGCTTCACCTGCGGCAAGGTTCCCAGTACCGGGAAGCCCAGCGTACTTTCGATCGAATCGATCGTCTTGAATGTCTTGTCCAGCAGTAGCGAGAGCACCACCAGGCCCCCGCCCAGCGCCACCGAAAGAGCAAAACCGAGGAAGGCCAGCCGCAGTTTGTTCGGCTCGGCCGGGATCGGATTGTAGAAGGGTTGCTGCCGGATGGAGACCTGGAGCCCGACATCGGACATGCCCGCTTCGAGATTCATCCGTTGTTGAGTGATCTCACGCTCAATGGTCATGACCAGGTCATTCATGTGCGACACACGCGACTGTAGATCGGCCAACCGTGAGGACTGGCGCGGTTGCTCGACCAGGAAGGCGCGATAGGACCGAACATCGTCCGTCACGCGGTTGACGACGCGACGCTCGAGGTCCGTGTACAATGCGAAGTAGATGTACTGGGACAGCCGATTGCGATCCAGAATGCTCAGGTTCGAGTGCTGAAGGGTCACGAGTTCCTCGACGCGATTGATGATCTGTACGCGCTGACGTCCCCGTTCCAGTCCGACCTCGTCCTGGGACCCGATGTCGGCACGCGTCATCACCTCGACCCCCAGGTCGATCAGCGTACGCGTCAGGTTCGAGATGGTCACATCCTTGGCAAACGTATCAACCGCCGGCAGTGCTCCCAGCACCGCCTTGGCCTGGCGTTGCAGATCCGCCAGTTCACGCGCGTCCGGGCCATCCAATCTCTCCTGCATCCGATTCAGATGATCTTCCACGGACGCCAGATTCGAGGCGTTGACCGGATTGCCCAACAGGCCGCTCGAGGAAATCTCGACCAGATAGGAATTCAATTCCGCTTCGGCCGCCTCCAGGTCCGCGTCGTAGGTCTTCTTCTGTTCGAGCAGGAACTCCTGCGTCGAGGCACGCGGCGCCGTTCGGACCTTGCGGTATTCCTCCAGGAAGCGATCCAGGATGACTCGGGCCAGATCGTAAGCCTGCTGCGGATCGGGATCAATCACGCCGATGCGATACAGCCGATGGCCGTCATCCGCAATGCGAATCCGCCGGGCCAGTTTGCCGATCGCCTTGTTCACCGCCGCAGTCTCGTCCAGGGCCGGCCCCTCCTCGACGCGGCTCTCGGCCATGTACTTCTTTTCCATCCCCAACTCGCGAACGATGCGCTCCAGGAAGGCCGGCGAGTTCAGCAGGTTTTCCATCTCCCACTGGAGCTCCTCATCGAAGCGGCGTCGCCCTCCGAGATTTCGCATCGGATCATTCAGCAGTTGGCTGCGATAGACATCGGTCCGAACTTCCAATTGCCCGGACGAATAGTACAGCGGGGTCATCGTCTTGATCGCAAAGATGGCCATCGACAGGCACAGTACGAACGGAATGAAAAACAGCCATTTGCGACGCCATACGTCCTTCATCAGGGCACGGTAATCGAAGCCGGGCTTCTTCTGTTCCTGCTCGTCGAACCAGTTGTCCATGGAATCGCTTTCCTTGGCCCGCAGGCCAGTTTTCAGATAACTATCGATGTCCCCCAGGAGCGCCTATTGGACCTGAGCGATTTTGCAGCCACGAAAGCCTAGTTCAAGCTCCGACCGGGCGCAACATCTTCCCGAACCGTCAACGGGCCGATACACACGACTGCGCCGCGACTTGCCGCTTTCTCTTGGAATCGGCCCCGATTGCCGAAACTGTAGGCGGTACATCGATTGCTACGGTGCGGTTTTCCTCCCCGCCCGGCAGGGCGAAACTGCCAGGATCGATGCGAAACCGTTTTCTCCGCGCTGCCGGACTGATCGCGCTGCTGACGCAGTCCGGGGCGCTGACCAGCTGCTCGGACACGCCCCTTGCACCTTCGCCCGAGAATACCGACTGGAGCTACCTGGCGCCGCGCATCGGCTCCCAGCCGTTTCCCGTGCCCATCGGCACCTGGCAGTGGCGGGTTCTACGGGACGACAGCACCCGGACGACAAACATCCGACTCGCTACCGAGTTCCACGATGGCGAATTTCGTTGGCGATGGACCCCTGCACTGACGGTCAGTGAGCACTCGCGGCGACTGGAACCGCTCGCGGCCGGGATCTTCCACCGTCAGACCGTACCGGCGGGCGCCCCGGTCGGTCCGCCGTTGCCGATCCAGCTCACCGATTCCATCGAGTATCCTCATGTCCTGGGGCTGCTGCAGGAGCTGACCACTCCTCTCTTTGACCAGACCGTGGTCCATTGGCCTGATCTGCCCATCCCGGTGCGTACCGGAGGTGCGGTAGCCGGGAGAACCGATCTGGGTGCCTGCCTGATCCGGGCCGCGGAAATCTGGAATGAAGGGGCCTCCGAGCCGTGGTTTCGGATCGACGAGCAGGCAGGTTGGGGTGTGCGGTTGATCCACTTGCCGGATCTGCATCTTTCGCCCCCGTTGGAGATCCGGCTGACCCGATTGACGGACTCGGGGGGACCGATGCGAATGAATCTGATGGCCGGTAACAACTACGACGATCTGCGCGATCCGATCTATGCAGTGCGAGGATTCGTGCACGAACTGGGACATGCACTGTTGCTGTGGGGACATACCCGCGATCGGAACCACGTACTCTGGGGCGCGGCTCCGCCTCTGGTCGACGCACCTTCGGCTGATGAGAGGAAGGCCGCGCGACTGTGGCACGGCCTTCCCGAGGGTCTGGATTTGTCTCTCTATCGCTGAATCAGCGGATCTGTAGCCAGAACGGTGCCATGGCGACCGGCCGACCGTCCATCAACTCGACGGTAGCCATGGTGCCATCATCGCGAAGCGCCGCCGCCAGCGTCGGCAAGGGCCCAAGCTGTTGAAGCGGATCGAGCCCCGTCCACCGGGCGGCCAGGCGTCCCATGCCGCCGCCATCCCGGAGCGAGCGGAGCACCAGGCGCTCGACGAAGGACATTTCCTGGGTCACATACACGACACGTACCTTGTCCGCGGGAGTCAATCCGATCATCCACTTGGCGGAGTCCAAGGCCCGATAGAAGCCGCCCACCTCGTCGACCAGACCGCGCTCGACCCCCTGGCTTCCCGTCCAGACACGGCCCTGGGCAATGTCATGCACGGCATCCCGGGTCAGGGCACGGCCATCGGCCACCTTGCGCAGGAAGCGTTCATAGAAATTCAGCAACTGGTCACCAAAGAGCTCTCGTTGCTCCGCCGTGAACCGGCCCTCGTCCGAGAACAGGAGAGCGTTGCGGCCCCGCGTGATGAACTCGCGGTGAACTCCTACCTTTTCGTACATTGCCGTTCGGCTCATCTTGCCGGCGTAGACACCGATCGATCCGGTCAGGGTACCGGCGTCGGCGAAAATCGAATCGGCAAGACAGGACACGTAGTAACCGCCGCTGGCTGCCATCCCGCTCATCGAGACGATCACCGGCTTCTCCTGCTGTACCTCGCGGATCTCGTGCCAGATCAGGTCACTGGCCAACGCACTGCCACCGGGGCTGTCCACGCGCAGGATCACGGCATCGATATCCGTATCCTCGCGCATATGCATCAGGTCATCGATCACGGTTTCGCTGCCGGCGATCTTGCCCTGGAAACGGTCGAAACGACTCTCGCCCGGCATGATCACGCCGGTGATATAGACCACGCCCACTTCGTGCGTGGCCCTCCGCTTGCCCCCGGCGTCCAATACGTAGTCCGACAGGTAGGTGATCTTGTCCTCGGGAAACCGAAGATCCATCATCTGGTCATAGTAGAGCAAAGTATCGGCCAGACCTTCAGCGATCGCCGCCTGGGCATCGAACATTCCCCGATCGATCCATCCGGCCACTTCTTCGGTGGTACGGCCTCGCCCGTCGGCAACCATGTTCAACACCTGGGTGTAGCGGTCCTCGACGATGGATTCGATCATCTCGCGATTGGCCTCAGAAGGTTCCGTTCGGGTCATCCGCTCCGGCGCGGACTTGAACTTGCCGACGTGGATGAAGTCAGCCTCCATCCCCAGCTTACCCAGCGTATCCTTCATGAAGGACAACTCGGCTGCCAGACCCAGGACCATGATCGTCGCTTCCGGCGAAATCACAATTTCGTCGGCCATCGACGCCAAGGCATAGTCCCCCATCCGCACACCGTCCGTATAGGCGATGACCGGCTTCTCGGCGGCATGGAACTCTCCAATGGCGTCCCGGATTTCCTCGATCTTGGCCCAGTCCGCATGCAGGTCGACCAGATCCAATACCAACCCGGTGATGCGATCGTCGCGGGCTCCACGCCGCAGCCCGCCCACCACATCGCGTACCGTCATATCCCCGCTACTCTGTACCTGGCCCCAGAACGAGGTATCCCTTTCTTCGGGATAGTCACCACTGACTTTCCAGACCAGTACGCCACCGTCAATGGATACCGACTCCTCGAGCGAGTGGACGGCGCGCCACGCAAGGCCCAGCCCGCCTCCGATCACGACGGCGACAATCACGAAAACGATCCAGAACTTCTTCATTCCGAGGCTCCTTCAGCCAGGCAGTACGCACCGAGGGCACGCGCAGCTCGATCGATCTTACGGAAGACGGGGATGCCCGCCGCCTCGATCAACCGGCACATGGGATCATAGATGCTACCGGAATCGACCACGACGACCGCGGGTTTAGCACTCGCTCGCAGGATTTCCACCATTCTCTTCGGCTGGCTTCCCTCATTTTCCAGATTTTCTCGATGCGCTCCGCCCGGATCCGCCGGCAAATTGTTCAGCGCCGGGGTTACCGGCACCGATGCGAGGATCGCCACATCGACGGAAGCAGATTCGAGAATTGCCCGGCAACTCTCTGCAAATGCGTCTGTTCCAGTCATCGGAGTGCAGTCGATCGGATTGGTGCGATGCGCAAATCCCGGGAGAATGTCATCCAACATCGCCTGCGTGGCATCGTCGAAGTCTGCCAACCTCAGCGGTCCCATATTGTCGGTCACCGTCGAGCACTCGAAACCGGCATTGGAAATGATTCCCGTCCGCATTTCGCCCACAGGGCGCTGTCCGAGCAGGGTAAATGTCTTGATCAGGTCCTCGAAACGGCTCAGAGTGTCCGCCACCGAAATACCGGCGCTCCGCAAACAGGCCTCCGCCACGGCGTAGTCACCCGCCAACGACGCAGTATGGCTGGCAGCCGCCTGGGCCCCCAGTGGCGTCTTGCCGGCCTTGAACACAATCACCTTTTTGCCCAACTGACGCGCCCGGTGAGCCAAACGCACGAAACGCCCGCCGTCACCCGCCCGGAATCCTTCAATATAGCAGGCAATGACGTCGACCTCATCGACGGTCAGAAAGTGCTCCAGGAAGTCCGAGACCGTCAGGTCCATCTGGTTGCCGAACGAAATGCTGGCGCGCGGATGAATCAAACCGTCGTAGTTGCTGGCAAAGGTCACCAGGTAGGCGCCCGACTGGCTGACGACCGCCAGATTCTCTCCCTGACCCGGCCGAAACGGCAACTTGTACTCCGGAAGAAAGAAAGTATTGTAGTTTTCCCGGCTGACAATACCGAGGCAGTTTCCACCGACCAGCACCGGCCCGCCCCCGTCCCGGGAATGCCCCTGGATCAGGGCAGCCTCGATGCTTCGGGCCAGATCGGTTTCACCGGCCTCGGCAAATCCCCCGGGGATCAGGATGATCGACTCGGCCCGGTCCTGTTCGACCAGGGCAGTGATTGCATCCAGCGCCCCCTGTGCCGGAATCGCCACGACCGCCAGGTCGCATTTTTCGGGTAAGAGGTCGATCGAAGCGTAGCACGGAACTCCCCCGATCTCGCTCTCACGCTGGTGCACTGCGTAGAGCCGATTCCGGGCAACACCCTCGGCACGTTTCAAATTTTCCAGAATAATACGCCCCGGATTCGGACCGCTCGCACTGGCGCCGATGACGACGGCGCTGTTGGGCTGCAACAATTTCCTGACCCGGGCCAGGGGGCGCGGCAGCGTCGACTCCCGGCGACGGGAGACCAAACCCACACCGTCCAGGGCAACCAGCTGGCCTTCACTGACAACCAGGGGATTGATTTCGATTTCCTCCAGTGTCCAATCGGAGGCACCACCGGCACTGCAGTATTCTCCCAGCTGCGCAAGTTTCAGGACCGCGTCGACCAGTTCTTCCGTCCGGGTCGGCGCTTCCGGATACAGCCTCGAGGATTGACAGAGCAGCGACAGGAAAGGATGCGCAAGCAGGGAGTCGCGCACCGCATCCGCGACCAGGCCGTCTGCCGGAAAAACCAGCGTACTGGCACCGCCGGTGCCTGCGCCGTACCACTCGGTCAAGGTGCCGCCGATGCCTACGACAATGCAGGGGCCAAACGCCGGATCCTGACGAAGACTCAGAAGAATTTCCTGGCCGGGCTGATTGGCGGTATGCGGAACAAAGGCCCCCGCTAAAACACCCTCAGCATGATTGCCCTGGCCTTTTTCCGCGACATCGTTCCACAGAAGGTCCACCTCGCGAAGGATCGCCTCTCCCGTACGCTGATCCCCCAGTTTTACGACGCGGACTCCCCCGACGTCCGACTTATGAAGAATTTCTCTCCCAACCACCTTCAACAACAATCGTCCCCGCGCGTCAACCAGTTTCAGCGCTGCACCAGCCCAGCTCGCGCGTACTTTCTCATCGGCTTCGCGCTGCAGGATCTCCGCCGGGCACCGAGCGATTCCGATGGCGTCCAGCAGACCATATACCTCGGATTCATTCAGTCGAACGGATGCCGCATGCCCCGAAAGAAAACCCGGCGCCGCTCCGCTGGTCGCGAGGAATTCATCAATTCGCTTGCAGGTGTTCCCGTCGAACATCTTGCAGACCATCCTTGGTTTCAGGTGAGGTTTGTCTGGGAGATCGATCGTTCAAACACCGAATGGAATGAACGAAACCGTGCGAGGCAAACGTAACGGACGAGGGGGCCAATTGCCAGTTCGGGAGGGAATCGGGCACAAAAAAAGGCCCCGGGTAAATACCCGGGGCCTTCTAAAAATCCGGCGGTGTCCTACTCTCCCACAGGGGCGACCCTGCAGTACCATCGGCGCTACGTAGTTTCACTACTGTGTTCGGGATGGGAACAGGTGGTTCCTACGTGCTATCGCCGCCGAAAAGCCAAGATCTGCACGAATGCAGATCGCTGTCCTTGGACAACGGAATATGGAGAGTAGTTCTGAGATTCACTGACTTGCCTGTGCCTTTTCTTTCCAAAGAAAGAAAAAGATGATTAAGCCGCACGGCTTATTAGTACTACTCGGCTGAACACATCACTGTGCTTACACCTGTAGCCTATCAACGAGGTCGTCTTCCTCGAGCCTTCAGGGGAGTAAACTCCCGGGAGATCTTATCTTAGGAGGGGCTTCACGCTTATATGCTTTCAGCGTTTATCCCTGCCGTACATAGCTACCCAGCCATGCCTCTGGTGAGACAACTGGTACACTAGTGGTACGTCCATTCCGGTCCTCTCGTACTAGGAACAGGTTCCTTCAAATCTCCTACGCCCACGACAGATAGGGACCGAACTGTCTCACGACGTTCTAAACCCAGCTCGCGTACCACTTTAATTGGCGAACAGCCAAACCCTTGGGA
>JANTGJ010000145.1 GCA_024762975.1 Candidatus Krumholzibacteriia bacterium
GCGCACGCCGACTCGTTGCGGGTCGCCCTCGATCGCCTCGAGGCGCGCCAGGACCCGGATCACGTTTCCATCGACGGCGGGTTCGTCCAGACCGAATGCAATCGAGGCCACCGCTCCGGCGGTATAGGGCCCGATTCCCGGCAATCGGCACAATGCTTCCACCGAACCGGGCAGCTGGCCCGCGTGCTGCTGGACCACCACCTGGGCCGCCCGGTGCAGGCTCCGAGCCCGTGAGTAGTAACCCAGACCCTGCCAGAGCGAAAGGACCTGCTGTTCGTCCGCGGCGGCTAAAGCCTGCACATTCGGGAAGCGATCGAGCCAGCGCTCGTAGTAGGGGATCACCGTGGCCACGCGGGTCTGCTGCAGCATGATTTCGCTGATCCAGACACGGTACGGATCCCCGCTCCGACGCCAGGGCAGGTCGCGCCGGTTCTGCGCGTACCAATTCAGGAGCGCCTGTGCGAGGCGCGGATCCGGAGCCGGGGTATGCTTCGTGGTGGAAATCGTTTTCTCCTGCAGGTCGGGCACTCGACGGGAAACGGCACATCAGCTACGATGCACCAGGATAACATCGATCGACTGGCAGCGGCACCTCTTGACCGTTCGGCGTAGACAGGAGTACGGCATGGGCGTCGAGATAGAACGCAAGTTCCTCGTTTGCGACAACACCTGGCGCGGGCAGGGCTCGGCCACCCGGATCCTCCAGGGCTACCTCGGCCGGAACGCCGAGCGCACGGTGCGACTCCGTATCCGGGACGATCGCGCCTGGTTGACGATCAAGGGCCCACCGACCGGTCTTGTACGACCCGAATTCGAATATGAGATTCCCGTCGCCGATGCCGAGCAGATGTTGGACCTGTGCGAGGCTCCCGTGATCACGAAGGTTCGCCACTGCATCGAGTTCGCCGGACGGGTCTGGGAAGTCGATGAATTCGAGGGTGCGTTGGCCGGTTTGGTCCTCGCCGAATGCGAACTGGAATCGGCAGACCAGAAAATTGACCTCCCCGCCTGGGTCGGCGAGGAGGTCAGCGGAGATCCGCGCTACTACAACTCGAGGCTGCGGCGCTGGCCCTTCGAATGATCGCTACTTGATCAGGACCGCCTTGCGTTGCAGCACTTCGGTCCGTGTCCGGGCCCGGAAAAAATAGGTTCCCGCCGGCACTGCCCGACCGGAGTTATCGCGGCCATCCCAGACATAGCGCCAGGTGCCGACCGGTCGCGTCTCGTCAGCCAACTCACGCACCAGATGTCCTCGCGAGTCATGGACCGTCAGGGTTACCGGGCCCTCCTGCTCCAGAGTCAGGGCGATCGTGGTGCTTGGATTGAACGGATTCGGGTACGGGGTTTCCAGTTGCGCGCCGGAGCCGGGTACCGGAGAGTCGGTCGTGTCGAAGGCTCCGCAAAGCACATCCCCCCAGATGATCGGCTTGCCGCCACTGGTCTTGTCCGGCACCCACAGATCCATCCAATGGTTGCCCCCGTCGGGGCTCATATAGGTGATGCCTGGTAGGTCCATGCCGTCGCCGACCAGATTGGCTTCGAGCGGGGACAGGAAGGTCACCGTAAGGAAGAAAAAATCATCGATGTTGATCCAGCGCGCATGCTCGGTCGGTATGCTCAGCACGAACGGACCCGGGTCGAAGACCTCGACGGGAATATCGAAACTCTCGTAGAAGTAGCCGTCGGGTTCCCAGCGATCGACATTCGGATTCCAGATGGCGGGGCGCAGCCCGGCTCGCACGATGAAATTCTGGGGGATCATCCAGGGCTCGAACTGAAGCCACATCCGCACCTCCTGGAATTGTACGAATCCCTCGGAGCATCCACATTGTTCCACCGGATGGATCAGGTAGGCAAAGACCTGGTCACCACCGGTGATCAGGTCGGGCACGACGGGTGGCACGGGATCCTCGAGATTCCCCACCTGGCAGACCTGCTGGGCAGCCAATCCGGCGGCCAGGGCCAGGACCAGGATCACCGGCAGATAGAATTTAGGTGAGCGAAGCATGTTGATCCCCTCGATGAGACGGGAGCGCGGTCAGCGAGTCCGACCCATTCATTCTCCCGCCGGATTATCGCAGATTTCGCGTACCGCATGCAACTGGTCGGACGCCGGATCGCCGTAAACAGGGCTCTGCAATAGACTTTCGAGCAATGGCACGCTTGCCCGCGGATCTTCCCGCAGCAGGTGGGCCTGCGCCAGGTACCAGCGTCCCCGTTCGGCTACGGGCAGCAATCGCGACGCGCCGGCAACGCGCAACGGGGCCAGGGCCTCGTCCGGACGCTGGTCCAACAGCAGACTCAGGCCCAGATAAAGAGCCGCCTGGCTCCGGTCGGACCACGTCTCATCCGTGCCGGCAGCGGCCCAAGCCGCGGCCAGATCGCGCGCCGCTCCGGCGTAATCACCGTCCGCGTAGCGCTGCAGGCCACCGGCCAGCAACCCGGCCAGATCCGAATCGGCACCACCGCGCAAGTCCAGCGTCTGGTAAGGCAGGGGTTCAACGATCGCCAGGCCGGCGGCGCCGGGCGTCATCAGGTCTCCGGGCATCAGAAGCACCAGAGCCAGCGCCACGGCGGCGACAGTACCCACTGGAGCGAGCACCCGCGGCTGCAGCAAGCGGCGCAACATTGCCCGGAATTGAACTGCGAACCCGGAATCGGACGCCCGGGAGGCACGCCGCAGGGTGGCTGCGTGGCGGCCGGGTGCTGTCAGCAGGTCCTCGCTGCACGGGGCATGGGCGTACAGCTCTTCCACACACCAGGCACAGGTCTCGAGGTGGCTCTCGAAACGAAGCCGGTCCTCGGCTTCCAGTAGGTTCAGCTCGTAGGCAGCCAACAGGTCACCGACTTCGGGCCGCGTGCATCCCTGCTCAGACATGGCCGGGCTCCTTTTCCAGCAGTGCGCGAAGTTGCGAGCGGCAGCGGTGCAGAGCCGTGTAGAAGCCGCCTCGCGTCAGATCCGGCGTCTGTCTCTGCACCTTTGCCAGCGCACGCTGCGATACCTCACGCGGACCACCGCCGGTTTCGAGACTCTCCAGAATGGCCGCAAAGATCTTTCCGCATCGCGGATACTTTTCGGCCAGCCGGGCCAGTGCCTGCTCCAGTCCGGAATCACTTCCGGCGAACTGATCGGGAGGGGCCGCCTCATCTGTCAGTTGGTCCAGGAGCATTTCGCCGGTTGCCATGCGCTCGTTCTCCCGCTTGCGCGCCTGGTAGTGATTGCCGATCACGTTGCGAAGGATCGTCAGGCTCCAGATCAGCACGTTCTCGGTCCGTTGCTGTTCGCGACCTTTCCTCAGCACGATTTGCAGAGCCTCCTGGACCAGGTCCTCCAGGTGGTCCGGTTGCACTCTTCGTTTGGCAATCCCCAGAAATCTTACACGCAGGAATTCGAACAGCTTCGATTCGGCTCGCTCGTCGCCGGACAACCAGGCGGCAGCCAATGGATCGAGCGCGATTTCCGGTGCTTGTTCGAAGGTCATCGCGGTGCACTCCGTGCTGTGGCTTGATCCGGCAGGGTTCCGAATGCTAGGGTGGCGATCATTCACTCGCCAGGAATACGATTGTCCGGGAGTTGCTCATGCGCCGGATCCAGTGGAATCCCCATTCATCCAACGTGCCATTCTCTCGGCCTCGTGGACCCTTTTACAAGGCATTTCTCCTGGGAGTGGCGCTGATCGGCCTGGCTGCGAACCCGGCGAGCGCGGATCCCTGGGAGGACTTTCTGGCCGGTGCGATCGACCTGGACGCGGCATTGGCTGCCGATTCGCGCGATCCGGATTCACTGGTCGCCGAACTCGAGATCGCAGTCGCGGATCCAGCCGGGGGATGGGATGCGGCGGCGCGGGAACTTGCGGTCCTGTACATCCGGAAGCGGCGGCCGGAAGACGCGATCCCGTTGCTTGAGAAAGTGCGCGCCCAGAGCGAGGACCCGCTCGTGCGGGCGTTTTGTGACCTGCACCGCGGCCGCGCTCTCGTTCACACCCGGCAGGTCGCGGCAGCGGCGCGGCAACTGGACGAAGCCCTGCAGGAGGCCGAGAAACTGCAGATTCCGCTGTGGATCGGCGATGCCAGTATCGCACTCTCGGTTCTGGATCGCTGGGCCATGGATCTGGATTCGTCGCTGTCCCGCCGCCAGCGGGCCCTGGCCGCGTACCAGCAGATCGGATATCTGAAGGGCGAGGCCCGGGCTCAACACTACATCGGCACCATCCATGTTTTTCGCGGGGAACTGACGCTTGCCCTGCAAACGCTGCAGGGGGCGCTGGCCCTGGCGCGCCGGGCCGACTTTGACGTCGAGATTGCCGGCACGCTGGCGGATCTGGCTGGAGTGAATTTTCTGCTCGGCGACCTCGAGCGGGCCCAGATCCAGTACGAGGAGGCCGAGCGATTGACCGACCATCCCTGGCGGAGGGGACAGCTTGCCAACAACGTCGGCGCCCTGTTGGCCGACCAGGGGCGGCACGCCGAAGCGATTCCGCATTTCGAGGAGGCCCGCGAATTGATGCGCCAGGTCGGGGACGAGCGCCTGCAGGCCGAGATCCTGCTGTCATTGGGTCGGAGCAACTACGAGTTGAAGGATTTTGAAACCGGAGTGGCGCAACTGGACACGGCGATCGTGCTGGCCCGCCGTTGGCAGATTCCGGTGACGGAGGCCTATGCACTGCAATACAAGGGCTGCGCGATGCTGGATCAGGATCGTCTGGACGAAGCGGTGTCTGCACTGGATCAGGCCGAGATCCTGGCCGCTCAAACCGGATTTTTCGATCTGCGCGAAACCTGTGACTGGGCTCGCGCGCTGGTCGAAAGACGTCGCGGAAATCCGCAGGCGGCCCTGGACCGGTTGCATCGGGCCCTCGCGGTCGTCAGCGGCGTACGCCGTGCTTGCGCGGGCTCTTCCGAAGTGCAGGCAGGCTACTTCAGTCAGACCCGCAAGACTTTCGACGAGTTGATTGACCTCTTGTACGAGATGCATGTCGCAGACCCGGAAGCCGGCTATGCCGAGCAGGCGCTCGACGTAGTGCAACAGGCGAAGGCGCGCGGTTTCCTGGATCAATTGCAGGAGGCCGAAGTGGATTTGCGGTCACGGGCCGATCCGGCGATACGTGCGCGGGAACAGGGTCTGATGGAGAATATCGCCGCTCTCGAGGAACAAGCCGACAGCGAAGCGCGCATTGCGGAATTGGAGACGGAGCTGAAGTTGCTCGAGGCCGATCTGCGCAGCGCCGATCCGCGTTACGCCGAGTTGAAATATCCCCGCAGCTGCACCCTGTTCGAAGCTCAGAATTTCGTGCTTCGGCCGGGCGAGTTGCTGTTGGAGTATCACCTCGGACAGAAGGGCTCGTACCTGTGGGCAATCACTGCCCAGGATTTCGAGTTTCACCGTCTGCCGCCAGCCGCCGAACTCGAGACCCAGGTCGAGTCGGTGTTGCCGATGTTGCGCGACTACAACCTGCTGGGGCAGGACGCCGCATATTTTTCGGCGCAGGCCGGTGAGCTCTCGAAGCAATTGCTGGGTCCAGTGCTCGCTTTGGTCCGAGACTGTAACCGGGTGATCGTCGCGCCGGATGGCATTTTGCATACCCTGCCATTTGCCGTTTTGCTGACGGAGCCGACGAGCAGCCGGGATTTCGCGGCGCTGCCGTATCTCGTGCGCTCTGCCGAGGTTGTTCACGCTCCGTCATTGAGCGCGGTGCAGCGGATGCGCAGTGCGGCCGCCCGCGAAAAGCCCGTGGCCCATGGAATCCTGATCGTCGCGCGACCTCGGCCCGAACGCGTGCGCGTGGCCGGTGTATTCGCTCGCGCCGCGGGGGTCGAGCGGTTGGATGCGGTGCCCTTCGCTGCGGAGGAAATCGCAGGGATCACTGCGAGTTTCGATCCTGCCGAGGTCACACTGCTCGAGTCCGGCGACGCAACGCTGGAAAATCTGCAGCAATATGGAGCCACGCCACACCGTGTGGTTCATTTCACGACCCACGGACTATTCAATCCGCGCCGCCCACTGTACTCGGGATTGGTGCTCGAACCGGGGCCGGAATCGGACAGCCTTCTGGCTGTGCACGAGATCTTCGGCCTGAGTCTGCCCTGCGAACAGGTCGTTCTTTCGGCCTGCTCCAGTGGGCTGGGCCGAAATATCGGTGGTGAGGGGCTGGTGGGAATGACACGCGCTTTCCTGTATGCAGGAGCCGGCAGTGTGCTGGCTGCGCTGTGGGATGTGTCCGGTTCCGGGACGGCCACCTTCATGGCCGAGTACTATGCCCAGCAGTCGGGGGATGCGCATGACGCAGCGGCTGCCCTGGCCCGGACCCAGCGCCGCATGCTTGCCGGGGAATGTGCTCGAACCGACGGTAGTTTGACATCCCATCCGGTGTTCTGGGCTCCCTTCGTACTCACGGGTGGATTCTGACGGAGTTCGATTTTTTTTGTAAGAGTCGGAGTCTCTCCGAAACAGTCAGGTTGTTCGACGGGTGAACCGCCCTCAACCCCTGATTCCTTCGAGGAGGCAAGACCATGAAAACGGCATTCCATATCGCGTTGCTCGTTCTCCTGCTGCCGGTGCTGGCCTGGGCCAACATCGTCACCTATGACTTCGAGCCGGTGGGCACCACCTACGGCTCGGGCACCCACGCACCGGGAGACTACATCTTCAGCGAGGATCTGGCCGATGTGTACATTACCGAATTCTTCAGTGGGGGCTCACCCTACTTCAACTTCGCCCGCATCGAGTCCGCTCCGGCGGTCTTTGGCAGTGGACAGGTCATCGACCTGAACAACGTCGATATCATGATCGATTTCACCGCCGCCGGGGACGTGACGTTCGAGTATCTCGACCTCGGGGGCTCGATCAACCTGCAGGTCAATGGTTTCGCCGCGGTGCTGGAAGCTCCGGACCTGGTCAACTTGACGGGCGCAGTGGCGCCTGGTGTTACGCTCAACGCAACCGTGATCCCCGTGGGCGGTGGTCACCGCGGCACGGTGACCCTGACCGGACCGGTCCATCGCCTACGGGTCGGGGGGCAGGAATTCTGGGTCGACAACATGAATTGCGACAATGGAATCTCCTCGGGTACCGGCGACTGTGACTACCTCGTCAGTCACGAGACACTCGGTGTGGGCGACACCTGGGGCAACGGCTTTGGGCAGGCACCGGGCGATTGGATTTTCAACGAAGACGGCATCGATGTGCTGATCGACGTCCTGCACTACAGCGGCGGCGGTGCGGGTTTCAATTACTGTCGTGTCGAGAATCCGGCCATCCCGGGCTTCGGATCGGCCCATGCGATGGGGCTGAACAATGTCTCGAACATCTATAAGATCGGGTCGCTGGGCATTCCGGTGGCAGAAGTGAAATTCGAGTACGTCGACTACGGCGGCACCGAAAATCTACAGGTCAACGGCGCCACCCTGTTCATCGGTGACCTCGATACGTTTCCGATGAACGTGGCACCGGGCGTGATCATGACGCAGTCCGTCGTCTCGATCGGCGGCGGTGGCATTCGCTCGGAGGTGACGCTGCAGGGCGACGTGCAGGATCTGCGGATCGGCGGACAGGAATTCTTTGTCGATGAGGTCTGTGTGATCGAGGGTCAGCCCCTGGTCTGCGATCGGCGGGTCGACCATGAGACGCTTTCGATCGGGGATGCATGGGGAAGCGGGTTGGGACATGCACCCGGCGACCTGGCCTTCGTCGAAGACGGCATCCCGGTGTACCTCGACCGTTACATCAACGGTGGCTCGGGCTTCTTCAACTACTGCGAGGTCGTTCCGACCCTGTCCGGGATGGGCGATGCCCGGGTGATGAATCTGAACAACATCTCGAATCTCTATGACATCTCGGCGACCGGAACCTGGGTGGCCGAAGTCACCTTCGAATTCCTCAGTTACGGAGGGACCGAGAACCTGCAGGTCAATGGGGCGCCGCTCTTCGAGGGTGACATCGAGTCGGCACCCGCGGCGATTGCTCCCGGTGTCACGTATAGCGCCTCGTACACCGCCATCTCCGGTGGTGTGGTCGGCACGGGGCGCCTGGTCGGTCCGGTGGACAAGCTATTGCTCGGTGGACAGGAGTTCTGGGTCGACAACATCTGTGTAAAATTCCACCCAGCCAGCGGTGTACAAGACGAGGCACCGTCGATGCAACGCGGCCGTCTGGATCTGAATCCGAATTACCCGAATCCGTTCAACCCTCGTACGACGCTCAGCTTCCGTCTCGAGAAGGACGCGAATGTGCAGTTGACGATTCA
>JANTGJ010000146.1 GCA_024762975.1 Candidatus Krumholzibacteriia bacterium
TGCATCACCAACTCGCGGCCGTCAGCCAGGGGGGCGCACGCGTCCGGCAACTGCGATTGTACTACGGGGATCTGCTGCGCGGCGACACCCTGACCACGCTCGGCGTTCTGGGCCTGATCGTCCTGATCGTTTCGCTGCTGCTTTCTCGCGCGCTGGCCCGCCGCATCGCCGATCCGATCGGCAAATTGGCCGAGGGTACGCGACGGGTCGCCGGTGGCGACCTGGATTACCGCGTCGAGGTGGACGCGCCCGCCGAAATCGGCCAACTGGTCGACGCCTTCAACTCGATGACCGACCAGTTGCGCACCAACAAGCAGGATCTGATCCAGGCCGAGCGCGTAGCCGCCTGGCAGGGCGTGGCGCGCCGGCTGGCCCACGAGATCAAGAATCCACTGACACCGATCACGCTGGCCATGCACCGCATCGGCAAGCGCAGCGTCGATGCCGCCGTGACCGAATCGGTGCAATCCGTACTCGAGGAAACGGAGAACCTGAAGCGCCTGGCCAATGAGTTCAGTCAATACGCCCGACTCCCGGCGCCCGAGCCCGAACCGGCCGATCTGCTCGAACTGGCTCATGCGGTCGTGGAATTGTATACCGGCGACGCGCGCCTGCAAGTGGCGTGGGAAGCCATGATCCCGAGCGCCCCGGTGCGTGTGGATACGGGCCAGATCCGGCAGGTCCTGGCCAACCTGGTCAAGAACGCCGTGGCCGCGACCGGCGGGGCGGGGGTGATCTCGCTACGGGTCGACCGGGTCCGCGATCGGATGGTGCTGTGGATCACCGATACGGGACCCGGCCTGGGCAAGGATCCCGAGCACGTCTTCGAGCCGTACTTCACCACCAAAGCCACCGGTACCGGCCTGGGCTTGCCCATCGCGCGCAAGATCGTCGAGGACCATCGCGGCCGCCTGACGGCGCGCAACACCGATCGCGGAGGCGCCGAGTTCCAGCTGGAGCTCCCGGCCGCCGAGGGCATCCAACCGGAGGAAACATCGTGACCCCCGACCACCTGTTGATCGTCGACGACGAGCCGAACATCCGCAAGGTGCTGGGCGGCGTTCTGGAGGACGAAGGGTACCGAGTCCGTACCGCTGCCGAGGGTACCGAGGCGCAGCAGATGCTGGATGCCGAACGGCCTGATCTGATCCTGCTGGACGTACAGCTGCCCGGCGACGACGGCCTGACGCTGCTGCGTCGCTGGCGCGGGGACAAGGACTGCCCGCCCGTCATCATGATGAGCGGCCACGCGACGATCGACATCGCCGTGCAGGCCACGCAGGCCGGCGCCGCGGATTTCGTCGAGAAGCCGATCGGCGCGGAGCGACTGTTGGTCTCGATCCGCAACGCGCTGCGACTGGGCAACCTGGACCGCGAGAACACGACCCTGCGCGAAGTGTTGTCGGCCGCCTCGGAAATCCTGGGCGAAAGCGCGGAGATCGCCGCCGTTCGCGAACAGATCGCCCGAACCGCCCCCAGCGATGCGCGGGTGCTGATCACCGGCGAGAACGGCACCGGCAAGGAGTTGGTGGCGCGCGCCCTGCACGCGGCCAGCGCACGGGAGCAGCAGCCGTTCATCAAGGTCAACTGCGCGGCGATCCCGTCGGAGCTACTGGAGAGCGAACTGTTCGGTCATGAGCGCGGCGCCTTCACCGGTGCCGTCGCCATGCGCCGCGGCAAGTTCGAACTGGCCCAGCGCGGCACCCTGCTGCTGGACGAGATCGGGGACATGAACCCGACAACCCAGGCCAAGCTGCTGCGCGTGCTGGAAGAGAATGAGATGGAGCGCGTCGGCAGCGAGAAGACGATCGCACTGGACGTTCGCATCTTCGCATCGACGAATCAGGATCTCGAGCGGAAGATCGCCGCCGGGGATTTCCGACAGGATCTATATCACCGGTTGAAGGTGGTGCCGATTCATGTGCCGCCGTTGCGGGAGCGGGGCAAAGATGCGGCATTGCTGGCACGGCACTACCTGGAACATTTCTGTCGGGCGATGGGCCAGGCCGAGCGGGTGCTGGATGAATCGGCGGCGACCCTGCTGAACGGCCACTCGTGGCCGGGAAATGTGCGCGAATTGCGGAATCTGATGGAGCGGTTGGTGATTCTGACCGATGCTCCCACGCTGGGCAGCGTGGAGTTTTCGCCCTTGTTGAGCGGCGTTTCCGTCGCGAAGACCGCGGGCACGCTCGCGGAACGCCTGGAGATCTATGAACGCGGGTTGCTGGCTGCGGCCCTGCATCGCAACCGGGACAACATCGCCGCGGCCGCGCGCGAACTGGGACTGGACCGGGCCAACCTGCATCGGAAATTGAAGCGGCTCGGATTGACGGAATGATCCGCAGACACGAATTCGAGTTGCTACCCGATCCTGCGAGCCCGCCGCCCCATCAGCAAGAGAAACGGTACGGCCGCAACCGAGGCAACAGCAGCAATCCGATAGGTTGCTTCCAGCCCGATCCGATCGCCCAAAGTACCGACAATCAACACGGCGCCGGCACCGGTCAGCCAGTTCATGGTCATGAAGAGGCTGTTCAGGAACGCGGGTCTCTTCGTCCCGGAATCCTGCACAAGCGCGAGCAATACCGGCCCGGAGGCGAAAATGAGCAATCCGGAAACAAGCAGCAGCGGCACCATCACCCATCCCTGGGCATAGGCCAGGAACGCTGTCGCGACCGGAGTCCCGATCGCCACAAAGAACAACGTACGCCGGTTCCCCAGCCGATCGGCCACCGAACCGGAAACGATGGTACTGGCGGCCCCGGCGAGCTGGAACAGGGCCAATGCCATACCGCCGGTCCAGAGGGACTCGCCCCTCCCGGTCAGGAAGGTCGGCAGATAGAGAGTCAGGGCTGACTTGATTCCCATCCGAAACAGCAGGAAGCCTCCGATCCCCGCCAGCATCGGGAGGTACGGCCGAACGCTGCCTTCCTGATTCTCGTCGCTGGAGTTCTCGTGGTCTCGCCGTGGCGGCTCGATGTGCCGCAGCTGGATGTACAACCCCAGCGTCGCGGCCAACCCCAGCGGCAACAGCAGGACCGAGCCCTCCAGCCCCCACCAGGATACCGCCGCGGTGATCAGCAGGGGCCCCACCGTCCGGGCCAGTTCCCCCCCGAACATGAAATAGCTCATCCCGCGTCCGGTCTGGTCCCCGGAGAAGTGTTTGATCAATACCGGTGCCGGAACATGGAATACGACCGCGCTGAAACCACCGACCAGCAGCAGGGTCATCAGCACCGGGAACGACGGAGCCACTCCCAGCAGACACATCGTGATCGAAGTTACCGCCGGTGCGAAGATGACGAGGTATTTTACGCAGATTCGATCGGCGATCAGGCCGATCAGCGGATTGAACAGCGCCGGCGACTTGCGCGTTACATCCAGCAACGCCGCGGCGGACAGGGACAACCCCATCTTGTCGATCAGCAGCGGCAGCAGCGGCGCCAGGAACGAGCTGTGGATATCATGAAACAGATGTGCGGCCGAGACCGTGATCACCGGACGGGATCGGAACCTGTTGGACAAAATCGATCACCCTTCGTTTTCTCCCCGCTTTGAAACGAAGGTAGTACCTGACGACTCGATGCGGAATCCTCGTCTCGCGCGGAGCTCTAGCCGCGAAACGTATACTGGATCTTGACGAGGAACTGATTGGACTCGAACCGCCAGCGATCCGCGATGTCCCGGAGATTGTGGTTGTAGATCAGGAACAACTCCCCCTGTGGGTCGAACGTCCAGCGCAGCCGGGTGTTTGTCCCGAGGGACCGGGCCTCCGTGTCGTACTGCACCAGGCTGTTGAACTGGAGGTCGGGCGAAAGATTCATGCGTACCGTGGTACCCACCAGCGTCAGATCGAAATCACCCTGCTCCAGTCTGCCGATATCGTGTTCCACGTTCATGAGCAGGGTCACCAGCGGCGAGGGAGTCCAGGCCGTTTCCAGTTCGATCTGATGCAACGTGCCGGTGTAGAAGCCGCCGAACCACCACGAGGCCTGTCCGGAGAGTTTCCGTTTGGCGGCACTCTCGACCTCGAGCCGGTACCGAAGCCAGTCATGAGTTCCTTGGGGAATTCGCACACCCTCGGCGATCTCGAATTCCTCAGCCAGGCGCTCACCTGCCGGTGCGATGTTGAACTCGAGCCGGTCTCCGCTCTCCAGACGCCAGTTGACCGGCGCGGTAAAGACCCGGTAGCTCTCCCATCGTCCGCCCAGATCGGTCGTGAGGCTGGGATAGAATTCGTAGTACATCTGACGGATCAGACCATTGTCCGGACGCGGCGCATAGGTGGCGCCCATGCTGTAACTGTTGATGCCGCGCCGGGGCACGAAACCCAGCGATGGATCGAAGCCATCGCCGATTCTCCGATAAATGAAAGCGCAATCCCAGAGGTCGTTCGGATAGTCGATTTTGCACCCGAACGCGGTCCTATCCTGGCCCCCGGCAAGGTCCTTGCGCCCGGTAGCGAGTCCCCACCCACCGAGCAGGAAGTTCTTGTCACCCAAAAAGCTGGACGTCTGATAGGTAAAGTCGCCACCGAACTCCCAACTGCCCGTGCGGCCGAGCGGATCCCCGACAGTCGCGATGAACCCGGCTCGTGACTGGGCCAGGACATTCTGCGTGACCCGCAGCACTCCCATCGTTGTTGCCGGCGCCACTCCGCTTTCTTCCCCGGTACGGACGACGAGCCCGCCGAAATTCGTGCCGCCGATACGTCCGGTCGTCTTCAGCCCGGCCAGGATCGGAACCTCCCGCCCTTCCACCAATCCGACGCGGCGACTGTGGAACGGCAACAGGCTACCGCCATTGAGTCCGAGGCCGAAGGAGAAGATATCGCTGGCATCGAGGAAAAAGGTTCGCTTTTCAGGGAAATACAGGGGGAATCGCGTCAGGTTCGTCTGGCGTGTGTCGACCTCGCTCTCCGCAAAATCCGTATTCACCGTAAGAGAGGTGAGCACGTTGCTGCCGAGCCGCTGCGTCAAGTCCAGGCTGGGCTCGAGGGTGCCCTTGGTCGACGCGCCCGGAGCGGGAGTCTCGAACCCTCCCGTCAACGAGGGGCGCACACTCAGACCGAGGCCCAGGTCGAACTCGGGCAGGCCGCCCAGCAGTCCGGCCCCGCTCGTCTGGTAGACCGTGTAGTCCTGGCGAGGGCTGGCCCAGCGGTCGATCTCCTGCAATCGCTGGACTCTTCGCTGAATATTCAATCCCCAGGTGCGCAGGTCGGGCGCAAAACTCAGGGTGGTGACCGGAATGCGGATCTCTGCAGCCCAGCCCGAGGCGTCGCGCGTCGTCGCCGCCTCCCACTCGCCATCCCAGTTGCGATCCACCCCTTCCCCACCCGGCTCGACCAGGGCATCGAATCGCGCACCGCCGGGATTCACCGAAAAGACATAGCCGGAACGCCCGTCCCGGAACGGATCCAGCACGAACAGGATATGATCTTCCGATGAAAAATCCCCGTCGCGTTCCTTGGTGAAGGTCACGATGCCGGCGGGCTCCGGATCGAAGCAGCGCACCCCGAAAACCACGGCCCCGGAGCCGGCAAGAATCTTGATTTCGGTCCGGCCGGTAGGCTGTCCGCCCTGGCTCGGATCCACCATCGTCAGGTTCGCAATTCCCGGCGCAGCGGCCCAGGCCGGTTCGTCCAGGCGCCCATCCAGCGTGAAAACATCTTCCAGGGTTCCGGCCGACAGCCCGGGCAACCGACCTGCGTCAACGGACGCCATTGCCCCTCCTGCAGTGAGTGAGGCAAGGGCCATCGCCACCGCTAGGCTCCGGGCCACGAGATCAGAGCAGGATCTTCGATCTGGGTTTCGACTTGTCACGGGATTATTCCTCGCTGCCGGTTCCGTCCGGAGGTGATACGGCAATCGCATCGAACGGACACTGGGCCACACAACCACCACAACCGGTGCAGGCACCGGGCACCGGTTCAGGCAGGGCCATTTCAAGGGTTTGCCGGATCGCTTCCTCGGGGCACACGTCCAGACAGATCCCACATCCGGTGCAGGATCCTTCATCCAGTCTCCAACTCCAGGGTGCGATCATGACCCGCGCCGGCCGGCGAGCTGCCGGAAAGCCCGGATACCTCCCCAACCGAAGATGATCATCATCAACGGAAACATCACACTGAAGGTGACCTGAGCCAGTTCCAGTCCATGAGGCGCCGCGTTGGAGCGAAGGTGCGTCTTGACGAACTCCCAGAAGGGGCTCGGATGAATCGCCAGATACTCGCCGCTGGGCGCCTCCATGACAAACGAGAAGCCCACGATCTGGACGATCGCCGCGGACAACATCAGGCCGAGGGCGATCTTGAAGCGGAACCCGCCCACCTCATGCCCGCGGTAGAAAAGGCGCACCACCAGGGAGGCGGCGAACAGGGCGGTACCCACCGGGATGAAGGGCACGGCAATCTTGATGTCCGCCATGATGTCCGGGTTGAGGACCAGAAAACCAATGAGCACGACCACGGCGAGGAGGAGGTCCGTCAGCAGCGTCACCACCACGTCCCACAGTTCCAGGGAAACACGAAGCGTGAGCTTGCGACGCAGGGAATCCAGGTAGCCCTGCACCAGCACCAGACCCACGGAGAAAACTCCCAGCAGGATCGAGACGTTGAGCAGGGTCTGCAGTGTCCATACTTCCAGACCTTTGGTGATTTCGTGGGCTCCCATGCGCTTTCCTCCCTGGTGACCTCCGTGTTGAGTCGCCAACGTAGAACACTTTCGAGGCCATTTCGAGTACAGTATCGCACCGGGTACCGGCAATCTTCGGACCCCGGGCCGTGGTGCGAGATTCTTCGGATGCAAATCTCCGGTCATCAAGCCCCGTCCGATGACAAGACTCCGCTGAAAGTCTACCATGTTGGAAGCGAGGCGCGACGACTCATGAGGAGCCGTCGGTCCTCACCCCGCCCGGACCTGCAGAACAGAACGTGAAGGCCACGAAGGCTGCCGGTTGGGAGTTCATCACTGCGGTCACCGTACCGACTCTGGCCGATTCGACGGTCAGTGCTGAACAATACTTCAGTACCTTCAAGATCGCGGCTCGGACGGCCACGCCGGGGGTCTTCTTTACCTCGGCCCCGACAGTGGCTACTCGATGGATAACCTGGCGCCCAACGTGCCGGTCGGCATCGTGGCTGCAGCCAGTGACGTTCCCGGGGCCTGGCTCACTCCAACTTTCGGAATGGACTGGACGATCGCCATTCCTTTGCGCACGATGATCGTCTTCGATTCACGCTTCATCTCCCGTTCGAGATCGGGAATCTGATCCTCACGGACAAGAAAGACATACCCTTCGTCCGCGAGTCGTGTAACGGGATCCGGATTCTTCTTTCCGATCACCGGAACCGGCCCGCGATGATAGAACACCAGCCCGCTCGGGTCCGTCCAATAGGCTGCCAGAGGTTGTCCTGTCTCCGCCGCGGCCCGTACCAGAGTCCGGGTCGCAGGCGCCCCTCCAAAGAAGTGGACCGCAAAGGGGGCCGCCAGAAGCAGGAGCAGCCAACCGCCGGTGCGTCGTCTCAATCCCGCTCCGGAAATCTCCGGAATACCCGCAGCAGCGACCAGAGCCATCGGAGTGACCATGGGCAGCAGGTAATTGGGACGTTTGGAACCGCTGAGCGTGAAGATCAACAACGGGACCACGATCCAGGCCAGCCAGATCCGGTTCGGACCGGCCCCGGTCCACACCCTGCGCATTCCCCGCCACCATTCACCTAGCCAGGGTAAAACCAGCACAGGGACCTGTGGCAGGAAGTACCACCACGGCTCGCCGCGCCCGTGGGATGTCGTCAGGAAGCGGTCCGCTGTTTCGGCGCCGAGCCAGTATCCCAGGAGATCCGGGTGCCGGTGAAGAACTGCAGCGAACCAGGGAACCGACAATCCCAGAAATACGGCCAACGTCAAAGGATGAACCAGACGGACCAGTCGCCGGCTCCCTTCGCGGGAGAACGGGATCCAGGCCAGCGCCGGCAGTACAATCCAGAAAAGGA
>JANTGJ010000147.1 GCA_024762975.1 Candidatus Krumholzibacteriia bacterium
ACAGACTCTTTGTATCGATGGAGGACAGCACCTGCGCTGATCCCCGGCCCGCCCGCTTCTTGTGGGCTACGGAGACAACATGCCGCGCTTGAAGAAAAAACTGATCGTTGTCGGAGACAAGCTGCTCGTGCGGCCGGAAGCCGGCGAGGAGCGCACCCATGCCGGTCTGTACCTGCCGGCGGGCGCCGTGGCCGCGCGCCAGGCCCAGGGCGGTTGGGTCGTTTCGGTGGGACCGGGTGTGCCCGTTTTCAATCCCTCGGATTACGTCGAGGCCGGTTGGGATGAGGAGGGCAAGCCCCCCGTCTACGTTCCGATGCAGGCGCAGGAGGGTGACTATGTTCTCTTCCTGCAGAAAGCGGCCGTCGAGATAACGTTCGAAAAGAAGCAATATCTGATCGTTCCGAACCATGCGGTACTGGTCCTGGTGCGCGAAGACTGGGAAGCCGAGAGTTCTGACTGGGACGCCGGCGACACTCACTGACCCCGGAGGCACGTGATGGCCCCGCGCCAGAAATCCAAGTATCTGATGACATTCGAAGACAGTGCGGATCGCCTACCGTTGCAGTGGATCCACGGCTTTCCGCTGAGCAATCTGCTGTGGGACCCGCAGGTCTTCGATCTGGCCGATATCGTGCGCCACATCGTGCCCAATCTGCGCGGACACGGCGTCAGCGAAGCCACCGCGCCGCCCTATTCCATGGCGATGTTCGCCGACGACTGTATCGCAGTGCTGGACGACCTGGGTATCGAGGAGCCGATCATGATCGGCGGACTGTCGATGGGTGGTTACGTGGCCTTCGAGATTTGCCGCCGCCACCCGGAGCGCATTGGCGGGATGATCCTGGCCGCCACGCGGGCCGGCGCGGATACGGATGAAACCAAGCAGCGGCGCGATGAGGCCACAAAGCTGGTGCGCGATCAGGGCGTCGAGGCCATTGCCGATGCCATGCTGCCGAAGCTGATGGCGCCGCAGACCTACGCAAAGGATCCGGATCTGGTGCATTTCGTACGCGAGATGATGCTGGAGACCTCGGTGGACGGTGTGGTCGGCGCGCTGGCTGCGATGCGCGATCGCCACGACTCGGTCGGCGACCTGCCGCTCTTTGATCTGCCCACGCTCGTGATCCACGGTGACGAGGACCAGCTGATTCCCTTGGCGGAGGCTGAGCGGATGGCCCGTGAATTGCCGGATGCGAAGTTGGCGGTGATCCCGGGCGCCGGGCACCTGCCCAATCTGGAGCAGCCGGAGCTGTTTGACGATGCGGTGCGAGAATTCCTGGAGGGGCTGTACGCCGAGTAGCCTCATCGATACGACGGGTGAAAAGGGCGATACCGACTACTGGTCGGTTGAGCCCGGGAACGCAGAAGGGCCGGACATCACGTCCGGCCCTTGCTCCTTCTGAACCGTTCCTATCGCTCGTCGTTCTCGTCGCACTCGAAGCCCGCGGGCAGCGCCACGAAGGTATTCAGCACGATCACGCCGATGGGATTTCCTTCGTCGTCGCCGACGACTTCCTGCACATGACCGCGGATCCGGTCGCCGTTGCCGCGCCAGAAGTGCAGCCGGCAGGCCTCGACCCTCGGGCCTTCGTCGGTCTCGACCAGGCGAGCCTTCACGCGCACGCGCACGCCCAGCTCGATGTCGTCACCGTCATCGTGCTTGTCCCAGTCCATCTCGGGCAGATGGACCCAGGTGCCCATCACAGCCAGAGCGCGGGCTTCGCGGTCGATGCCGGTGATCGGGCCGGCCAGGCGGCCCCAACAGTCGTAGTAGCCGTCCTTGTCATTGTCTTCGCAATCCTCGCAGTCATCGCCGGATTCATCTTCGCACTCATCTTCGCGGTCGCAAACGTTCAGGATCTCAGCCATCAGTCCGCCTGTGGAGTCATCCAGCGCATAGCCCTTGGCGTTGACGCAGGCGCCGACCTCCAGGCAGTATCCCGTGTCGCTCATCGTGCGTACGACACCGAAGTCGGCCTGCAGGAAGTTGCCCACTTCGTCGGCGTACTCGACCAGGATCACTTCCATCGTCGCCGGGGTCGTCGGCATCAGGTACTCGTTCTCGCCCAGGCTGACGGTGTAGTGGCCCGCTCCCAGACCGGCGAAGTCGTAGTAGCCGGCTTCGTCCGAGGTTGCGTACATCATCATCGAGCCGTCGTCGGCTTTCTCGCCGGCGTAGAGCATGACCTCGACCTCGGGCACGCCCCTCTCGCCGTCATCCATCACGCCGTTCTCGTTCCTGTCGTGCCAGATCATCCCGCCGATGCTTCCACCCGCCGGCTCTTCGCCGACCAGGATGCGCGAGGTGAATCCGATCGAGACGCCCGCTGCGACGCCGAATTGCACGGTCCGTGGAGCGGTGGCCGCGCCGTTGAACCAGACGCTGTCCGTGTCGGTGAAGGCGAACGCAAACATTGCGCCGGTCGCCGTCGCGCTGTCGGGGTCATCCGCATTCAGGATCATCACGCCATCGGGCAGGACCTGCAAAAAGAGCAGGCGCACGGGACCTTCGAGATCCATGCCGGAGTCGTTGATCAACTCGATGTCGGCAGAGAGGATTTCTTCGCCCTCGTCGTAGCTCAGATTCGAGCCGCGAACGCGGAGCATGCCGTCCCCGGTGTCGGCGGTATACTCGAAAGCGGTGGTGCCGGATTCGATTTCACCGCGGACGAAGTCCTTGACCGTGGTGTCGCCGCTGGCCGGCTGATTCGGCTGATCACTCGAACAACCAACGAACAGGGCCGTTGCGGCGATCAGACAGAGCATGAGAGTCAGAATACGGGTCACTTTCTTCCTCCTGGTTCGCGCCCTCAGGGCGAGATGCGATCAATGCCGGCCGCTGGGCTCGCCAACGGCTGAATTTGACAGAGGCACATGATAGCACGAAAATGCATTCGCGGCTCCCGAGAGAGCATGAATCCGCATCTATGGATGCAATCGGTGGAAAAAAGTCACAAAAAAGGGCCGGACGTTGCGCCCGGCCCCTCGAAAATCAGCGGAGTCTAGTAGTCCTCCGCCTCCGGATACATCTCATCCCACCACTGTGGCTGATCCTTCAGGTACTTCGTGAAATACGCCAAGATCGTGTTGTGCCAGACAATGCGTTGCTCGTGGTCCAGGATCCAGTGATCCTGGCCCTGAATCTGCACGTAGTCCACGTCTTGCCCCAACAGCTTCAGTGCGGTAAAGAGCTGATCGCTCTCGCCCTTGGGCACGTTCGTGTCCGAGTCGCCATGCACCAGCAGCAGCGGCGTGGTGATCTGATCGGCGTGAAAGAGGGGGCTCTGCCCGATGAACAGCTCACGGTCCTTCCAGGGAAAGGAATGGGCCAGCGCACGAGCGCCGTAGGCATAGCCCCAAAGGCCCTCTCCCCAGTAACTGCTGATGTCCGAAATGCCGGCGTGGCTGATGGCCGCAGCAAACATGTCCGTCTGGGTGACGAGGTACTCGGTCAGGAAGCCTCCGTAGCTGGCGCCCATGCAACCGACTTTTTCCGCGTCGGCGTAGGGGTGCGCGGCGAGGAAATTCTTTGCGCCTTCGATGACTTCGCCCGCGGTCAGGATGCCCCAATCGTTCACGTGGCGGGCGGCGAACTCCTGGCCGTAGCCGGTCGCGCCGCTCGGGTTCGGCACATAGACGATGAAGTCCTGACCGGCCCAGATGTTCTTGGGATAGCGGCCGCCGAAGTCACGGGTCACGGGGCTGGTGCCGCCATAGTAGTAGACGATCAGCGGGTATTTCCTGGACGCGTCGAATCCGGGCGGGTAGTAGACGAAACCGTCCAGATCCATTCCCTTGTCCAGCGTCGTGGTCCAGGTTTCGACCTTGCCCAGTTCCACGTCGCGATAGTTCTCCACGCCCGGGTCCAGCAACAGGCGCGGACGGTTCTTTTTCAGGTCGACCGTGTACAACCGGTTCGGTGTCGTGGCGCTGGTGCCGCGAGCAACGCCGATACGCGCATCCGAAGCCAGCGCCAGCGAGTTCGTGTACTCCATGCCCGTGTCCAGCTTCTTCCAGTCTTTCTTCTTCGGATCGTACCGGTAGAAGTTGCTGTATTGCGTGTCGGTGGTGCGGGCGTAGATCATGTCGTCGGCTTCGGACCACTGCATCCAGCCCACGTCCGGACGCAGATCCTTCGAGATGGCCGTCGGCTGCTTGGTCTTCAGATCGTACAGGTACAACTGTCCGCCGTAGTCGTTGGCCTGCATACCTTCGGGCAGATTCCGGCCCAGGCCGTCGAAAGCCGAAGGCGATCCCTGCAACAGGACGACGTCGTTGTTGGGACCGAAGACCGCGTCACCGATCCATCGATCGTCCAGAACCAGTTCGGTCGACAGAGTCGCCAGATCCATCATCCACAGCTTGTTGTCGAAGTAGGGGCGATTCTCGAGATCAGGAGCGCTGGTGAAAAACAGCATCCTCGAGCCGTCCCGGCTCAGGCGCCAACCGTTCGGGCTGAGCGGTCCGGCCGTCACCTGTCGCGTCAGGCCACCGGGAACGAAAATCTGCATCAGGTGCGAGCGGCCACGCCACCAGGGCTGGCGGTCCGCCGGATGCAGCACGTGCTTGACCTTGCGCGGGTCCGGATCGGGGCTGCGGTTGATCTCGTAGAAAAGCGATCCGCCATCGGGCGCCCAACGCCACGAGCCCAGGTCCTCGACGTCTTCGAGTACGGCCTGCACGGTACCACTCTTCAGATCGTGTACCCAAACCGTGGCTTTGCCGTCCTGGCTCGTCTGCCAACCGAGGCGCAGGCCGACCGGCAGCCAAACCAGTTGCGAAGGATTTTCCTGGGAGCGCCACAGGTACTTCAATTCACCACTCTCGGTATCGCGAATCTCGATCCAGCTTTCGCGGTCCTTGCCGTTGCGGTACTCGCTCAGCGCGATCGCGGCCAGCTTGCCGTCCGGCGACAAGCCCACCTGGCCGAGCCGCGGGGCGTTCAGGATCAGGTTGATGTCGGCGTGGTGTTCGGGCGAGGTGCTCACGACAAGAGACCCGTCCTGGGCGTGCTCGCCGGGTGTGACCGAAAGCTCGAAGGACCAGTCGGTCTCCAGCTCGGGATCGTTCATTGTACGCAACGCGACGAGATGCTTGCCCAGGGGCAGGGTCAGCTCGGCGGTTTGTGTCTTCGGGGAGTCCTCTTCCTCGGAATCCTTCTTCGCCAGGGACAGCTTCTCGCCGTTCAGTGCCGCGAGGACGGGGTGTTCGCCCGTGACGGTCAGCGTGGCCTTCTGCCAGCGATCGCTCTGGATGTAAAAGGCGAGGTATCGAACCTCGTGCGAGTCGGCCGGAGCCTGCCAGGCCGCATGGCCCGCCTTCCAGGCAATCGAACCGTTCGCGCCCTGGAACTTGTCGTCCGCGCGCGGCCACTCGTGTTGAGGCAGCGCAGGCAGGGCCTCGAACAGGTCGTCGGCCGTTCTGCCGGCTTTCTCCGCGTCGGCAAACGCGGGCAGGAGAATCGGCACCGGGCCGGCCGTCAGCAGTTCGTGGACCGCGATTGGATCGGCCGCCGGTTCCTCCTTCCCGGCCTCTTCCGCGGCCAGGACCGGTAGGGTAAGGAGCAGTGTCAGGGCAAGGAACAGAGAGGGGCGCAGGACTTTCATTTCTCCTCCTGAGGGGCGCGGGGTGGCCCATGGAATGTCGCGGGGAATCGTACCTGGGCAATATAGCAGGATCGGGTATTGATTTCCCGGTGTTTTGCCGCCATCATTTCGCGATCATGACTCGATCCAGAAAAGCCAAAAGAAGTTGGCTCTTTCTCGTGCGCCTACAACGCGAGATGGGGTACGACGACGTCATGGGAATGGCGGCGCAGATCGCGTTCTACGCGCTCCTGGGTCTCTTTCCGTTCATGATCTTCGTACTCAGCGTGATCTCGATTTTCCCGCTGGCGCAGGGTCTGCAACCGCGGTTGCTCGAAGAGCTACAGACTCAGATGCCTCCCGAAGCGGCACAATACGTCACCGATATCGTGATCGGAATTTTACCCAACGCCAACCAGGGGTTGCTCAGCTTCGGTCTGTTGGCGGGTTTGTGGGGCTCTTCGATGTCCATCGGGGCTCTGATTACCACGATCAACCGCGCCTACAATATCCGCCCCCGGCGCAACATCGTGACGCAAAAGATCCTGTCGATCGTGCTGGTTCTGACCTTGTCGGCGCTGTGGCTGCTGGCGATGGTCATCATCCTGACCGGGCCGCACATCACCCAGCAGTTGTTCCAGTGGCTGGGCATGGCGAGCGAGACGAACCGCTTCTGGACCAACCTGCGTCTGCCGATGGCGTTCATGTTGAATCTCACCGCGCTGTCGATCCTGTACTACATCGCGCCCGAGGCGAAACAGAAGTTCCGCTGGATCCTGCCCGGCGCCGTGACCGCAACGGTGCTGTGGTTTGTGGCCTCGGGCGGTTTCCGCCTCTTCCTGAAGAATTTTGCCCAGTACAACAAGATGTACGGCTCGCTGGCCACGGTCATCATTCTGATGGTCTGGCTGTGGATCTCGGGACTGATCTTTCTGCTCGGCGCCGAGGTGAATGCCTTGATGAAACGCATGGAGAGCGAGGACGGGCCGAAGCGTGTTCGCCTGCTGAAATAGATACCCCGGAAGGAAACGATGTGAGCAAGTTCACTGCGAAATGGGATGGAGGCCTGCGCTTCGTGCACCGCTCCGCCACCGGCCACGAAGTCATCACCGATTCGCCGGAGTCCGGAGGCGGTACCGATACGGCAGCCACGCCGATGGAATTGGTCATTCACGCGCTGATCGGCTGCACGGGAGTGGATGTGGCCCTGATTCTGAATCGGATGAGGCAGCCGCTCGAAGAGCTGGAGGTCTCGGCCGAGGTCGAGCGCGCCGAGAAGCATCCGAAGATCTACACGAAGATCCACGTGACCTACCGGGTGAAGGGCGATATCCCGCTGAAGAAGATCGAGCATGCAGTGGAGCTGTCCGAAGGGACGTTCTGCTCGGTGTCGGCGATGTTGAAGGATCGAGTGGAGATTACGAACGAGATTGTTCAGGAGCTGTAGTGGATCCAGGCTAGGGGCTTTCGGGCTGCTGTTGTTCCTACCCTTCCGGTAGGCGTTGACGAGATACTGAGATCCCGACCTTGCGGCCAATTGATTCGATTCCATTTGTGAGTTGCCTACCGAGGTCCCCCTCCCTACCTTGATTTCATCCCCACGTATCGAGGAAGATCCCATGCGCACCAAGCAAAAGCTCACTTGTCTGGCCATTCTGTATTGCTTCACTGTAGTTGGTCTGCCTTTGCCGGCTCAGGCCTTCCACAACGAGATCGGGCTGTATTCCGATCTGGCTTCGGATCCTGGCTCAGCTACGATCACCATCGAGCCGATGACGCTATTCGATGTCTACGTCACGGTGACCAATCCCTATAACTACGAATTCAAACCGGCGCCTTGGGATGAGCCCATCGAACGTCCGATCGAATTGATCGAGGCGATCTATCTAGCCATCCACGAACCGGAATCCGGTTTCGTACTGGGGCAGGTATCGCCCAACTCGGAGGCCGCGGCTTCGCATATCGAGGTGCCGGACTACGCGTTCTCATTCATGCCTTCGATTCCTGTTCCTGCAAGTGGGATCGTACATCTGCTGACCCTGACTTGCATGGTTTTCGATACCGACCCGAAAGAGATTCGCATCGGACCTGTGTCGGAGAACTTCTGGGGTGGCGAGCACGGCACTGGAGCGTTTTTAAGAGACCGTGAGAGTGTCGGTCCGTGGGTCGCTTATTCTCCCTCCTCAGGCGATTTCTCACTTCCCGTATTCGGGATCAATCAAACGGTTGTCACTACGGATGCGGAATCCTGGGACGGCGTGAAGGCGCTGTACAGATAGAGCGATGCGCCTGCCTGGACCGGCGGTTGGCAGAAACACAATCAAGCGAAGGCTCCCGCATTCCTGGGGATACGGGAGCCTGACATTTTTAAAAACCTACAGTAGCCC
>JANTGJ010000148.1 GCA_024762975.1 Candidatus Krumholzibacteriia bacterium
CCAGGGAAGCCGAACCGAGCGAAACCGTGCGCAACGTATAGTCGGTCACCAGCTCGCGCAGCAGATCGAACGCCGCGCTCACGGCCGGATTCTCCCGAAGCCGCTCAAACCGTGGTCCTGGTCGTCCTGGTCCGGGCCCGGATCGGCCGGTGCCTTGCGCTGCAGGAATTCGACACGCCCCCCGTAGGCGAGGCGAAGATTCTCGTCGGTAAAGGTCTCGGCCACCGGACCGCTGGCAATGCGGCGGACATTCAACAACGTCACCCAATCGAAGTACTCGGTCACCGTCTGCAGATCGTGGTGAACGACCACGACCGTCCGGCCCTGGGCGCGCAGCTCTTTCAGAAGTTCGACGATGGCACGTTCGGTCTTGGCATCCACGCCCTGGAAGGGCTCGTCCATGAAGTAGATCCGCGCTTCCTGGACCAGTGCCCGCGCCAGGAATACGCGCTGTTGCTGACCTCCCGAGAGCTCGCTGATCTGCCGGTCGGCGAAGTCCTCCATTCCGAGCTTGACCAGCGCGGCGTGGGCCTGCTCGCGTTCGGTTCTGCCGGGGCGACGCATCCAGCCCAGAGCCCCATAGCGGCCCATCATCACCACGTCGCGAACCGTGGTCGGGAAGTCCCAATCCACGCTGCCGCGCTGGGGAACATATCCCACGAGCGCGCGATTCTCGGAGTACGACTTGCCGTGGATGAGTACGCGGCCCGCCGCGGTCGGCACCAGCCCCAGGATCGCCTTGATCAGGGTGGTCTTGCCCGCTCCGTTGGGCCCCATGATGGCCATCAACTTGCCCTGCGGCACCTCGAGGTCCACATCCCACAACACGGGACGTTCACGATACGCGACCGTCAAATCCGTAACTTCGACGGCACCGATGCGCGATGGGGTGCTCATTGTCCTGCTCCGGTCAGTGCGTCGACGATGGTATCTATATTGTGGCGCACCATCCCCAAATAGGTGCCTTCGGGGGTGCCGTCATCGCCCATGGCGTCGCTGTAGATCTCGCCGCCGACGATGACCTCGAAGTTCCTGGCGCGCACGGCCTCGCGCACGGCCTCGATGGCCCGGGGCGAGACGGAGGTCTCGACAAAGATCGCCGGGATCCTGCGCTGGGCAATCAACGCGGCCAGATCCTGCACGTCACCGGTCCCGGCTTCGGTTACCGTGCTGATGCCCTGCAGTCCACGGACTTCCAGGCCGTAGGCGCGGCCCAGGTAGTTGAAGGCGTCGTGCGCGGTAATCAGCAGTCGCTGCTCCGGGGCGATGGTGGCCACACGCTCCCGGCAGTAGGCATGCAAATCGGTGATGGCCTGCCGGTGGGCGGCCGCTCGTTCCCGGAATGCCGCAGCATGCACGGGGTCCATCTCGACCAAACGGGCGGTCACCGCATCCAGCGCATAGCGCCACAATTCGAGATCGAACCACACATGCGGATCGTGTACGCCGTCCAGGGTGATCAGATTCTCTTCGGGTATGGCCTCGGCGGCGGCCAGGGTTGTTTTGCCCAGGCGCCCGAGGACTTCGCCCATCTTCGCTTCCAGATGCAGCCCATTGTAGATGATCAGGTCGGCACGGCTTAGACGATCGACATCGCCGGCACTGGCCTTGTACTGATGCGGATCGATTCCCGGCCCCATCAACACATCCAGATGCACGTCGTCCCCGCCGATCACTCGGACCAGATCGCCGATCTGCATCGTGGTCGTCGCAACCCGCAGTTTGCCGTCGGCATCCTCGGCTTTCCGGCCGCCGCCACAGCCTGCCGCCAATGCCACTGCCAGCAACAGGGGAACAAATCGCACGCGCATGGTCCAGCCTTTCGGGAAACGGATTTTCGATACGGATCAGGACCAGAATAGACGAGAATCTCCGCCGCGCCAACGATGCGGCGAGGAGATCCGAAACGTACTGCGGCTGGCGATCAACCCTTCACGCTGCCCAGGGTCAGGCCCGAAATCAGGAAGCGGTTCAACACCAGGAAAAGGACCACGACCGGAATACAGACCAGCAGCGATCCGGCGGCATAGTTGGCCCACTCTGTCTGGTAGGTCGTGAACAACGACTCCAGACCCAACGGCAACGTCATCAACTCCTGGCTGGTCAGCATCACCCGCGCGACCATGAACTCGCTCCAGCCGGTCATGAAACTGAACAGCGCGGTGATCACCAGCGCGGGCGCGCTCAGCGGCAAGGTGACCCGCAGATAGGCCTGCCAGGGCGAGCACCCGTCGATCAGCGCCGCTTCGTTCAGGTCGGCCGGGATCGTGTCGTAGTAGCCCTTCATGGTCCAGATACAGAAGGGCAGCGCGGTCGCGACGTAGGCCACCATCACCCCACCCAGGGTGTCCACCAGATGCAGCTTGCGCATCAGGAGGTACAAGGGCAACAGGAGCATCGTGGCCGGGAACATCTGCGTCATCAGGATGCCCTGCAGCACGGCTCCGCGACCCGCAAAGCGCGACCTGGACAGCGCGAAACCGCCCAGACTGGCCAGAGCCACGCCGATCAACGCCGTCCCCAGCGAAACGATGACCGAGTTGCGCATCCACAGCAGGAAAGGCTTCTCGGTGAACATGACACGGTACGCCTCGAAGGTGGCGTTGTCGGGAAAGAGCTGGAACTCGGTGGCATACAACTGATCCCCCGGGCGCAGGCTGATGCCCACGACCTGCAGCACCGGAAAAACGGCAAAGATCACGAAGGCCCACACCAAGGCGTGCACCCAGACATGATTCCACAGGGTTCGCAGTCGGTGGGGGCGTCTCATCAATAGGCCTCCTCGCGCGAGGCCCGGTGGTACATCTGCACGATGACGGCCAGGACCAGGAAGATGAAGACACTGAAGGCGGCTGCGTAACCGAAGCGGTAATAGAAGAAGGCCGCCTTGTAGACGTAGGTTACGAGGATGTGGCTCTTGTCCGCGGGCAATCCCTGGTCGGTCACCAGCCAGATCACATTCAGATTGTTGAAGGTCCAGATCGTGCCCAGGATCAGCGCCGGCAGCAGTACGGGCTTGAGCATGGGCAGCGTGATGTGGAAAAACCGCCGTACCGGGCCGGCGCCGTCGATGCGGGCAGCCTCGTACAGTTCCTGGGGAATGCTCTGCAAGCCGCCCAGGGCGATGACCATGATGAAGGGAAAGCCGAGCCAGATATTCGTGATGCAGGCCGCCGCGAAAGCGGTACCTTCACTGGCGAACCAGGCGACCGGCTCGATGCCGATCATCCCCAGCAGCTGGTTGATCGCCCCGAATTCGACATTGAACATGCCGCGCCAGGTCAGAGCCGAAATGTATTGTGGTACCGCCCAGGGCAGGATCAGCAACGCGCGGTACAGATTGCGGCCCGGCAGGTTGCGGTTCAGCAGCAGCGCCGCGCCCAGTCCCAGCGTGAAGTGGAAAATCAGATTGATCACGGTCCAGGCGATCGTCTTGCCGAAGATGCGCAGGAAGTCAGGTTCCAGCAACAGGCGGGTATAGTGCACGAACCCCTTCAGTTCGGGATTGCGGAAGTGGTACATGTTCCAATTCGTCAACGATACATACACGTTGAAAAAGAACGGGTAGACCACGATTCCCAGCAACACCACGCCTGTGGGAAGCAGGAACCAGAAGGCCAACCGCTGTTCCGGGGTCCGCAACCATCCGGTTTTCACGTACTCCACCTCACTACTCCCGCATCCTTTCTATGGAGGTTACCGCACGATCCTGCATGAACCGGGCGGCCTCGGCCGGAGTCTTGGCGCCGTTCATGACGTCCTGATAGCCCGGCCGCATCGCGTCCCAGATCGCCCTCATCTCGGGAATGATCGGCATCAACCGCCCCTTGTCGATCTGGTCACGGCTGGCAATCATCACCGGGTCGGTGTCAAACTCGGGCAGCTTGCGCGCTTCCAGATCACTGGGCAGCACACTCATCTTGCGCGCCAACTCGGTCTGTACCTCGTAACTTGTCAGCCAGGACAACAGGGCGGCGGTACATTCCCGCGTATTCTCATCGATGTAGGCATTGATCGAGTAGCACTTCGCGCTGGTCATCGGCGTCGGGTACAGCCCCGTCGCAGCGACCTTCGGAATCGGCGCCAACCGAATATCGATGCCGCCCGCCCGGTACCCCTCCCAGGACCAGGGGCCGTTGATGATATAGGCGGCGCGGCCCTCCATGAAAATGGTATCGGCCAGCGGATAGTCGCATTCGCGCGGAATCACCTGCATCTGCTTCAACGAGTACATGAAACCCAGCGCATCGACCATGGCCTGGCTGCCCAGCGTCGGTACGCCGTGCTCATCCATCACCCAACCTCCGAAACCGCCCAGCCAGGGGACCAGCCAGAACGGTTCCAACAGATTGAAGACCAGGCCGTACTGATCGGTCCTGCCATCGCCGTCCAGATCCCTGGTCAGGGACCGGAGCTGGCTCACCCAATCGTCCGTATCGACCGGCAGGTGGTCCACCAGATCCATGTTCGCCACCAGCGTCAGGTGATTGCCCACATAATCGGGCAAACCCCACGTCTTGCCTTCCAGCGTCGGCAGCGTTCCGGGATCGAAGCGGGCGATCTCCCCGGCCGGCAACAGGTCCTCGACGGGCATCAGCAGCCCCATCACCTGGAAGGGGCCGATCTTGTCGGCCGGACCGTAGACCAGATTCGGTCCACCGTAGGCCATGGCCGCGGTCTGGAACTGGGTCGGCAGATCCTCCACGCGGTAGTGGACCCGGTGGATATCGAAACCGGAGAACTCGGGATGGCGTTGGCGGAAGACTTCCACGTGCTCATCGAACAGGAGTTGCTCCTGCGGATCCATCTGCTCCCAGACGATGACCTGCCGGCTACGGTCCGCGTGGCCACACGAGAGCACCGCCGACAGGACGACCAACAGCGCCGATCCACGGAGCAGAGACAGGAAATTTCGTATCGTAAATTTCATGCGCGGCATAGTACACGGTTTGATTGCGCCGGACAACACCTTCAAATGAACAAGGATTGCCAGGAAATCCCTGTGTAAAAAACAGCTCCGGGATACGTTCATGGTTGATTCCGTCACCCGAATCCGGTTCAATGCACCGACTATGAAAAAGTACCTGCCTGATTCCCGGTGTGCGATCGGACCAGCCCTCGTGATCCTGATCGCCGTTTCGTTCGTGGCCGGCCGTGCGCCCGCCGTACCGTTTCACCAGCCCACTGTCGACGGCGTCATTCAAGGCAACGTCACCGATTGGGATCCGCTGGACCTTGTCGTCGACGACATCGCGGATGACGATATCGCGACTCGCCAGGCGAATGTACGGCGACTGTGGTGTACCTGGGATGCGGACAACCTCTATCTTGCCGTTACCTACCAGGATTTCGGCCCCGATGACGCATTGCGGATCTATGTGGATCTGGGCCGCGGTATCGGCCCGGAATCTGCCGGCGGCCTGGCCGAATATGCCGGCAACTATCGCATGCCGGCCGGCGGCGCCTTCGAACTGGTATTGGGCCGATCCGCCGATAGCGGTTTCTCGGTGGCCCCGGATGCCCCCGCGCCCCGCCCGGTGCTGGTCACCGGCACGGACGGTTCCGTGGTCGAGATCAGCGGCTTTCAGGCCAAACAGGGTTACAACACGGGTTCGAAGTCCGCTGCGCGATTCCCGTTCTGGTTCAACGCCGAGTTCGCTTTGCCCTGGTCCGAACTCTATCCCGACGCATCCGGAACGGTCCCGGCCCACGCCGTAGTTCGCGCCGTCGCGATTGCCTCGCGCGCCGAAGCGGGCCTGAACGGCATCGACAGCGCCCCGGACAATGCCGGTCTGGACGGCGGCTCGGGTGAAGTCCTGCTGCGCAACCTGCACCTCTCGGTGATCGACTCCGATGGTGACGGCGAACCCGACCCCGCCAACGGGACCGTGAGCGGTTCCGCGATATTGCCCGGTGACGACGGAACCGCCGCCTTGACCGTCAGCGCCGAACGGGTCGACCTTTCCGGCGGCCCCGTATCGCATGCCACCTTTGCGGCCGGCGAACGCGACTGGACCCTGGGCCGCCTCAGCACCGGCTCGTATCTGCTGACCCTCGAAGCAGAAGGTTACTTCCCGACCGAAGTTTCGGTGGATGTGGTCGCCGGCGAGACCACCGCCATCGAACCGGTCACCCTGCCCCGGGCCACGGCGATCCGGGGCTCGATCGGCTATCAATCCGGACCCGGTGCGGCGGGTACCGCCATCCTGCGCGGCGCGACGGGATTCGAGATCGACCGCTGGGATTTCTCCCAGGGCGGGCCCTACGTATTCTACGTCCTGAATTCCGGGAACTACTCGATCGACGTTGAGGCCGATACCTACCTCGCTGCTTCCCGTAGTCTCGCGGTAACGGCCGGCATCGATGTTTCGGGATTCGATTTCCTGCTCGAGCGACAGACGGCGATCTCGGGCACCGTCTCGTTCGAGAGTGGTCCCGGCCAGCAGGGTACGGTCCGCTTCCTCGCCGAGGATGGCTCCGAATTGGGTCTGCGAGATTTCATCGCCGCCGGCGGACCCTTCGAGTTCTTCACCGCCGAAAGTGGCACCTTCACCCTCTCCGCCTCGGCCAACACCTACCTGCAGATCGAAGAAACCGTCGAGGTAACCCTCGGCCAGGACCGTTCGGGCATCGAATTGGTCCTTCCCCGCGCGCCGTTGATTTCGGGGCGGATCGGCTTCGAAGGACCGTTTTCCGAGGGCCTCGCCAAACTCTACGACGCGGCAACCGGCGCTCTGCGCGATACCTTCGTGGTCCAAGAGGCCGGACAGGCATTCGACTACTATCTGGAACCGGGTGAGTTCCGCCTGGTCATCGAGGCGCCGGGCTACGTACCGCGAACCGAGCTGTTCAGTGTCGCTCTGGCAGACATGGACCTCGGGACACTGGACCTTTCGATCGTACGGGCAACGCATCTGATCATCGTGGACGAGGAAGATCTGGAAATCCCGGAAGTACGCGGCACGGTTTCCCAGCCCGGGGAGGACCGCTGGTTTTTCGCTCGTGTGGATTTGCTGGCCGTGGATGACGCCGGTCGGATCGACCTGTTCGACGTGGACAACAATCTGAACGGCTTCCGACTGTCCAGCCGCAAGATGGACGACGTCTCCGGGCCGACCGGGACGCCTGCCTTCTACGCCAGCGCCGCCCTGGCCGACACCTCCACCGTTGTGAATTTCTCGCAGGGACATGCCTCGTTCCGGATGACCGACGATTCGGTCGAGGTGCTGCGGGTGTACCTGGCCCAGCCGGCCAAGGACCCGATCGCCGGTCGCATCGTCGTCGCGTTTCTGGACCCGCAGCCGACCGTGGTGGTGCTCAGCGCCGAACGTGACACCCTGGTTGCCGATGGTGTGGAAGCGGTCACCATCGAGGCCCAGCTTTACGACGCCAGCGAGAACGAGAGCAAGATCGCCGACGTGCCGGTCACTTTCGTGGTCACCGATGCCTCGAGCGGCGCAGGCGCCTTCGAGGTCGCCACGACCACGACCAACGCTGACGGCCGGGCCTTCGCGGACCTGACCGCTCGCGGGGCCGGTGCGCTGGATCTGAGTGCCAGCACGACGTACGCCAACCGCCTGCTCGAAGTACGCGGCAATTCGCTGGGCAGCGGCGAAGAGTCGTTGCGCATCGTGGCCCTGGCCGGCCCGGTCGACGGCTGGGATCTGGACCTGCCCGGTACGCTCAGTCCCTTCAACCAGCCGGTCGACGTGACGGCGCAGCTCATCGACGCCTATGGAAATTCGGTCCGGGAGGCGGGACACGAAGTCGATTTCCTCGTCGATCCGCTCGGCTTCGGCTCCTTCGACCCGGCATCCGCAATGACCGACACCAATGGTCGCGCAGCCTCGAATTTCATACCAACCGAACAGGCGGGCCTGGTCTCGTTCCGGGCCGAAGGATCCGGCCTGCGGCCGGCG